>NZ_CP092968.1:3346000-3648000 GCF_027571405.1 Methylocystis parvus OBBP
CCTTCATGGTCGGCGTCATCAAGGCGCCTTTCATGGCGCTGGTCATTGGCCTGGTCGCGGCGATGGACGGTCTCGCGACGGAGGGTTCGGCCGAGTCGCTCGGCCGTCAGGTCACCTCCTCGGTCGTGAAGTCGATCTTCATGGTCATCGTCCTCGACGGCCTCTTCGCGGTCTTCTTCGCCGCGATCGATTATTGAGCGCGCCAGCCGATGACCCTTCACCACGAGCACGGTTCGGCTCCACGACAATCGCCGGGCGACGTCGTCATCAGCGTGCGGGATCTTGTCGTCGGATTCGGCGAGAAGCTCGTGATGAACGGGCTCAATCTCGACGTCTATCGCGGCGAGGTGCTGGGCTTCGTCGGCGGCTCCGGCCAGGGCAAATCCGTGCTCACGCGCGCCATTCTCGGCCTCGTGCCGACGCGCGCCGGCTCCATCCGCATTTTCGGGCATGAGCGCGACAAGCTTCCTTCCAAGGAGCGCAAGGCGCTGGAGCAGCGCTGGGGCGTGCTCTTCCAGAACGGCGCGCTGTTTTCCGGGCTCACGGTCAAGCAGAACATCCAGATGCCGATGCGCGAGACGCGCGACCTGTCGCAGAAGCTGATGGACGAACTCGCCATGCTCAAGATCGAGCTTGTCGGCTTGAAGCCCGACGCGGCGGACAAATTTCCGTCGGAATTGTCGGGCGGCATGGTCAAGCGCGCGGCGCTGGCGCGCGCGCTGGCGCTCGACCCCGAACTCGTCTTCCTGGACGAGCCGACCTCCGGTCTCGACCCGATCGGCGCCGCGGAGTTTGACGAACTGATCGGGACGCTGCAGGAAACGCTCGGGCTCACCGTGTTCATGGTGACCCACGACCTCGACAGCCTTTATTCGATTTGCGACCGGATCGCCGCGCTCGCTGACGGCAAAGTGATCGCTGAGGGGCCGCTCGAGACCCTGCTGCGGTCCGACCATCCCTGGCTGAGAGCCTATTTCCACGGGGTGCGCGGCGGGCGGCTCGCCGCCGCGACCGCCGATTGAGAGGACGACGATGGAAACCCGCGCCAACTACGCCTTGATCGGGGCCTTCACCCTCGCGGCGATCTTCGCGGCGTTCGGCTTCGTCTACTGGTTCTCCGGACCGAGCCAGACCGGCAAGCAGGACGTCTATCAGATCGTCTTCTCGGGCTCCGTCTCGGGCCTCAGCCGAGGGTCGTCGGTTCTCTTCAACGGCGTCAAAGTCGGCGAGGTGACGCATCTGGCCATCTCCGAGAAAGACCCGAGCAAGGTCGACGTGCTGGTCCGGATCGACGAACGCACGCCGGTCAAGACTAATACGCGCGCGCGCCTCGAGACGCGCGGCTTCACCGGCGTCGCGGACGTCCTGCTCGTCGGCGGCACGCCGGGCGCTCCCGATCTCGTCGCGGCGGAAGGACAGAAATATCCGCAGATCCAGGCCGAGCGCTCGGAAATTCAGAATCTCCTGGGCAATGTTCAGAATCTCTCCACCAAGGCGGCGGAGGTGCTGGTGAAGCTCGACAAGCTTCTGGACGAAAACAAGGACACGATCAGCGGCACGCTGAAAAACGCGGAAACCTTCACCAAGACGCTCGCCGACAATTCAAACAACATCTCGGCTTTCATCAAGGACGCCTCCGAGGCGGCGCATTCCTTGAAGCCCGTCGCGGCGCGGCTCGACAGTTTCCTGGCGGCGGGCGAAAAGACGATCAAGGCGATCGATCCCAGGCAGCTCAAGGCGATCACCGGCAATGTCGCGAGCGCCTCGAACAGTCTGAAGAGCTTCTCGGCGACCGGTCTGAAGCAATATGAGCAACTCGCCGTCGACGCGCGCAAAGCCATCGATACGCTCGATCAGGCGATAAAGTCGATCGAGCGCGACCCGTCGCAATTCATCTGGGGTCCTTCCCAGACGACGCCTGAATATCGCGGTCGCTGAGGCTCTTTGTCGGCGCGGCCTTATGGTCTAGAAGAGCGAAAGCCGTTCAGGCTTGGGTTGATCGCAAGGGGCATGCGGCCAATGGCGTGGGGGAAAAATGCGCGCGCGCTCGTTTGCGCCGCCTTTGCCCTCTGCGCGGCGGGATGCGCGCAGCCGCCGAGCCAGGTTTTCGATCTCGCCGGCGCGTCGGTTCCGACGCATCGATCCGTCCGCGCCGATGGCGCGCTCTCCATTCGGGAGCCGATGGCGGTCTCGCCCACCAGCTCGAACCGCATCGTCCTCCGCGACGCGGACGGCAGCGTATTCGTGCTCCCCGACGTCGGATGGTCCGCCCCTCTTCCGCGCCTCCTGCGCGAACGCCTGATCGAATCTCTGCAGAAAGCGGATGTCGGCGCGGCGCGCATCGGCGGGAGCGGCCGGGCGCTGGCGACGGATATCCGCCGCTTCGAGATCGACGTGGCCCGCAATGTCGCGGTCGTCGAGATCTATGTCCGCATTCTGGACGAAAACACCGGCGCGGCGCGCGCCGCCCAGAATATCTCCGCCGAGACTTTCGCGCCGGCCCATACCGGCGCCGCCGCCGCCCTGGCGCTGACCGACGCCGCCGCGCAGGCGCTCGCCCGCATAGCCGCCTGGGCCCGTAGCCGGCTGTGATCCGACCGTTCCCCGGCGCTCGATGAGCGTCAGGCGGGCGCGCCCCCGAAACGCGCTCGCCACATCCGTCATCGGCTGTTTCTCCAAACTGAATTTTGCGATTTGAGCGGCGATTCAGGACATTTGCGCAAATTCGGGCGAGGCGCGGCGTCCGCGCGGCCACAAGAGGGGGCTAGCGCGGCAAAGAAGCGGGTGCTAATCGAACGCAGCAAAAATCGGGGGTTCGGTTTGGCCGAACGACGGTAAGCGCCAGCGATCGCAATTGATTTTGCGGCGAAAGGCGCATCCGCGACGAGGGAAGAGACGGGCGTCATGGTGAAGATGAGCTTCGACGACAAAGCGACGCGTTACGGCGCCGAACCGGGTGGCGGCGCGCCGACCAAGGTCAAGATCACGTTCGTCGATTCGAACGGCCAGCCGCGCACCGTCGAGGGCGAGGTCGGCTCCACCGTCATGGAGACCGCGCGCCGCAACGACATCCCCGAAATCGCCGCCGAATGCGGCGGCGCCTGCGCCTGCGCCACCTGCCACGTTTACGTCGATGAAAAATGGACGGAAAAGGTCGGCAAGCCCTCCCAGATGGAAGAGGACATGCTCGACTTCGCCTTCGACGTGAAGCCCAATTCGCGCCTCTGCTGCCAGATCACGGTGCGCCCGGAACTGGACGGTCTCGTCGTCAACACCCCCGCCCAGCAGGGCTGATCGGTCGCGCGCGGCGCTGCGGCGGCTTCGCGCCGCAGCGGTTTGGCGTTGCATCTTCCAACGAATGCTATAGACGAACGCGAGCGGCGGCGGATGGCTCATCCGCCGGTCGGCTGGCCGCGTTCGAAAATCCTCCCCGGTTTCTTCGTCTGGCCGTTTCCGATCGCTCGCGAGGGTGCTTCCCCCTTCGCCGCCGGAGGCCCCGACGCGGCGCCCGCCGCCATTGAGACAAGGATTTAGAATATGAACCAGCTCAACGAAGCCGCGATCGAAACCGATGTCGTCATCGTCGGCGCGGGCCCGGCCGGCCTTTTCGCGGTGTTCGAACTGGGTCTCCTCGACATCAAATGCCATGTGATCGACATTCTGCCGCGCGCCGGCGGCCAGTGCTCGGAGCTTTATCCCGAGAAGCCGATCTATGACATTCCCGGCATTCCGGAAGTCACCGGCCAGGGCCTGACGGACAATCTTCTCAAGCAGATCGCGCCCTTCCATCCGACCTATCACTTCAATGAAATGGTCGAGACGCTCACCTCGCTCGGCACGCCGGAGAAGCCCTCCTTCCGCCTCACGACCGACGCCGGCAAGGTCTTCCTCGCCAAGGTCGTCATCGTCGCGGCCGGGGGCGGCTCCTTCCAGCCCAAAAAGCCGCCAATCCCCACGATCGAACAATATGAGGGCAAGTCGGTCTTCTACGCGGTGCGCCGCATGGAGGATTTCCGCGATAGGGACGTCGTCATCGTCGGCGGCGGCGACAGCGCGCTCGACTGGACGCTTAATCTCCAGCCCATCGCTAAGAGCCTCACCCTCGTCCATCGCCGCGACGCCTTCCGCGCCGCGCCGCATTCGGTGGCGGCGATGCAGGAGCTGGTCGCCTCGGGCAAGATTGCCTTCAAGCTCGGACAGATCACGCAGGTCGAGGGCGCCGACGGCCAGCTCGTCAGCGCGCTGCTCAAGGGCAATGACGGCGTGGAAGAGAAGCTTTCCTGCCATCGCCTGATGCCCTTCTTCGGCCTCACCATGAAGCTCGGCCCGGTCGCCGAATGGGGTCTTCAGCTCAATGAGAATCTGATCCCGGTCGACACCGAGAAGTTCGAGACGAGCCATCCCGGCATCTTCGCGGTGGGCGACATCAATTATTATCCGGGCAAGCTGAAGCTGATCCTTTCGGGCTTCCATGAGGGCGCTCTCGCGGCTCAGAAAGCGCATCGTTACATCTTCCCGGACAAGAAGCTCCTCTTCCAATACACGACGTCGTCCACCAACCTTCAGAAGAAGCTCGGCGTCTCCTGATCGTGGACGTTACGGTCCGGGCGCTCGACCTTGCGGGGATAACGGCCCCGCAATGGGAAGCGCTCGCCGCTTTGCTAGATGACGAGGAGCGCGCCCGTGCGGCGCGCTTCGCTTTTGAGGAAGACCGTCGATCCTACGTCGCCGCGCATGGGCTGTTGCGCCTGGAGCTTTCGCGCCGCGCCGCCCGCCCGCCGCAGGATTGGCGCTTCGCCGCGACGAAGCTCGGCAAACCCTACCTTCTCGATTGCGCGCGAGACCTGCGTTTCAGTCTCTCCCATACGCGCGGCATGGTCGCCGTCGCGGTCGCCGACGGCGCGGAGATCGGCGTCGACGTGGAGCCGTCCGACCGCCGCGCTGAAAGCATGAAACTCGCGCAACGTTTTTTCGCGCCGGAGGAAGTCGCGCTGCTCGCGGCCGTCGAGGGCGCGGCGCGGCGCGATATGTTTTTCGCGATCTGGACATTGAAAGAGGCCGTGGTGAAAACGACCGGACAGGGGCTCGCGCGCGCGCTCGACAGTTTCGCGATCGCGCTCGATCCGCCGCGCGTGACGATGCTCGACGGCTCGGCGCAACAGTGGAGCGCGGCGCATTGGCGGCGCGGATCGTTTCATTTTGCGCTCGCCGCGCAAGGACCGGTTAGGGCTGATTTCAGCGAGGCGGAGCTCGCCTCATTGCTTTGATCCCGATCCGTGCCAGAGTTGAGCGGCCTTTCGATCGGCCGATTCCGTCATCGCGAGGAGCGGAGCGACAAAGCGATCCAGAGTTGTGATGACGCTTCTGGATTGCTTCGCTGCGCCCGCAATGACGGCGCCGCTTTTCTGTTTCAAGGATCATGCGATGAAGAAGACCATTTGCAGCCTCGCCCTCAGCGCCGCCCTTTCCCTCTCGACGCTTCCCGCGGACGCCTGCACCCGCATCCTTTACGAGACGGGGACCAAGTCCTACATGGTCGGCCGCTCGATGGACTGGATGGTCGATCCCAATACCGACCTCTGGGCTTTCCCCAAGGGGATGGCGCGCGATGGGGGCGTCCCGCAGGAGGCGATCAAATGGACCGCCAAGCACGGATCGGTGATCAGCTCCTTCTACAATCTCGCGACTGTCGACGGCATGAACGACGCCGGCCTCGTCGCCAATGTCCTTTATCTCGTCGAGGCGGACTATGGCGACGCGACGAAGTCGAAGAAGCCGAAGCTCTCCATCGGCGCCTGGGCGCAATATGCGCTCGACAATTTCGGCACGGTGGCCGAGGCGGTGACGGCCTTGCAGAAGGAGCCCTTCGTCCTGGTCGCGCCGGATCTTCCCGACGGCCATAAAGCCGGCGCGCATCTCGCCATTGCGGACGCAACGGGCGACAGCGCCATTTTCGAATATCTGAACGGCAAGCTCGTCATCCACCACAGCCCGCAATATAGGGTGATGACCAATTCGCCGAGCTATGACCAGCAGCTCGCCATCAACGCCTATTGGAATACGGTGGGCGGCCTGGAATTTCTGCCCGGCACGGCTCGCGCGTCCGATCGCTTCGCCCGCATCAGCTGGAATTTGAACGCGGCCGCCAAGGAGTCCGATCCGAGGCTCGCGACCGCCGCGACCTTCTCGCTGATCCGCGCCATCTCCGTGCCGCTGGGCATAACCGATCCCAAGGAGCCGAACATCGCCTCGACCGTCTGGCGCACCGTCTCGGACGTCGCGGCCAAACGCTATTATTTCGAGAGCGCGTACAATCCTGCGATCTTCTGGGTGGACCTCGAAAAGGTTTTGCCGGCGACGGGCGGCAAACCGATGAAGCTCGATCTGAGCGGACGGCCGATGCTGTCGGACGAAGTATCGGAAAAGTTCGTGGCCGCGGAGCCTTTCAAGTTCATCTCTCACTAAGCGGTTCTTGGGGGGCTGGACGAGCCATCCACCCGGAGGGCGGAATTTGAACGTCATCCGCCGCGCTTGGCCAACTCCCGCCATCGACCGGGCGCCAGGCCGCTCCAGCTCTCGAACGCGCGGCTGAAATGCGCGAGGTCGCTATAGCCGAGCGTCAAGGCGATCTCGGTGATCGACAGATCGGGCTGACACAAAAGGTTTATGGCCCGTCTCTGCAGCGTGTTCTTCAGAAGGTCCGAAAAACTCAGTCCGAGTTCTCCGAGGCGGCGCTGGAGCGTCCGTTTCGACAGGCCGGTCCGGCTGACGATGCGGGAGAGGTCGGGACGACCGCCGAGTAATTCGAGATCGATCAGCACGCCGATATTGCCCGGCAAGTCGTCCGGAGCCGGTATGTCGAAGATGCGCGCGAGTTCGTCGGCGATCAGGCCTCGGTTCGCATTCAGATTCGGGTTGACCGCCATGAGCAGCCGCTTGTCGAAAACGATCGTCCCGGGACCGTCGCAAATCACCGTGTCGGCGCCCATTTGCTCGTCGATCGAACGACGCGCCTTTGACGGCAGGCCGCCGACCATGACTCGGCTCGGCAGCCAGCGGGCGCCGGCGAAATGGCGGATCATGACGATCATGTACCAGAGCGCGAGCATCTCGTTCTGCGGCCGCCCTTCCGTGGCGGGGTCCGCCAGCTCATATGACCAGTGAACCTCGTCGCCATAGCGCCGTACGGCCAGCCGCGTCGCGCTCTGCATCATATGCGGCAGACTCGTTCCCGCGCGATGCATTGCTTCTAACAGGGTGGGAGCCTGCAAGACCCACTTGCCATAGACTCCGAGGCCCGCGATCGAGGTTTGGCGCCCGAGCCGCGCGGCGAAAGCCTCGTCTCGCAATTCGCGCGAGGCGGTCGCAAGAAGCCGGAAATGATCGCGTAACGGCAGAAGCGCGTCGGGCGAATCCAATAATTTAACGGGAAGATCGGCGCGGCGAAAAACCCGATCGATCGAGCCGCCATTCGCCGTGACGACGTCCGCGATCGGCCCGAGCGTGCTCGCGCGCGTATATCCGCTTCGTCGCATTCATTGCCCTCGCGCGCCATAAGAGGCCGCCTTTCGGCGCCGCCCGGCATGCAGATCGTCTCGGCGAACGATAACATTCGGCTCTCCGATTGCGAAACGACGCCGGCCGCGGTTCGGCGGGAGATCAGGAAGCGGCGAATGTGCCTTTATTGCCTTGAACTTTCTTATGCGACGAATGGCTCAGGGCGCGGCGTCGTTTCGCGCCGCGACATTTTGCGACGCGCCGCGGCTCTCGGCGTGATCATGCCTTTCGCGGCCATGGGATCGAAAGCCGCGTTCGCGGCTTCGTCCGACCGTCCGGCGGGGGCGGGCTTCAAGAAGGACGCGGAGGACCTCCTCGCCCGGGCCGACATGCCCGAACTCGCCGGCTATCGCGTGTTTGAGATCAACGGTTCGGATTTGCCCTGGATCGATCTTGGCCTCGAGGCCGCGAAAGGCCAGCAAGTGACTTTTCTCGTCGCCGGGCGATGGTGGCTGTCTCGTCCGCACGACCTCTGGTTCGCGCCCGGTCTCGCTTTCCATGCGCGCATGCGGGGCCAAAGGCCGATCTACAGTCCGGGAACGGACACGAGCACAATGACCGCCTCTCATGACGGTCTCATCGAGGTGGCCCGCTTGGCGACGCTGTACGCCGACGAGGACGGCCGGCTCAGGATTCCGGAAGACGTCTATCGCAGGGACGACGTGAACATTACCGGCGTTGCGCTCCTGTGGCGCGGCGCGGCGGCCAGGGGCCTCGAGAGCCTCGCGGCCCTTGGCGGGAATATCGGCGATCTTGCAGGCGCTGAACTGGCTCGCCTGAGGCGCAATCGCAAACTGCCGGAAGGCTGGTCCAATCTTTTCCTGCTCGGCGGCGGAGAGGAGAGCTTCATTCGGGACGCGAATGGCGAGATTGTGTGCGAGAGCGCGGGAAGCGCGTCCATTATCGAGCGTCCGCTGACGATCTCTCTCGCGTCCCGTCCGAAACTCGGCTGGCGCTGGAAAATCGATCAATTGCCGTCAAACGTCGCGGAAGACCAGGCGCCCGTTCACGACTATCTGTCCATCGGCGTCAAATTCGCGGATGGGCGAGACCTCACCTATATTTGGAGCTCGGCGCTGCCGACGGGCAAGGTTTTCCGCTGCCCGCTCGCCGGATGGGACGCCGTCGAGACCCATATGGTCGTCGATTCCGGCGCGAAAGGCCTTGGATCGTGGCGGGAGCTGGAGCGGGACGTCGCCGCCGACTACGCCACCCATATTGGCGGATCGGCGAAAGCGGTCAGCCATATCTGGCTGCTGGCGATCACGCCGTTCCAGCGGCGCCGCGGCGCGTGCCGTTACGCCGACGTCAGGGTCGCGACAGCCGACGGCGCGACACGAAAACTGTAGAATCGATCCGTTCCGGGCAGGCCGGCTCTTTCGCTCTGTCGGGGCGACGGCGCTAGAGAACGAATTCGAGAATGGGTCGCTGCCCCGATTCGGTTTCCCTTGCCCTTTGCCGGCGTCCTCGTGTATAAAGCTCAAAATTCCTTCTCATAACGATCATTTTCGGATGGTCGCCATTGAGAGTGGGGCCCTGCGGGGACCCGCTCTTTTTTGTTTGGCGAGACCGCAGCCGCGAACAGGACCGACAGCTTGACCGAAAACGCCGCACCCATCGACGCCGCCCTCGACGAGCCCCGCCTCGTCTCCGAGACGGGCGTCGCCGCGCGCGTGGCGCATCTCGCCGAGCCGGTGCTGGCGCAACTCGGCTTCCGGCTGGTGCGCGTCAAGCTGATGCAGCAGAACGGGCAGACGCTTCAGATCATGGCCGAGCGTCCCGACGGGATCATGACCATCGACGATTGCGAGGCGGCGAGCCAGGCGCTCTCTCCCGAACTCGACGTCGCGGACATCGTCTCGGGCGAATATCGCCTCGAAATTTCCTCGCCCGGCGTCGACCGGCCGCTGGTGCGCGTTTCCGATTTCGCCCGCGCCGTGGGTCATGAGGCGCGCGTCGAGCTGACCCATCCGCTGGAGTCCGGCCGCAAGCGCTTTCGCGGGATCCTCATCGGCGTCGAGGGAGAAGGCCGCGCCGCAAAGGTGACGATCGAACGCAACGACGCGCGCGAAGATGAGGAAAAGCTGGTCGCTCTGCCGCTCGCCGATCTCGACGAAGCCAAGCTGATGCTGACGGAAGCGCTCATCCGGGAGTCGCTCCGCGCCGGCAAGCTCGAACAGGCCGCGCAGGAAGAAGAGGCGACGGAGCAGGAGCGCCCGCGCCGCGGGCCCGGCCGCTTCCGGGGTCCGCAGAAGAGCAAGGCGAAGCCGCTGGTTCCTGCCGGCGTTCAGACGCATTTCAAGAAAGGCCCGGCGCCAGGAAAGCCCCGAGCCGCCCGTTCCGAGGGAGACTGAGCCATGGCCGTCAGCGCCAACCGACTCGAAATTCTGCAGATCGCCGACGCCGTCGCGCGCGAAAAATCGATCGACCGCTCGATCGTCATCGCCTCGATGGAGGACGCGCTGCAAAAGGCGGCCCGCTCGCGCTACGGTCAGGAGACCGAAGTGCGCGCCGAGATCAATCCCAAGACCGGGGAGGTGCGTTTCTCCCGCCTGCTGCTCGTCGTCGACAGGGTCGAGAACGAGGCGACGCAGATTTCCATCGAGGACGCCCGCAAGCGCAATCCCGCGGCGCAGGCCGGCGACTGGATTTCCGAGACGTTGCCGCCCTTCGATTTCGGCCGCATCGCGGCCCAGTCGGCCAAGCAGATCATCGTGCAGAAGGTGCGCGAGGCCGAGCGCGACCGCCAATATGACGAGTTCAAGGACCGCATCGGCGAGATCGTGAACGGCGTCGTCAAGCGCGTCGAATATGGCAATGTCATCATCGATCTGGCGCGCGGCGAAGGCGTCATCCGCCGCGACGAGATGATCCCGCGCGAAATGTTCCGCCCGGGCGACCGCGCCCGCGCCTATGTCTATGACGTGCGCCGCGAGCAGCGCGGGCCGCAGATCTTCCTGTCGCGCACCCATCCGCAATTCATGGCGAAGCTCTTCAAGCAGGAAGTGCCGGAAATCTACGACGGCGTGATTGAGGTGAAGTCGGTCGCGCGCGATCCGGGCTCGCGCGCCAAGATCGCCGTCGTGTCGCGCGACTCGTCGATCGATCCGGTCGGCGCCTGCGTCGGCATGCGCGGCTCGCGCGTTCAGGCGGTCGTGCAGGAATTGCAGGGCGAGCGCATCGACATCATTCCCTGGTCGGCGGACGCCGCGACCTTCATCGTCAACGCGCTGCAGCCGGCGGAAGTCGTCAAGGTGGTGCTCGACGAAGACAGCTCGCGCATCGAAGTCGTCGTGCCCGACGACCAGCTCTCTCTCGCGATCGGCCGCCGCGGCCAGAATGTCCGTCTCGCGTCGCAGCTCACCGGCTGGGACATCGACATTCTGACCGAGGCGGAAGAGTCCGAGCGCCGCCAGAGGGAATTCGAGGAGCGCACCAGGGGCTTCATGTCGGCGATCGACGTCGACGAAGTCGTCGGCCGCCTGCTCGCCTCCGAAGGGTTCCGCTCTGTCGAAGAACTCGCTTACGTCGAACTACCGGAGCTTGCGACGATCGAGGGCTTCGACGAGGAGACCGCGAACGAAATCCAGACGCGCGCACGCAATTACCTCGATCGCCTCGAGGCCGAGAATGAGGCCCGCCGCGTTGAGCTGGGCGTCGCCGACGAGCTGCGCGAGATCGACGGCATGACCACCGCCATGATGGTCAAGCTCGGCGAGAACGACGTGAAGACGATGGAGGACTTCGCCGGCTGCGTGCCCGACGATCTCGTCGGCTGGACCGAAAAGAAGGACGGCGAGACGACCAAGCACGAAGGCTTCCTCGAGGGCGTCGACCTCTCCCGCGAGGAGGCGGAGGCGATGATCATGGCCGCGCGCGTGCGCGCAGGCTGGATCGAGGAGCAGACAGCCGAACCGGCGGAAGAAGAAGCGCCGGCGGAGGGCGAACAGGGATAGTGGCGGCTTTGGCGAGCAAAGAACGCGAGTCCGAGCGGACCTGCATCGTCACGCGGCGGCGCGAGCCGCCCGAGGCGATGATCCGCTTCGTGCGCGGACCCGACGGGGTCATCGCGCCGGATATTCGCGCGCGCCTGCCGGGCCGCGGCGTCTGGGTCGGCGCCCGCGCCGAACTGGTGGCCGAGGCCGCGAAAAAGCGGATTTTCGCAAAGAGCCTCAAGGAGCAGGTCGAAGCGCCGGCGCAACTTGCGCAGGACGTCGACCGGCTGCTCGAGGCCGATTGCCTGCAAATGCTGGCGCTGGCGAATAAAGCCGGCGCGGTGACTGCGGGTTTCAACAAGGTCGCCGACCAGCTCGCGAAAAGCGCGGCGGCCATCCTGATCGAGGCCGCCGACGGCGGCGCGGACGGCAAGCGCAAGCTGCGTCAAAGCGCCCGGAGAGCCGACGCGGGAAACAGGCAGGAAAACGATGGCGTTCCCCCGATCGTCGGACTATTTACGTCAAGCCAATTGGATTTGGCTTTAGGTCGCACAAATGTGATACATGCTGCGCTCGCCTCTGGCGGGGCGGGGATGAGTTTTCTTTCGCGCTGCCGCCGGTTGGCGGCTTATCGGGGCGTGACGCTGGACGGCGCGCCCCTTGCGGCGCAGATGATGCGGGACGAAGAGCCGGACGCTGGCGAGCGGCCGGAAGAGACTGTGAATGCAATTGGGTCGGAAGCGGCCGAGGATCGGAAGCTGGATGAGTGAGAGCGAGAACAGCGACAAAACCCTGACTGTCGCGCCGTCGAAGACGTTGCATCTGAAGCAGCGGCCGGCCGGGGAGCAGGGCATGGTGCGCCAGAGCTTCTCCCATGGCCGCTCGAAAGTGGTCGTGGTCGAGAAGGTGAAGCGTCGCGCGCCGGGTCATGCCGAGCCGGCGAAGCCCGCCGCGGCTGCGCCCGCCGCGCCGCCGCCCGCCGCCGCGCCTTCCGCTCCGCCGCCGCGGGCGGAGCAACCGCGTTCTCCGGCGCCGCCGCGCGGCAATTCCGGCATGGTGCTGCGCGAGCTGACCAATGAGGAGCGCGAGGCCCGCGCCCGCGCGCTCTCCGACGCCCGCTCCCGTGAGGAGGAAGATCGCCGCCGCGCCGAGGCCGAAGCCAAAATTCGCGCCGAACGCGATGAACGGGAGCGCAGCGAGCGCGCCGCCGCCGAAGCGCGCAAGCGCGAGGAGGAGGAGCGCCTCACGCGCGAGGCCGAGGCGAAGCGCAAGGCCGAGGAAGAGGCCCGTCGCCGTCTGCCGCAGGACGCCGCCGCCTCGGCCGCGCCCTCCGCCGCCGTCCAGCCGAAAGCCGCCGCGCCCACCGCCCGGCCTGGCCCGGCTCCTGCCGTCAGATCCGGCGCGGCCCCCGCCGGCGCGTCGGCGCCCGGCGTCAGACGTCCGCCCGTGGGCAAGATTGGCGGCTTCACGCCGCCCGCCCCCCCGCGCCCGACGCCGTCTCGCGGCGGCGCGATGAAAGACCGCGGCCGCCTCACCGTCTCGACAGCCACGGCGGGGACGGACGAAGAGCGCACGCGCTCCGTCGCCTCCTTCAAGCGCCGCCAGCAGCGTCTTTTCCGCGGCCAGGTGGAGCAGAAGGAAAAGATCTCCCGCGAGGTCGTGCTGCCTGAAACGATCACGATTCAGGAGCTCGCGAACCGCATGTCGGAGCGCGCCGTGGATGTCATCCGCCTGCTGATGAAGCAGGGCGAGATGCACAAGATCAACGACGTCATCGACGCCGACACCGCGCAGCTCGTCGCCGAAGAGATGGGGCACACGGTCAAGCGCGTCGCCGAGTCGGACGTCGAGGAAGGCCTCTTCGATACGCCGGACGTCGAGGGCGATCTCGTATCGCGTCCGCCGGTCGTCACCATCATGGGCCATGTCGACCACGGCAAGACGTCGCTGCTCGACGCGATCCGTCAGGCGAATGTCGTCTCCGGCGAAGCCGGCGGCATCACCCAGCATATCGGCGCCTATCAGGTGACGTCGCCCGCGGGCCTGCCCATCACCTTCATCGACACGCCCGGCCACGCGGCCTTCACGGCCATGCGCGCCCGCGGCGCCAAGGTGACGGATATCGTCGTGCTTGTCGTCGCCGCCGATGACGGCGTCATGCCGCAGACGATCGAGGCGATCAATCACGCCCGCGCCGCCGGCGTGCCTTTGATTGTGGCGATCAACAAGATCGACAAGCCTGACGCCAAGCCCGAACGCGTGCGCACCGAGCTGCTGCAGCACGAGGTGCAGGTCGAGAGCATGGGCGGCGAAACGCTCGAAGTGGAAGTCTCGGCGAAGCAGAAGCTCAATCTCGACAGGCTGCTTGAGGCGATTTCGCTGCAGGCCGAGGTGCTCGACCTCAAGGCGAACGCCGACCGCGCCGCCGAAGGCACGGTTATCGAGGCGCGTCTCGACAAGGGCCGCGGCCCGGTGGCCACCATGCTCGTCCAGCGCGGAACTCTGCGCGTCGGCGACATCATCGTCGCCGGCACCGCCTGGGGGCGCGTTCGCGCGCTTCTGGACGACAAGGGCGAGACGCGTCAGGAGGCCGGTCCGAGCTTCCCCGTGGAGATTCTCGGTTTCAATTCCACGCCGGAAGCGGGCGACCGCGTCGCCGTCGTCGAGTCCGAGGCGCGCGCCCGCGAGATCAGCGAATATCGCGAGCGTCTGAAGCGCGACAAGCTCGCCGCCCGCGGCGGCTCGGCGCGCGGCTCGCTCTCCGATATGATGAGCCAGCTCAAGGCGGCGGGCCGCAAGGAGTTCCCGCTCGTCATCAAGGGCGACGTGCAGGGCTCGGTCGAAGCCATCGGGGCGGCGCTCGAAAAGCTCGGAACGGACGAAGTCGGCGCGCGCATCGTGCATGCGGGCGTGGGCGGCATCTCCGAATCCGACATCGCGCTGGCGGAGGCTTCCGGCGCCGCCGTCATCGGCTTCAATGTTCGCGCCCATAAGGAAGCGCGCGAGGCGGCGGAGCGCGCCGGCATCGAGATCCGCTACTACAACATCATCTACAACCTCGTGGATGATGTGAAGGCGGCCATGTCGGGCCTGCTCGCGCCGACGCTGCGCGAGACCATGCTCGGCAATGCGCTGATCCTCGAAGTCTTCGACATTTCCAAGGTCGGCAAGGTCGCGGGCTGCCGCGTCACCGACGGCAAAGTCGAGCGCGGCGTGGGCGTGCGCCTCATCCGCGACAATGTCGTGGTGCATGAGGGCAAGCTCTCGACGCTCAAGCGCTTCAAGGACGAGGTCAAGGAGGTCGACGCCGGTCAGGAATGCGGCATGGCCTTCGAGAACTATCAGGACATGCGCGCCGGGGACGTCATCGAGTGCTACCGCGTCGAGGAGATCAAGCGGACGCTGTAAAGGCGGCGGCTTGTCGTGGGAGGAACGCCATGAGCGCGACGAGAGAGCAGCGGTTCGAGCTTGCGGTCAGAAAGATCGTGCAGGGAGCGACTGAACTCGATCAATGCCTCGCGGCGCAACGGGGTTCTCGCGACGTGGCGTTGGCAAGAACTGTCCTGGCCGCTGAGAGATTGCTCCGTGAAGCGGGCGACGAGCTTGACGCGAATGCGCGTCTCGATGCGGCGCAGGAGGCGTTAGAGCAATATTGCCAGAACTCCCCCGGCCCGGCGGTCGATTTCATGCTGGCTTCCCTGGAGCGGTCGGCCGGGACGATGTCGGAGATCGTCGACGAGACGCGGCGCGATCTCGTCGAGATGGAGGTTCGTAGAAAGCAGATTGATCGCACGCAGGCGCAGACGCGAGAAGTTCTCGAGCATCTGCTCGCGGAGACGCATTGATGGGCGAAGGCGGGGAGGCGGAAAGGCCGCCGACGTCGCGAGATAGCGATGTCGGCGAGTGGAAGCTTTCCTGGAGACGCTTCCTCGAATTCGGGAAGAACATTCTCGAGCTTGAGCGCCTTGTGTCGTCGTTGAAGGCCGAAAACAGGGAGCTGCGGCGAGAGCTGCGCGACGTTCAACGGCAGCTCGACGAATTGAGCGGCGAAGTGAAAGGAATATCGAGGTTCGTCAGTAACGCGATGGACGACAGGATCGACGCGAAGGTCGAAAAGGCCGAAGTCCGCGCGTTTGAAAGACTCCTCGCCATGATGCGCGGGTCGTCATCCCGCGAAATCGAGTAATCTTAGGAAAAATGTCCCGATCCCACCATTCCGCCGGCGCTGCGCCGTCGCAACGCATGCTGCGCGTCGCCGAACTCGTGCGGCACGCCATCGCGCAGATGCTGTCGCGCGGCGACATCAGCGATCCTGTGCTGGAAAAGCACGTCGTCACCGTCTCGCGCGTGAAGATGAGCCCCGACCTCAAGCTCGCGACCGTCTATGTCATGCCGCTCGGCGGCAAGGACGAGCAGGAAGTCATCGGCGCGCTCGACCGGCACAAGAAATTTCTGCGCGGCGAGATCGCGCATGACGTGAATCTCAAATTCGCGCCGGAAATCCGTTTCCGCATCGACGACAGTTTCGACAATGTGTCGCGTATCGACGCCATCCTGAATTCCGAGCGCGTGAAGCGCGATCTGGAAGCGTCGGACGAAGACAAAGACAACGTCTGAGAATTATGAGCCAGAGAAGATCCAATCGCGCCGTCGTCGACGGCTGGGTGGTGCTCGACAAGCCGGTGGGGCTGACCTCCACGCAGGCCGTCTCGCGCCTGAAACGCATCTACAATGCGCAGAAGGCCGGCCATGCCGGCACGCTCGATCCGCTGGCGTCGGGCATTCTTCCGGTCGCCTTCGGCGAAGCGACCAAGACCGTGCCCTTCGTGCAGGACGGCGAGAAGGCCTATCGCTTCACCGTCAAATGGGGCGCGGAGAGCAACACCGACGATTCCGATGGCGAGATCACGCGCAGGAGCGACAAGCGGCCCGAGCGCGCCGAGATCGAACGGCTGACGCCGCAGTTCATCGGCGACATTCTGCAGACGCCGCCGCAATTCTCCGCGATCAAGATCAGCGGCCAGCGCGCCTATGACCTTGCGCGCGAGGGCGAGACGGTGGAGCTGAAGGCGCGCGCCGTCACAATCCATTCGCTGACGATCGAAGCCTGTTCGCCGGAAGAGACCGTTTTCTACATGGCGTGCGGCAAGGGCGCCTATGTGCGCGCCATCGCCCGCGACCTCGGGCGCCTCATGGGCTGTTACGGCCATGTCACCGCGTTGCGCCGCACGCGTGTCGGCCCCTTCGTCGAGGACGATTCCTACACGCTCGACGAGATCGAAAATCAGAAAATGGCCGGCGAGGCTTTGCTCTCGGTCGAGGCGGGCCTCACCGAGCTTCCTTGCGTCGTGGTCGATCGCGATACGGCGGCGCGGCTGCGTCGCGGCGGCTCCGTGATCCTGCGCGGCCGCGACGCGCCGGCGGAAGGCGTGGTCTATGCGGCCTGCGGCGGCGTGCCGGTCGCTTTCGGCGAAGTGGTGGAAGGCGCGCTGGAGCCGTCGCGCGTGTTCAACCTGCCGTTCTGATCAGTCCGAACCAATAATGTCGACCCCCTCGGCGCGCGCAGCGTTCTCGAGGGCGGAGTCGAGCGTCGTAAGCGGTAAGCGCTGTCGAACCGCCAGTTCGAGATAGGAAGCGTCATAGACGGCGAGCTTATGCTTGATGGGTGTGCGTTAACGATCCCTGCGCGATGATAACGATCATCCCCGACGATTCGCGCACCCTCTCATGACCCGACCGCCCAAAATCCTCGTCTTCGATTCCGGCCTCGGCGGTCTCACGGTCTTTTCCGAGATCATCAAGCTGCGGCCGGGCGCCGATTACGTCTATTGCGCCGACGACGCCGGTTTTCCCTATGGCAATTGGAAGGAGCCCGACCTCGTGACCCGCGTCATGCAGGTGATGGCGGAGCTCATCGCCGAACATGCGCCGGACATGGTGGTCATCGCCTGCAATACGGCCTCGACGATCGTGCTGCCCTATCTGCGCGTGCATTGGCCGCAGACGCCGTTCGTCGGGACGGTGCCGGCCATCAAGCCCGCGGCGGAGCGTTCCCGTTCGCGCCTCATCTCCGTGCTCGGTACGCCGGGGACGGTGAAACGCGACTACACGCAGAACCTCATTGCGCAATTCGCCGCCCATTGCCGCGTCACGCTTGTCGGCTCGGCCAATCTGGCGAAGCTCGCCGAAGCGCAGATGCACGGACAGGGCGTCCGCGACGCAGACATCACGGCTGAGATTGCGCCCTGTTTCGTCGAGGAGAATGGCGCACGCACCGACGCGATCGCGCTCGCCTGCACGCATTATCCGTTGCTCGTGGAGGATTTCCGGCGCCTTGCGCCCTGGCCCGTCGACTGGATCGATCCGGCGCCCGCAATTGCGCGCCGCGCCGACTCTTTACTGCGCGATAAGGGCGTCGAGGAAAGCTTTGCGAAAAAGGGCCAGGCGCGCGCGGTATTCACGAGCGGCGCGAAACCTGATCCCCAATTGCGCGCCACGCTCGCCCGCTACGGCCTCGTCGCGGGCTGACGGGGAGAGCCGCGAGGAAAACGCGATCTGCGAAACCCCGAGCAGGCTCTGGCGAGACGGCGGGCGTCACCGCGCGGCGCGATCCGTCAGCGTCTCGAGAAACGCCGTGATGGCGTCGATCTCCTGTTCCGAAAGACGCGGCTTCTCGCCCGCCTTGCGGTCATAGGGAACCTCTTGCGTGTTGACGTTCTCGCGATATTCAGCGGGCAGATCGTCGAACTTCTCGGCCTTTCCCTGCGCGCCCTTCTGATACCAGCGCGCGGGATCCGTGTCGCGCGTCGCGTAGAAGGCGACGACGTCCCGCAGCTTCGTGAAGACGCCATTGTGCAGATAGGGGCCCGTCACCGCGACATTGCGCAGTGTCGGGACCTTGAACGCCCCGCAGACGCTGTTGATGTCGAAGCCGCCGGGCGCGAACTTGTCCAGGCCGCCGCGTTTGCACAGGCCAAGATCGGGCGCGTCGGCCGTCGCCGCGATGGCGGCGTTCTTCGGCGCCCCGAGCGCGTCATATGTGAAATCGGTGAAGAGCCAGTCCTGCGGATCGTGCGACTCTTTCTCGCCGGCATGGCAGGCGAGACAATTGCCCTTCTTCGGGTCCTTGAAAAGCTCGAAGCCCTTCTGCTCGACGGCGGTGAGCCTGACCTTGCCGCGAAGATAATCGTCGAATTTCGACGCGAAGGGATGGAAGCGCGCGCTCGACTCGAAGGCGACGACGGCCTGCGCCATTTTCTCGAAGGCCTTGTCGGGATCGTCGAAAATCTTCTCGCCGTAAACGTCTTTGGCGAGCGCGGAATATGCGCCGTCGCGGATCGCCTCGACGGCGAAGCGCTTGGAGGGGGCGTTCATCTCGAGCGGATCGAGAAGCGGCCCCTCGAACTGCGCGAGAAGATCGCTCGCGCGCCCGTCCAGAAACTGCCCGCCCGCGGGAATTTTCTCGACCTTGCCCGTCTCCTCGTCCTTGTCGTCGATAAAGCCGAAAGGCGGGGCGAAGGACGCATACATGATGGAGGGCGTATTCCGCTTGCCGAGCGACTCCGGCTTCGAGCCGCGCGCCACGGCGGGAACGGGCGAGCCGTTCGCGCCCTGAAAGGCGGTCGCCGCGTCGTGACAGGAGGCGCAGGAAACGCCGGCCGGGCGCGAGAGGTTTTTGTCCTCGAAAATATGCTTTCCCAGCCGCTCGAGCGGCGTCAGTCCAGACTCTCCGGCGGGGGCCGGCGTTGCGCCTTCGAGCCCCATTGCCGGAAAGGAAAAGGCCGCGCATAGCGAAAGCGCCAGCGCGCCGCGTAGAACGAGGTGTCGAGGAAGCATAGCCGCTCGCTTCAATAAAAAACGCGATCGACTCTAGAAAGCCTGCCGGCGCCGCGTCAATTTGGATAGCTTGGATTCGTTCCAGGAAGCCTGCGCTTCGTCGTCGCGGGGCGGCGCGCCGGCGCATGGCGCCCTGACGCAAATTATTCGAAGAAGGCGCGCGGCCGAAGGAGGCTCTCATGCAAAAAATAAGAGTGACGTCTTTGCACTTTGCTTTCGCCTTGGCGGCTTCTCCGGCCTTTGCCGATTGCGCCGATCTCGCGGCCGAGGAGGCCAAAGTCGCCGCGGCGAAGAACTGCGGGGAGGCGTATAAAATCTACGAGGCGTGCCTTTGGGGTTCGACCGCCGACGTGCAGCGCGGCGGGACCGTGCAGGAAATTTGCGAGAAAGGCTTCCTTTCGACGCTGAGCGCCGCACGGAAAAAGCGTTACGACCGCGAGATCGCGCGGTGCGAGAAAGAGTACCGAAACGAGGACGGCACGATGTATCGGTCGATGGAGGCCGTCTGCGCCGCAGGGACGGCGCGCGATTTCTGGAAGAAATTCGGCGAAAAGAGATAACGCCCAAAAGAAAGGGCGGCCGGGGCGACGACCGCCGGTTTAGCCGATTACTGCAGGTTCTTCAGCCAGTCGTCGACATTGCGCTTCGCCTGGTCCTTGCCGATCCCGTATTTTTCCTGGATCTTGCCTTCGAACTGCTCGCGATTGCCTTCCAGGCGATCAATGTCGTCATCGGTCAGTTCGCCCCACTTTTCCTTGATCTTGCCCTTGAACTGCTTCCAGTTCCCCTCGATCCGGTTCCAATCCATCATGATCATTCTCCTTGGAGGGATGAGCGCTCGAGGCGCTCGCGGCCGGCGGAGTGAGAACCCGCCCGATGCGCCCAAAACGCTGCGGTCGCCGGCTTGTTCCGGCGCAAGCGGGGCTTAATAGGCGAATAACCGCCACAATTTATTGGTTCTGATTCGGGCTCGCGCTCGCCGGAACGACTTTCGGCGGCGATTGGCCGCGACTATTCCCGCCGGTTTTCGGCGGTCCACGACACGCAAGTGGGCAGGCATGACGACGCAAGCAGACGACAAGGAACTCATGGCGGCTTTCGCCGAGTTCAAGGAAATCCTGAAGCGCGACGCGGAGTCCCCGAATGGGTCGAAAGCGCCGGAAGTGACGCTCGAACCGACCTTCAGCGCCGCGACGGAGGCGGGGCCGGAGCCGGTTCAACCGCCGCCATTTCCGGCGCTCGAGGCCGGCCCGGGGGATTTCGCGCCGCCGCCGATCGCGCCGACGGCGGCCGACGACGCCGGCTGGGCGCCGAAGACGTCGTCGGAAGACGCGCTTTTCGCCGCCGACAAGCCGTCGGAAGGCGGACGCCGCAAGCTGATCTATCTTTCGGTCGTCATCATCGCCGCAGGTCTCGCCGGGCTCGGCTGGACGCTCGCGAAATGGCGCGCGCCCGCCGAGGACGCCCCTATCGCCGACATTGCGCCGGCCGGATCGGAAGACGCGGCCCCGGCCGATCAGGCGACGGCCGAGGAGCCCGCCGCCGAGGCCCCGAAGGGCGAAGCCGCTGCGTCGGCCGAAGGCGACCCCGCGGCGCAAAGCGCCGAATTGCCGCCGCCGGCCGCTGAGGCGCCGGCCGCGGAATCCGCGCCCGCCCCTCAATCCGCGGCGGCCGAGGCCGCCGTCCCGCTACCAGCCGTTCCCGTCGTCCCGGCCGCGCCTGTCCCAGCGGCCCCGAAGCCGGCCGCGCCTGCGCCTGCGCCCGCTGCCCCGGCGGCTCCGGCCGCGCGCGCGGCCGTGGCGCCCGTTGCGCCCGCCGCAGGGGCGGCCGTTGCGCCTATCCCGGCCACGCCGGCCGGCGCCGTCGCCAAACTGACGCCGCCCGCCGCGCCGGCCGCGCCCCCGGCCAACCGTTTCATGGCGTCGCCGCCCGAGACCCCGGCCGCCGCCGCGCCCGCCAAGCTGGAAGCGGTCAAGCATGAGCCCGCAAAGCCCGAGCTCGTTAGTCCGGAGCCGAAGCCGGCCGCGCCCGCCAAGGTCGCGAAGCCGAAGCCCAAGCCGGCGCAGGCCGCCAAAAAGCCGAAGCCGCGCGCGCCCGACGCCGCGCCTGCGGCTGAGGCCGCCGCGACGCCGGAGCCCATGCCCGCCGCGCCGCCGCCGCCGCCCCCGCCTCAGAACGAAGGCGGCGCCTTCGGCTTCGTGAAGCGCACCGTGAATTCAGTGGGTTCGGCCATCGGCAATGTGGGCCGCAGCATCGTCCCTTAGAGCGCGCCTGGACGTCCCGCTTATTGGAGGCGCGCAACCCGTCGGCGATTTGCCAAATCGGCCGCTCCGTCGCAAGCTCATGCGTCGGGGCGGTTTTCCCGCTCCAATGTTGTAGGTTCGGGAGAAAATCCGGATGGCGAAGCCAACCCAGGCCGACGCAGAAGCGGCCGTGCGCGTCCTCATTGAATGGGCGGGCGACGATCCAAATCGCGAGGGGCTGCTCGATACGCCCGCGCGCGTGGCCCGCTCCTACAGGGAGCTGTTCGCCGGCTATGAAATCGATCCGCGCGACTATCTCAAGCGGACCTTCGAGGAGGTCGGCGGCTATGACGAACTCGTCGTGCTCAAGAACATCCGCGTCGTGAGCTTTTGCGAGCATCACATGCTGCCGGTCCTCGGCCGCGCCCATGTCGGCTATCTGCCGACGAACCGCGTCGTCGGCATCTCCAAGCTCGCGCGCGTGGTGCACGGCTTTTCGCGGCGGCTGCAGATCCAGGAGAAGCTGACGGCCGAGATCGCCGGGGCGATCCAGGACATTCTCCAGCCCCAGGGCGTCGGCGTCGTGATCGAGGCCGAACATAATTGCATGACGCTGCGCGGCGTGAACACGCCGGGATCGTCGCTGACGACCAGCAAGCTCCTCGGCGTGATGCGCGACGATCCGCGCACGCGCGACGAATTTCTGGGGATGGCGCGGGGGCCGTAAAGCCCAACTCTTCCTGTTGCGGCTTGCCCCTTATCCCAGCCCTTGGCCAGGAACATCTCCGCGCAAGTCGCGTTGACTCGCCACTTGCTCAAATCGTCGGAGGCGGCAATGGCCGAGGAACGTAGTGTGCAGCAGCGCCAGCATAATGGGCATGGCGCGGGCGGCGAGATTTCGGGCGCGATTGCGGAACAGGCGTCGAATACGGCCGAGCAGATGGGCCGGGCGGTTCAGCAGGGCGTCGGCCGCGCCAATGCGGCGATTTCCGCGGTTTCGGAGCGCAGCGGCCAGGCGGCGCAGCGCACCGGCGAGGTTCTGGGCAATTTCCGCACGGCGGTCGAGACCTCCGCGCGCTCGCAGCCCGGCACGACTGTGGCTCTCGCGGCGCTCGCCGGTTTCGTCTTCGGCGCCTTCTGGCGGATGGGCAGGTGATCCCTCTAGCCCGGCGGTGACGTCATGTTCGAGCCGATTTTGAAGAGGGTCGAGAACGCGTTGGGCGCCACGGTCACGCGCGTCTCGGGGAATGCCATGGCGGCGATTCCGCTGCTCGTCGCCTTCGGCTTCGCTCTGGCGGCGGCGACCTATTGGGCGAATGACGAGCTTGGGCCTCTCTATGGCAATCTTGCGATCGCCGGCGCGTTTCTGGTCGTGGCCCTCATCGCGTTCACCTATGCCCGTCGGCGCGAAGCCGTTCAGCAGGCGCGCGCCAGCGCGGAGCTTGCGGCGCTCACCGAGGCGTCGCCGATGACGGCGATCTCGCGGGCGCTTCAATCGTCCAACGTCTCACAGGCTTTGTACGATCTGGCGAAAAACGCCGCGCCCGGCGCGGCGAAGAGCGCGGCGCGCGCGGCCATACGCGAGGCCCCCCGTAATCTGCCTCTGCTGATCGGCGCCGGACTGGGACTGATGGCGGCCTCGCGGCTCGTGAACGCCTGGACGAATGGCAGGCGGCACTGAACGTCAACTGGTCGTAAGCGAGACGGGCGCCTCGGTCGATCGCGTTACCCGAACAGCCACGCTGCGAGAATTGCGATGGCGGCGAGTCCCAGCAGCAGCCGGTTGTCGGACCGCCGCCGGGTTTCCGCCATGGCGTCGATCGACTGCGGAGAAAGATTGACGCCCTGATCCGCCATCTTTGAAATGCGCTCGATCGCGGTCTCCGCGTCGGCCAGAGTCTTCGGCAGATGCGTGGCGAGCTTGGCCAGCTCCATGACGCTCTTGCCGGCGTCTTCGAGTTTCCCCTTGGGCCCGAGATTTTCCTCGATCCAGCCGCGCACGACCGGGTCGCAGGTCTTCCAGATGTCGAGCTTGGGATCGAGCGTGCGGGCGACGCCTTCCGCGACGACCATGGTCTTTTGCAGGAGCACCAGCTCGGTGCGCGTGCGCATGTCGAACAGCGCCGTGACTTCGAAGAGCAGCGTCAAGAGCCGCGCCATGGAAATGTCGGAGGCGTTGACCGTATGCAGCGGCTCGCCGATGGCGCGCAGCGCCTGGGAGAATTCTTCGATCGAGTGTTTCGCCGGCACATAGCCGGCCTCGAAATGCACCTCCGCCACGCGGCGATAGTCGCGCACGATGAAGCCGTAGAGAATCTCGGCGAGAAAGCGCCGCTCCTTGACGCCGAGTCGGCCCATAATGCCGAAATCGATCGCGACGAGGCGGCCGGCTTTGTCGACGAAGAGATTACCCTGATGCATGTCGGCGTGAAAAAAGCCGTCGCGCATGGCGTGCCGCAGGAAGGATTGCAGCACATGGGCGCCGAGCGCCTTGAGGTCATGGCCTTCCGCCGCCACGCGCTCGAGATCGGAAAGCGGCGCGCCGTCGATCCATTCGAGCGTGAGCACTTCGCGCGCCGTGCGGTCCCAATCGACATGGGGCACGCGAATGTCGGGGTCCTTCTCGACATTCCCGGCGAATTCGGAAGCGGCGGCGGCTTCGAGACGAAAGTCCGTTTCGAGCTTCACCGTGCGCGCCAGCGTATCGACGACCTCGACCATGCGCAGGCGGCGGCCTTCGGAAGTCCAGCGTTCGGCGAGGCGCGCGACCATATACATGTCGCGCAGATCGCGCGCGAACTGGCCTTCGACGCCGGGGCGCAGCACCTTCACGGCGATTTTGCGCTCCTTGCCGTCATAGCGCGCGGTCGCCATGTGCACTTGCGCCACGGAGGCGGCGGCGACGGGCTCGCCGAAGCTCGTGAAAACCGCGCCGATGGGCTTGCCGAGCGATTTCTCGACGATTTCGACCGCCTTGGCGCGGCCGAAAGGCGCCATGCGGTCCTGCAAAGCGGTCAGCGCGTCGGCGATCTCGCCGCCCACGACGTCCGGACGCGTCGCGAGGAACTGGCCGAGCTTCACATAGGACGGGCCGATCTGCGACAGCGCGCGCACCAGCGCCGCGCCGGCGTTCTCGCCCTTGCCGATGGCGAAGAGATTGGCGAGCCGCACCAGAGGCGCGACGGCGGGAGGCAGCAGATTGAGATCGAGCGTCGTGAAGACGCCTTCGCGCGCCAGAATGTAACCGGCGCGCGCCAGTCGCAGAAAATTGCCGGTTTGCAGCAGCATTCGCGGCCTTAATATTTCCAGCCGGAATGGATCGCGACGACGCCGCCGGTGAGGCGCTCATAGCCCGTGCGGCGGAAGCCCGCCTTCCGGATCATGCGCTCGAATTCGTCGGCGGCCGGGAATTGCCGGATCGACTCGACGAGATAGCGATAGGGCTCGCCGTCGCCGGCCACGAGCTTGCCGACAGCCGGGATCACGTTGAAGGAATAGGCCTCATAGATCTTGTCGAGGCCCGGCACGTTCACCTGCGAGAACTCCAGGCACAGGAAGCGGCCGCCCGGCTTCAGGACGCGATGGGCCTCCTCGAGCCCGATCTGAATGCGCGGGACGTTGCGAATGCCAAAGGCGATCGTATAGGCGTCGAAATGATTGTCCGGAAAGGGCAGGGACTCGGCGTTGGCCTGCACGAATTCGAGCTTCTCGTCGATCCCTTTCTCGCGGGCGCGGTCGCGGCCGACCTCCAGCATGTCGCCATTGATGTCGAGCACGGTGATTTCGGCGTCGGGGCCGGACGCCTTGGCGATGCGGAAGGCGACGTCGCCCGTGCCGCCGGCGACGTCGAGATGCTTGAAGCCCTTGCGGTTGCGCGCGTTGACCTTGGCCGCGAAAGTGTCCTTCCAGAGCCGGTGGAGGCCGCCGGACATCAGGTCGTTCATCACGTCATAGCGGCGGGCGACCTTATGGAAGACGTCGTCCACGAGATGCTGCTTTTCGGACAGCGGCACCTCTGAATAGCCGAAATGGGTCGAGCCCTCTCGGTCGGAATGGGAATCGGTCATCTATCGCTCGCCTGACGTTTACGGACGGGGGAGGGTATAGCCGCTTGCGGGCGGGATGGCTATGGGCGGGCCTTTTCAGCGTTCATGGGCCAGCAGGGCGGCGCTGAAGGCAAGAAAATCATCAAGATGCTTTGTGATGACGGCGACGATGATCGGCAGGAGAAGAGCCTGGTCGTCGTGAACCGCAATGTTTCGAAATCCGACCATTTTTTCCAGCCGCTTGGCGAGGTCCGGCTCGATCCGCCCGGCCGTCGCGAGGAGCGCGAAGACGTCCCGGGCGCTTTGGGGGACGCCGAGGCGGTCGCGCCGAATGAGATGATGGCCCATGTCGAGCGCCGCCTCGCAGGCGCGCTGGATGTTAAGGGTCGCCGCGTCCTGGCGGGTGAAATCCGAGGCGAAGCTCTGCGGGTCCTTGGCGTATTCCTCGCGGGCGCGCGCGACGCAACGCTCGATCGACGCCGATTTGTTGACGATGACGTCATCGGCCATAGACGCGCCCCTCCCGAAGGATGTCGGCATAGAGGCCGGCGTTGCGCTCGTCGAGCGCCGTCTTCTCGCTGAGGATGAAAGCTTCGTAGAGGTTGGCGCCTGCGTCCCGCGCCCATAGGCGGCGGCCCCTTGTAACGACCTGATGCTGGAGCACGGTCGAGGCCGTCCGCAGATCGACCAGATCGACGTGACGATCGACGACGTTGGCGAGTTCGCAAGCGACGTCCCAGACGAAGACGGGCTCGAGCGGGCCGTCATTCAGGACGGCGAGGTCCACGTCGCTTTCCGGCCCCGCCTCGCCGCTCGCGACGCTGCCAAAGAGATAGATCGCCATCGCGTCGGGCAGGCGCTTGCGCAAATGGTCTATGAGCGCCGTTTCGTCGATCTTCATGCGCCTCTCGCGATTTGCTATGGCGTCTTATAGCGCGGCGCGCGGCGCCCGCGAAGCGCGGCCCCGGAGCGAGAATGCCCGAACTTCCCGAAGTCGAAACCGTCCGGCGCGGCCTTGCGCCCGTGCTGGCGGGCGGGCGCATCGTGCGGGTCGAGCAAAGGCGGGGCGATCTGCGCTTTCCCTTTCCGCCGGACTTCGCCGCGCGTCTGGCCGGGCGGCGCATTCTCGATCTGCGGCGGAGGGCGAAATATCTGCTGGCGGATCTCGACGGCTCTGAGACCCTCGTCATGCATCTCGGCATGTCGGGCTCCTTCCGCATCGATGGCGACGTTCAGGGCTTCTTTCATCATCCGCGCGACAAGAGCGCGGCGCACGACCATGTCGTCTTCCACATGGAGAGCGGCGCCCGCGTCACTTATAACGATCCCCGCCGTTTCGGCTTCATGCTGCTCGTCCCGACGAAAGAGCTTAACGCGCACAAGCTCTTCAAGGGCCTCGGCGTCGAGCCTTTGGGCGAGGCCCTCGACTCCGCCTTCCTCGCGCGCGCCTTCAAGGGCCGGGCCGCGCCCGCCAAGGCGCTGCTGCTCGACCAGCGGCTCATTGCGGGGCTGGGCAATATTTATGTCTGCGAGGCGCTGCATCGCTGCGGGATTTCGCCACTCAAGGCGGGCGGAAAGCTCGTGACTGTCGCCGGCAAGCCCTCCGCCGCTTTGGCGCGGCTGCCGGAGGCGATCAAGAAAGTGCTGGAGGAGGCGCTCGCCGCCGGCGGCTCGTCGCTGCGCGACCATCGGCAGGCGGATGGGTCGCTCGGTTATTTCCAGCATTCCTTCCGCGTCTATGACCGCGAGGGTGCGGCCTGCCCGACGCCGGGCTGCAAGGGGACGGTCGCGCGGGTGGCGCAGTCGGGACGGTCGACCTTCTTTTGCCCTGAGTGCCAGAAGTGATTTGCGGAACTTTTCTCTCCTTCATCCTGAGGAGGCCTCGTAGAGGCCGTCTCGAAGGACGAAAGAGAGAAAAGCGCTCTCTTGCGGCCTTCCTCGTCCTTCGAGACGCCGCAGGCGGCGGCTCCTCAGGATGAGGAAGGCCTCGCCAATGGGAGGCGCTGACCCTTGCCGGGACAGTGGGGAAACGCCATAAACACCGCATGTCCCCTTCCTCGCCCGAGCCGGCGCTCTCGGTTCACGGCCTCTCCAAGACCTATGGCGAGCGCAGCGTCGTCGGGCCGCTCGACTTCGCCCTTGCGCCCGGCACGGTCACGGGGCTGCTCGGCGGTAACGGCGCCGGCAAGACGACGACGATCGGCATGGTCATGGGGCTGATCGAGCCGACGGAGGGCTCGATCCGGGTCTTCGGCCGCGATCTCCTGCGCGACCGCTACGCCGTGCTCCACCGCATGAATTTCGAAAGCCCCTATGTCGATCTGCCGCACCGTCTCACCGTGCGGCAGAATCTGCGCGTCTTCGGCATGCTCTACGACGTCTCCGACATCGACGCGAAGATCGAGGAGCTGTCGCAGTCTCTCGCGCTCGGCGAATTCATCGACCGCCAGACCGGCCGGCTTTCGGCCGGACAGAAGACGCGCGTCGCCATCGCCAAGGCGCTGATCAACGATCCGCAGCTCTTATTGCTGGACGAGCCCACAGCCTCGCTCGATCCCGACACGGCGGACTGGGTGCGCGCGCGGCTCGAGGCGCACCGCGCCACGCATAATTGCGCGATCCTCCTCGCTTCCCACAATATGGGCGAAGTCGAGCGCCTGTGCGACCGCGTGCTGATGCTGAAGGAGGGCGTCGTCGCCGACGACGACTCTCCCGCCGATCTGCTGGCGCGCTACGGCCGCGCCAATCTGGAGGAGGTGTTTCTCGACGTCGCCCGCGGGCGTGCGGGAGCGGCGTCGTGAGCGGCTTCTCCTTCAGGCGCGTCGCCGCCATGCTTCTGCGCTACAGCTATCTGCTGCGCGCGACGTATACCCGCATTCTCGACATCATCTATTGGCCGCTCGTGCAGATGCTCACCTGGGGCTTTCTGCAGACCTATCTCGTGCAGGCGGGCGCGCTGCAGGCGCCGGGCGGCGCGGGGCAGGCGGCGGGCACGCTCATCGGCGCGATCCTCTTATGGGACATTCTGCTGCGCGGCCAGCAGGGCTTCTCCTTCTCCTTCATCGAGGAGATGTGGTCGCGCAATCTGCCGAACATTCTCATGAGTCCGCTGCGGCCGGCGGAGTTCGTCGTTTCGCTCATCCTGATGAGCCTGATCCGCCTGGCCCTCGGCGTTCTGCCGGTGACGCTTTTCGCCATCCTCTTCTTCGGCTTCAATCTCTGGGCGCTCGGCGTCGCCTTCGGCGCTTTCTTCGCCGTGCTGATGTTCTTCGCCTGGAGCATCGGGCTCTTTGTCTCCGGGCTGCTGCTGCGGCTGGGGCTGGGCGCCGAAAATCTCGTCTGGTCGATCATGTTCGTCGTGCAGCCGCTCGGCGCGGTCTATTACCCGGTCTCGACCCTGCCGCATTGGCTTCAGCCCATCTCCTGGTCGCTGCCTCCGACCTATGTGTTCGAAGGGCTGCGCGCCGCGCTGATCGATCACGTCATTCGCTGGGACCTGCTGGCGCAGGGCTTCGCCATCGACGTCTTTCTCTTCGCCGCCGCCTGCGTCGCATTCGGACAATTGCTGCAAAGCGCGCGGCGCGCCGGCACGCTGTTGCAGACGGGCGAGTGATGGCGGGCAAGCGCGCCGACGCGGCGCTGTGCGAATGGGGCTTTTTCGAGAGCCGCGCCAAGGCGCGCGAGGCGATCGAAGCGGGCCTCGTGACGGTCGACGGGCGCGTCGTGACGAAGCCTTCGACTCCGATCGCCGAAGGCGCGCAGATCGTCGCTTGCGCGCCTTACCCCTGGGTGTCGCGCGGCGGCGTCAAGCTCGCGCACGCCTTGGATGCGTTTGGCGTCGATCCGGCCGATCGCTTCTGTCTCGATATCGGCTCCTCCACGGGCGGCTTCACTGACGTGCTGCTCTCGCGCGGCGCGCGTCATGTCGTTGCGGTCGATGTGGGCCATGATCAATTGCACGAGAAATTGCGCGGCGACGCGCGGGTGACGTCGATGGAGGGACAGGACGCCCGCACATTGACGCGAGCGCAGCTCGCCGAAGCGCCGGCGCTGATCGTGATGGACGCAAGCTTCATCTCGCTTTCGGCGCTGCTGCCGAACGTCGTCGCGCTCGCCGGACCGCAAGCCGAAATCGTCGCGCTCATCAAGCCGCAATTCGAAGCGGGCCGCGGGGCGGCGAAGAAAGGCGTCGTGCGCGACGAAAGGATTCACGCCGGCGCCTGCGACAAGGCGCGCCGCGACCTCGAAGCGCTCGGCTGGCGCGTAAAGGGCGTCGTCGCCTCGCCCATCGAAGGCGGCGACGGCAATCGTGAATTCCTCATCCATGCGGCGCGGCCATGAAGCGATTGACCATTGAACGCCTGGGCGCGCGCGGCGAGGGCGTTGCGCGAGACGGCGACAGACGCGTCTTCATTCCCTATGCGCTGCCGGGCGAGACGGTGACGGCGGAGGTCGCGGGCGATCAGGCGCGGCTCATCGAGATCGTCGAGCGCTCGCCCGAGCGGGTCGCCCCGATCTGCCCGCATTACGCCCATTGCGGCGGCTGCGCCGTGCAGGCGCTCGCGCCGCCCGCCTACGCCGAATGGAAGCGCGGCCTTGTCGTCGCCGCCTTGCGGAACGCGGGCCTCGCCATCGAGGTCGCGCCGCTCGTCGACGCGCATGGGGCCGGGCGCCGGCGCGTCACTTTCCATGCGCGCATGGACAGGGGACAGGCGCGCGTCGGCTTCATGGCGGCGCGCTCGCACGAGATCGTCGAGATCGAAGCGTGTCCCTTGCTCGCGCCCGAACTGGCGGGGGCCTTGCCGGCCGCGCGCGCCGTCGCGCAAATTCTTGCGGGGCGCGGCAAGCCCCTCGATCTCTCTTTCACCGCGACCCTCGACGGGCTGGATGTCGATCTGCGCGGGCCGGGGCCGCTGGAAGCGCACGAGACGGGCGCCCTGATCAAGGCGGCCGAGGCGCATGACCTCGCGCGGCTCTCCAATCACGGGCGTCTCGTGACGCTGCGCCGCGCGCCCTTCGTGGAGATCGGCCCGGCGCGCGTTCCGCTGCCGCCCGGCGGATTTCTTCAGGCGACCGAAGCGGGCGAGGCGGCGATCGCCGAGCGCGTGCTGGAGGCGGCGAAGGACGCGCGGCGCGTCGCCGATCTTTTCTGCGGCGCGGGCGCCTTCGCGCTGCGTCTCGCCGAGCGCGCGCGTGTGTCGGCCTTTGATTCCGCTTCGGAAGCGGTGGAGGCGATGCTCGCCGGCGCGCGCAACGCCTCCGGGCTCAAACCGCTCGACGGCGAGGCGCGCGATCTCTTCTCCCGTCCGCTTTCGGCGGCGGAGCTCAATCCTTTCGACGCGGTGGTTTTCGACCCGCCGCGCGCGGGCGCCATGGCTCAAGCGAAGGAAATCGCTCAGTCGACGGTCAGGACCGCGATCGCGGTATCTTGCAGTGCACAAAGTTTCGCGCGGGACGCCGCATTTTTACTCACTGGCGGGTTTAAGACGTCCCGCGTCGTCCCCGTCGACCAGTTCCGTCACTCGCCCCATGTGGAAATTGTCGCGGTTTTTTCTCGCGGAGATGGGCGTAAACGGCCAAAACGGGGTCTTCTAGGGTGAATCCCTTAATTTTTAGGTAACGTTCCTGTGACGAGAATGTCTCAATGGAGGGGAAACGGTTTGATTTGACAGGACCAAACAGCAAAGCCGGTTGCCGAACAAAAAAATCAGGCATAGGATTTGCTCGATGGTCCGGTGTAGGCGGAAATCAATGATTTCCGAAACTGGAAGGAGATGGTCATGATGAATGCGCTGATCGCCGCAGCATTGTGCAGTGTCGTCCTCGCAAGCGCGCCTTCTGCCGCGCGCGCTTACGTCTACGCCCGCAGGAAGGACGCCCGCGCCCACCGCCGCCGCAGCGGCTACTGAGGCCAGAGGGCTTATCGAAAGAGGGCGCTTTCTCTGTCTCAGAGCGCTTGGCTTGACGCGCCCGATCTCTGCGATCGCCTGAAGGCGATCGTCGGACCTTCCGCCGTGATGACCGACGCGGCGGCCATGGACGCGTATCTGTCCGAACCGCGCGACCTTTATCGCGGCCGCGCAATGTGCGTCGTCAGACCCAAAGGCGCGCGCGAAGTCGCCAGCGTCCTGGCGTTCTGCAGCGAACGCTCGATCCCGGTCGTCCCGCAAGGCGGCAATACCGGCCTCGTCGGCGGGCAGACGCCCGATTCGAGCGGCCGCCAGATCGTCCTTTCCCTGCAGCGATTGGATCGCGTTCGCGAGGTCGATCCGTCCTCCGACGCGATGACTCTGGAGGCGGGCGTGACGCTCCTCCGGGCGCAGGAGATCGCGCAATCGGTCGACCGTTATTTCCCGCTGTCGCTCGCATCCGAAGGCAGTTGCACCATTGGCGGCAATCTCGCGACCAATGCCGGCGGCGTGCACGTTCTCGCCTATGGGGCGGCGCGCGATCTGGCGCTGGGCGTGGAAGTCGCGCTGGCCGACGGCCGGCTCCTCTCGACGCTCGGCAAGTTGCGCAAGGACAATACGGGCTACAATCTCACCCAGCTTTTCGTCGGTTCGGAGGGAACGCTCGGAATCATCACCGCCGCGACATTGAAGCTTTTTCCGCGGCCGCGTTCGCGCGCCGTGGCGTTGCTCGGTCTGCGCGATCCCGCGCAGGCCCTGGCGCTGCTCAATTTCGTAAAGGACCATGCGGGGCCGGGGCTTCAGGCCTTCGAGCTCATGCCGCGCATCGGGCTCGAACTCGTGCTGCGTCATATCCCCGGCGCGCGCGATCCACTCGGCGCGGTTCATCCCTGGTATGCGCTTGTCGAAATCGCCGGCTTTGCGGAAGGAGAGGCTGAACGCGTCGCGAGCGCGACGCTTTCGCAGGCGATCGACGGCGGCTTCGCGCGCGACGCCGCCATGGCCCATTCGCTGGATCAGGCCGAGAGCCTCTGGCGTCTGCGCGAAAATCTGTCGGAGGCGCAAAAGCGCGAAGGCGGCTCGATCAAACACGACATTTCCGTGCCGATCGAACGTATTCCGGCCTTCATCGCCGAGGCGGGCGCGCGGATCGCGGCGCGTTTTCCCAATGCGCGGCCCGTGCCTTTCGGCCATATGGGCGACGGCAATCTGCACTACAACGTCTCGCAGCCCATCGGTGGAGACAAGACGGCCTTCCTCGCGCGCTGGGACGAGATGAACGAAATCGTTCACGGGCTCGTGCATGACTATGGCGGTTCAATTTCGGCGGAGCATGGCGTCGGCCAGTTGAAGCGCGATCTCCTTCCTCGCGTGAAGGATCAAACCGCGCTCGACGTGATGCGCGCCTTGAAGACGACGCTCGACCCGAAGGGCGTGCTCAATCCCGGCAAGCTGCTATAGCTCGCTTATCGTGCGTGCGCGCACAGTCGAGCGGGGCGCTGACGTTCATCCTGCGCATAAGCCGGGTAAGCCGCCCGTTTCGTCGGTCCTTTGCAATAGGTGTGGCGATGTTTCGCAGATTGTTGCTGGCTGGCGCGACTGTCGCTCTCACCGCTCCGGCCGTCGCCGCGGGGTCGGGCAATCCGTTTCTGGAGCGTCTCGTGGGCGGCCTCGACAGACGCGAAAAATCCTTCGCCTGTTTCAGTCGCCAATATGACGACGCGCATCTCGCCGCGCATCCGGAGCAGAAGGTCGCTTATATGAAGATGCTGGTGAAAGCCTATTATAACGAGGCTTTCCCACCTTCCGCGCCCGGCTCCTACGCCTATCAGGTCAGCCTGGCCTTCAGGCTCAAGGACCGCCCGGAGACCCTGACCCAGGTCGCGGAATGCGGCGGCCGGAAAGACTCGCGCATACGCGGCGCCTATTGCGCGGGACCCGGGGACAAGGGCGCGCATCTCACGCTCGACGGCAAAGACGCCATCGTCATCGCCATACGCGGCGGCGCGGATCTCTGGGCGCCGGGGCCGATCGACCAGCGGCACGATACCGTCAAGAACCCGTTCGGTTCGGACGACAAAGCCTTCCGACTCATGCGCGCCGGGCTGAAGGAATGCGAGGATCTGGCGTTTGACGCCGACAAGCCTTTGCGCGCGCGCGAGCCGCGATAGGCGCGTCGCGCCTTCATTGTCCGGCGGTCAGGAAAAAAGCGTCGGCGCGAGCGGCTCCTGCAATTGCGGGCCGTCGCTCGCCACTTTGTTCACGAGGGGGCTGATCTCGAAGAATTCCAGCGTTTTTTCGCCCGCGGGTTTCAGCAGCCTCGCAGCTTCGGCGTCGTTGACGTCGTCGCAATCGAGCCATTCGGCGAAAAATTCGGGCTCGACGATCGCAGGCATCCGGTCATGCACCGCGACTGTCGCGGCGTTGGCCCCGGTCGTCAGGATGCAGGCCGTGTCGATCTCGGAGCCGTCCGCCCCGGCATAGGTCTCCCACAGGCCGGCGAAGCCCATCGGGGCGCGGTCGGCGCGGCGGAACAGATGGGGCCTTTTCTCGATCTTGCGTCCCGCGCCGCCGAGCGTCAGCCATTCATAATAGGCGTCGGCGGGCACGAGGCAGCGCCGCCGCTTCATGGCGTTTCGGAAACTCGCCTTTTCCAGGACCGTTTCGGATCTTGCATTGATGATCAGGGGAAAGTCGCGCGTGTCCTTCACGAAGCCGGGAAGGAACCCCCAACGCGCCAGCATGAACCGCCTCGGCCCGCGGGCGCCGCGCGCGGCGACGACGATCGGGATGGGCTGGGTCGGCGCGATATTGTAGCGTGGCGGAAAATTCGGCGCTTCGGGATAGTCGAAAAGCTTGCGAATGACGTCGGGCGCCGAAGTCAGCGAGTAACGTCCGCACATTCGTCTCTTCCTTTTCCGCTCCAGGGTTAAATTCCGCTCCAGGGTTAAAAATCGCGCCCCCGGCGCCAGGGCGCCCGAAACGAGAAGCTTACCGCCCTGCTCGCGGCAATGGTTTGTTATCGGATTCCGTTCAAGCTCATTTTGAGTGCATGGGCGAGACCCTCAATGACATCCGATGTGCAACTTATAGAGCCGAGCGAGAGTCGCCAGAAGGCCGTCGAGGAGTTGCAGTCTAAAACCCTCGTCAATCCCGTTTCGGGTCTGGCAAATGATTATCTAAATCTTTTCAATGAACTCGTCATGATGCTCGAGCAAATTCCGCAGATGCCGGAGCTGCTGGAGGACCTCTGCGCCTGGCGGCCGGTCAGCTACCAGGAATATTTCCGTAAATCTGCGCTGCCCGGCCGGCATTCCGCGCTCGCCGCCTATGAGCAGCTCAGCCCGTCCTTTCGCCGCCGATTCGAGACGTTCGTCGCCGAACTCGACGTTATCGCGCTGGCGAGCGTCGCTTCCGTCCGCCGGCAATTCCGCGACGGCGCGCCGCAGGATATGGAGCGGGTCGCGGCGACCTGCGCCCGCGCGGGCGAGAAGATGCGCATCATCCTGATCCGCGCCTCGCGGCTGGTGAACTACTCGAATATAGACGGCTGACGCGCTTATCTGGCGCGCGCGAAGAAGGCGGCGAGCCGTTCGCGCGTGGCGGGCGACGACAGGGCCTGCGCAAAAAGCGCCGCCTCCGCGTCGATCCGGGCGAGAATCTCCTTTGGATCGCCGCGCAACAGGCGCCGGGACGCCGACAAAGCGGCGGCAGGCTTCGCCGCGAGCCTTTGCGCGGCGTCCATCGCCATCGGCAAGACCGCTTCGGCCGGCGCGAGCGCGTTGACGAGCCCGTAGGCCTGCGCCTCTTCGCCGCTAAAAGCTTCCCCGAGCAGGAGAAATTGCGACGCTCGCGCCATGCCGAGACGTTGCGGGACAAGAAGGCTCGCGCCGGCCTCCGGCACGAGGCCGAGATCTATGAAGGGCATGCGCAGCCGGGCGTCGGGACTGGCGTAGACGAGGTCGCAATGAAAAAGCATGGTCGCGCCGACGCCCACTGCGTCTCCGGCGACAGCCGCGACCATCGGCTTTTCGAACGCCGCGACCGTGCGCACGAACGTCAGCGCGGGAAATTCCTCGAGACGGCCGAAAAAATCCTGGAAATCAGCAAGATCATTGCCGGCGGAAAAGTCGGCGCCAGCGCCGGCGAAGACGACCGCACGCACCGAGTCGTCGTCCCGCGCCGAGAGTAGCGCCTCGATCATGCCGCGATAGGCGTCGCGATCGAACGCGTTCTTTTTCTCCGGCCGATTGAAAAGGAGTCGCAAAACGCCGTTTTCACGGGAGATCAACACTTTCTCGGACATAGCCGTCTCCTCGCGCCGTCAGCCGGCATGATGCAACCCCCTGGGGTCCAGCGCATTCCCTCATTTAGGGGCCGGCTGTTTCTTCCTCCTCACAGGCGGCTTTGGCGATAAGCGTTTCGAGGCCCCGGACTCGTCCGGCTCGGTGGCGCTCGTCGCCGTGAAGTCGATGCCCTCCGGGGCGATCTTCGCCTGCGCCGGGCCGCGCTGAGTCACGATATGGGGCAGGCTGGCGGCGGGGCGCGTCAGGCCGGCGACGGGAATCTCGGCCGGGGCGAGAGCCGCCGGGAGCTGGCCGGCGCCGCGATGCGCCTGCACCGCCAGAACCGGGGCCGCCAGCAGGGCCAAAGCGCCGAAAACCCGCTTGCTCCGTCTGGCCTGGAAAGCGCGGGCGCGCGCGAGAAAAACGAGATCCGAGGGTTTTCCGGCCGCCGCCGCGGCGGCGGCGTCCCGGCTCTGCTTGGTTTGAAAATCCGGAGAAATAAGAAATTTCCGCACGACGGCGCCCCTTACCGAAAACTCAACAATTCACTGAAACTTTCTACGATCCGACGGTTAACGGTCGTTTACCGGAGATCGGACGAGGCGGCGAATAGTCCCGGTACAACAAAAAAGTTGAAATATTTTAGTGATTTGGAATATTACGCCAGACCATCCGCTTTCATTGCCGCGGTAAAGCGGGTAGCGTGGCGCCGTCAGGCGGCGGTCTTTGGGCGATCACGGCGGCGGAGAATGAGCGGGTTCACTTCTTGGTTCTTCGGCGATCCGGCGCAGCGCACGCAGAGTTTCCTGCGCGCGCAGGAGCAGCGCCTGATCCAGCGGCTCATCCTTCGCGCGCCCGACCATATCGAGCCGGCGCAACTGTCCGGCCTCGGCGCGCTGGGCGCGATCGTCGCCGCGGCGGCGTTGATTGCGGCGCATAGCTGGCCGGCGGCGATATGGATCATTCCGCCCGCCATCGCCGTGAACTGGTATGGCCTTTCCCTCGATTTGCCGCTCGCGCGCAGCCGGGGGCACGAGGCGGCGGCCGACGGCATGGCCCATCACCTCTGCGAAATTTTTTCGCAACTGGCCGTGCTGCTCGCTTACGGCTTTTCTCCCTTCCTCACGCTGCGGTCCGCGACGATCGTCCTTGTCTGCTATCTGCTGTTTTCCGCCTACGCCTATATCCGGGCGGCGACCCGGCATGTGGAGCAGATGGCCTATATCGGCATCGGCGTGACGGAATTCAGAATCCTGCTGATGCTCTGGCCCTTCGCCGCCATTCTTCTCGGCGTGCCCGAGAGCCTGGGCGACCGCCTTCCGGCCATCGATGTGGCCATCATGTCCTTGGCGGGCCTCACCATGGCGGGCCTGATCGCGAAGCTTTTTCTCGACAGCAGGAAGATTACGGCGGCGTCCGGGCCGGAGGAATAATTTTGCCGCAATACGGGCGCAACCTTCGCCGGTTTTAAGCGAAATCAACGCGTTAACCTTCAGGCAACCGTCATTTCGGAATTAGGCTAGGCGTTAATAAACCTTAACAATTAGCTGTGACATAACGGCCACATCGGGGTGTAATTGTGCGGGTCCAGGTTCTTCCATCGCGCCAACTCGTTGGATCATCTGATCGCCGTCTGTTACGTCTGAGTTCCTATGTTCTGGGTGTCCTGCGGCGTTTTGGAGCGGCTTTGAAACCTTCGTTCCCCAATCTTGCTAAAGGTTTAGCCATAGTGTCGGCCGTAAGCGCGCTGGCCGGCTGCGGTTTGACGCCGGCGAGCGGCCCGTCGCGCGACGAGATGGTCCAAAGCGTTTATTCGCCCCCAGGCGAAGGCGAGGAGCCTTTCGCCTGGGTCGAAATCAACGCGCGCTCGCTCGATATTCTCGCGCGGCGCGCGCCGCCGACGTTGCGCGGCTTTTTCGGCGACTATCGGCCTTCGGCCTCGCCGGTCATCGGGGTCGGCGACGCGGTCCAGGTGACCGTTTGGGAGGCGGCGGCGGGTGGTCTTTTCTCGTCGAGCGACGCCAATAATCTCAATCCGGGGTCGCGCTCCTCCCTCATCCCCGTGCAGACGGTCGGGCGCGACGGATCGATCACGGTGCCCTATGCCGGGCGCGTCCAGGTCGCCGGCCGCACCCAGCAGCAGGTCGAGGCGGCGATTATCGAGCGGCTGCGCGGCAAGGCGATCGAGCCGCAGGCGCTGGTCAATGTCGCCAGCAATGTCAGCAATACGGTCACCGTCACCGGCGAGGTCGCCAATGGCGCCCGCGTGCCGCTGACCCTGCGCGGCGACCGCATTCTCGACGTCATCGCCGGGGCCGGCGGTTACCGCTCCCCGGTGCATGAAACCTTCATCAGCATCACGCGCGGCAATCGGACGGCGCGGGCCCCCCTGCAGGCGCTCCTGACCAATCCGAGCGAAAACATCTTCGTCCGGGCGGGCGACATTCTCACCGTCGAGAGCCGGCCGCAGACCTTCACGGTCGCCGGCGCGACCGGCGCCAATGCGGTCATCCCCTTCGACGCGCGCGGCATCACGCTCGAGGAAGCCATCGGCAAATCCGGGGGCCTCAACGACATGCGCGCGGATCCGAACGGTCTTTTCGTGCTGCGATACGAGCCGACGTCTCTCGTTCGGGAGTTCCCGAACGTGTCGCCGAGTCTCGTGCAGTATCAGCAGATACCGGTTGCCTACCATTTGAACATGAAGGACCCCTCAGCGCTTTTCGCAGCGCGGCGTTTCGCTATCCGAGACAAGGACATAATCTATGTCTCGAACGCGCCGCTCGCGGAAATCGGCAAGGTGGTGCAGCTCGTGCAAATGGTGGCGCAGCCTGCGGTCCAAGGATTTGCGGTGTCGCGTATCGGGCACTGACGCCCGATCATGCTGCAAGGCAAAAAAGATTATCCGGTCTAGGATAAAATCCTTGACCGTGGGGATGGCGAGAGAGACAATAGAGCGTCTCGATCATAAGCTATCGTTACGCATCGCGCCTCAAAGCACCGTGTTTTTGAGTCGCTGACCGGCGGTTTCGCACGGATTGAATTTCGAAGCGTTGTTCCAGGAGGGCGTCGTGGCCAACGTCAGAATTAATGATAGTGTGCTAGCGCTTTCAGAGCGCGCGGCTCTCGCATGGCTCGTCAGGCGCGTGCCTCCCGCCGTTACGCCCGATCATCTCACCTCGCTCGGCCTCGCAGGCGCTCTTTTCACCGCCTCCGGTTTCATCTGCTGCTGGTGGTCGAACTGGTTCCTCCTCGCCGTCGTCTTCGGCCTCTTTCTCAACTGGATCGGCGATTCTCTAGATGGGACGCTCGCCCGTTACCGCAAGATCGAGCGGGCGCATTACGGTTATTTCATCGATCACTCGGCGGACCTGATCGCTCAAACCCTGATCGTCGTCGGGCTCGGCTTCTCGCCCTTCTTCACGATTCCGTCGGCGCTGCTCGTGCTGTCGCTCTATCTTCTGATGAGCTCCTACACCTATTTGCGCGTCGTCACCGAGAGCGTTCACCGCCTTTCCTATGGCGGCATGGGCGCCACCGAATTCCGTATTCTGGTCGCTTCCTGGGCCCTCTTCGCCGCTTGGGTGGGCCCCGCTATCGCGACGGGCCGAATCTTCTCCTTCCTCGGTCTCGACGTCGTCATCGGCGTCCTTTCCGCCTGCACCTTCTTTGGGTTCGTGTGGATCGTCCGCAACGATCTGACCCGTCTCCAGCGCGAAGAGCGAATCGCGCTGAGAAAAAAGGCCAGAGCCGCGGAGCGCGCTGGTCGTCAGGACGCTTTGTTCGAGCTCCCCACGACCGATCTGGCGGAGCAGATTGCGCAATAAAGATTTGTTTTCCTTAAGGCTATCAGGCAAAATTTCAGCGGGAATCCATATTTTATCGACCACCCCCGCAAGGCTACGCTCGCAACGTCCCACGATAGAAGTTACAACAGCCAAAAGCGTGGGTTGTGCTGTATCTAAAGCGCCCTGCCGCATTTTTCCGGTTTCCGGCGCCAGCGAGTCATGAAAAGCAAGTCATCTGTCCTGATTACCGGCGCGAGCGGTTTCATCGGCGGCGCCGTCGCGCGGCTGATGCTGTCCGAAGGCCACCAGGTCCGCACCCTGATTCGTCCCGGAAGCCCCACCACAAACATTCCATGCGCGTGCGAGACTGTCTTCGGCGACATAACCGACGAAGAGAGCGTTCGCGCGGCGATGAAGGGCGTGCGTTGGGTCTTTCATCTCGCCGCCGATTACCGTCTTTGGGCGCGCGATCCCAAAATGGTTTTCCGCGTGAACGTCCAGGGCGCCGAGATCGTCATGAAGGAGGCCATGCGCGCGGGCGTCGAGCGCGTCGTCCATACGTCCAGCGTCGCGACGCTCGGCGGCGCGAATGGCGCCCTTTGCACCGAGGAGAACCGTCTTCCCGCCGAGAAGGCGGTCGGCGCCTATAAGCAGAGCAAGATCGTCGCGGAGCGGCTTGTCGAAACGATGATCGAGAAAGAGGGGCTGCCCGCCATCATCGTCTGCCCCTCGGCGCCATTGGGTCCCGGCGACGTCAAACCGACGCCCACGGGCCGGATCGTCTCCGAAGCCATTCGCGGCGCGATGCCGGCCTATGTCGAGACGGGGCTGAATGTCGTCCATGTCGACGACGTCGCCGCCGGTCATCTCGCCGCCATCGAGCGGGGTTCTGTGGGAGAGCGCTATATTCTCGGCGGCGAAAACTTGACTTTGTATGATCTGCTGACGGAAATTTCCCGCCTCACCGGGCGTCCCGCGCCCCGATTCAAATTGCCGGCAGGGCCGCTCATGCCCTTGGCCTACGCCAATGAGTGGGGCGCGCGTCTGATCGGCTATGAACCTTTTTTGCATTGCGATAGCTTGAAGATGTCCAGGACGCGCATGTATTTCGACGATCGGAAGGCGCGGCGCGAACTCGGATATGAAACCAGGCCGGCGCGGCTCGCCATTCAGGACGCTGTAGATTGGTTCCGCAACGCTCCCCTAAAGAGCCGGACGCGAAAATAAGCCGCCTGACGCCAGGGGCGGCGCCTCTGCTTCTGTCGTTGCTGCTCGCCTCTCCCTCCTGGGCCGGCGACGCGCCGACAGGCTTCAATTATTGCGCGCCGCCGCACCGGCCCGATTGTATCGACGCGGCCGAGCCGCCGGGCGATTGCGAGCGGGACGTCCAGGCCTTCATCAAGACGGTCTTCAAATATCGAAGCTGCCTCGAGAAGGAGAGCGAACGGGCCGTCCGCGAGGCCAATGACGCGCTGGAAGCATGGAAATGCTATACGGGCGCGCTCAAATGCCGATGACCCACGGAGCGCCGCCGCCCGTGGTTTACGACGTCACGCGGCTGGTGACGCGCGGCCTGAACACCTCGCCCAACGGCATCGACCGCATCGACTTCGCGCTCGCCCGTCATTTTCTGAGCCGCGGCGCCATCCCCTTGTCCTGCACCGCGCTTGGCCCGCGTTTGGCGAAGACCGACGAAGCGCTGGCGGCGATCGACGAAATCGAATCCTTCTGGCGCGAGGACGCCGACATTGGGCGGGACGCGGTCTATCAGGCGGTCGTCGCCGCGTTGAAAGCAGAGGGCGCGAATCGGGAATCGGCGCAGCTCGCGCGCAAGCCCGGTTTCGCGCGCATCGAGCGCAATTGGCGGGCTCTGCGTGACTGGGCGTTTCATCTCGGCCGACCGCTCAGCGAAATCCCCGAGGGCGCGATCTATTTCAACGGCACGCAATTCCTGCTGGACCGTCCTTGGTATGTGCGCTGGCTGGATGCGCGGCCCGACGTGAAGCCCGTGGCTTTCGTCTATGATCTGTTGCCCGTCGATCAGCCGCAATTCTTCCGGCCGATCGAGGCCACGCTGCATCCGCGCCGCAACCGCAACATCGCCCATAGGGCCGCCGGCGTCGTCGTCAGCGCGCGCGTGGTCGAGGCGCGCTTCAAGGCCTTCGCCGCCGAGAATGGCCGCGCCGACATTCCCGTCTGCGTCGCGCGCCTGCCGGTGTCGCCCGTTTTCGAAACGCAAACGCCCGCGCCGCCGGAACTCGCCGGGGTCGACTATTTCGTCGTTTGCGGCACGATCGAACCGCGAAAAAATCACCTGCTTCTTCTGAATGTCTGGCGGGCGCTGGGCGCGCGCGGCGAGGCGCCGAAGCTCGTCATCATCGGCAAGCGCGGCTGGCTCAACGAAAACGTCGTGGACATGATGGCGCGATGCCCGACGCTCGCCGCCAATGTCATAGAAGCGGCGGGGCTCTCGACGCCCGGCCTGCGCCGATTGATGGCGGGCGCGCGCGCCTTGCTGATGCCGTCCTTCGGCGAGGGCTTCGGCCTGCCCGTCGCCGAGGCTCTGGTCGCGGGCGCGCCCGTCATCGCGTCGGATCTCGACGTCTTTCGCGAAGTTGGCGGCGATGCGCCGGATTATCTCGACCCGATCGACGGGTTGGGCTGGCTGCGGGCGATACGCGATTACGCGGAGCCGAATTCGCGCCGCCGCGCCGCGGCGCTATCTCGTATCGCGGCGGCCAGGATCGAGAACAGGCCGCAGCAGTTTTTCGAGACCATCGACCAGTTTCTCGCGGGATTGTAACGCGCGTCGCTCACGGGGCGCGTAGAGCGCGGCCGGAATGACGAGGCGGCTGCTTCAATAGCCGGTCATCTCCAGATAGCCCTCGCCGCTATATGTCCCCGAAAAGGAAATCGGACCTTCCCAATATGACGACGTTCCGCCATTCCAGCTTTGCGGATTGAGCGGGGTCGTCTCGATGTCGAGATCGCGGCTTTTCACTTTCACGCGCCAGCGCGTCGGCGTCCTGTGTTCGCCGATCGCCGTTTCGGCTAGCGGCTCCAGCGCTATGTCGTCGCCCGCAAGAAGATGCGTCGCGCCGTCGGCGCCGATCCAATTGCCGGAATAGTAAGCGCGCGCGCCGCGCAGGCGAAAGAGCATCAGCTTCTCGCCATTGGCGAGATGCAGCGAGAACCAGTCCCACCCCTTCTGATCCGGCGCGAGCGGCTGGCTGCTCCATTCGCGATCCATCCAGGCGCGCCCCGTCACTTTGATCTCGCGTCCATGCATCGTCACCGCGCCGTCGACGGCGAAGAATGGCTGGCTGTAATAATGCGAGGCCTGTCCCGTTTCGGCCTTGCGGCTGAAGCCGCCTTCTCCTTGCAGGACGAAAGGTCCTGTGCGCGTCAGCGTCAAGGAATAGGAGAAGCGCGGGTCGCGCGCGAAGACGCGGGCCTTCGTGAAATCCGCATTCAAGGCTTCGAAAAGCCAATCGTCGATCCACGCCTTGAACGGCGCGGCCTCGACATTCGCCTGTCCGACGCCGCCGCGGGAAATGTCCTGCGCGAAGAGATGCTCGCTCGCGCTCGTCGCCGCCGCATGCGCCATCCAGATATTGCGGTCGTCCCAGCCCTCGCCTTCGCCGGCCTCCAACCCATGGCGAAACAGCGTCCATTGCACGCCATAGGAAGCGCCGTCCGCGCCTTTGAGATTGGCGGTGATATACCACCATTCGGTGCGAAACTTCGGATGCGCGCCATGATCTGTCGGAAAGACGATGGGCGCGCCCGGTTTGGGCATGTCGAAGCCGGGCGCTTCGGCGCCGAGTCCGCCGAAGCCCTGCGCATGCGCGAGCGCCGGGATCAGCAGCGCCATTGCGAGAGCCTTACCTTTCATTGGCGAAGACCTTGAGCAAATCCGCCGGCGCGCTGCGCGCGAGCCGCAGCGCCGGAACCACAGAAGCAAAGAGCGCGGTGACGAGCGCAATGACGAAGACCTGCGCCCAATGCGCCGGAAAAACATGCATGGGCAGGCGCCAGCCGAAGGCGACGACATTGACGATGGCGACGAGGCCCCAGGTCATGAAAAGGCCGAGCGGAATCGCGACGAGCGCTACGCCCGCGGAAAAGAGCAATATGCGCAACAGCTCCAGCCCTGCGAGGCGCCGGCGCGTGACGCCCATCGCCCAGACCGGCGCGATATGGGCGATGCGCAGATTGCTTAGCGTCAACAGGCCGGCGAAGAGCGCGATGGCGGAGACGATGAGCGTCAGCGTGTTGAGCGCCGCCGTGACGGTGAAGGTGCGCTCGAAAATGTCTTTGGAAATCTTCTTGATTTCAGCATTGTCGATGAGACGCGCAATCTTCGGCCCGAAGCGCGTCTGCATGTCTTCCATCAGACGCGGAACGTCGCCGGCCGCAACGCGCAGCGCGTAATGCACGCCGGGGACGTCCGGAAACAACCGCGCGACCCGCGCATGATCGAGACGAAGCTGACCGCGCGGATTGCCATAATCGGGAAAAATCCCGACGATTTTCGCGCGCCAATTATCACGTGAGGTTGGAATGTCGAGGGACCCGCCGAGCCCGACATTGAGACGCCGCGCGAGTTGCTCGCTGATCAGCACGGCGTTTTCCTCATGCAGAGCGCGCCAGACGTCGGGCGCCGCGTCGAGCAGCGTGAAATGCGCGGAATAGGTTTCGTGGGGAACCATGCCGATGATCTCGACGGGCCAATCTGCGAGCCTCGTCCTGGCGCGCCAGACGGGAAGGACGGCCGTCGCCTCGGAGCGCGTCGCGAGCCACTCTTCGATCTCGCGCGCGTCTGCGGGCGTCGCGGCCTCGTAATATATTTCCGCGATCAGCCGCTCATCGAGCCAGCCGACGAAGGTTTGGCGAAAGCCCTCGACCATGCCGCCGACGCCGATATTGGTGGCGAGCGCGAGCAGCAGCGCCATGAGCGCGAGCGACAGGCCGGCGATCTCCTGGCGTCCGTCGGCGAAGAACCAGCGCGCCAGCGGACGCCGCGCGAGACGCTCGCCGACGCGCAACAACGCTTCCAGCGCGAGCGGCAGGAAGAGCGCGGCGCCGAGAAGCGTCAGCGCAATGACCATGAAGCCCATGACGAGTCCGTCGGCGACGCGAAAAGCGAGCGCGGCGCCGAGAAGCGACAGCGCGGCGAAAATTGCCTGCCGGCGCAGATAGCGCTGATGGGCCTCGCGCCAGGCGATAGGCCGCGCGACGGAAAGCACCGGCAGGCGCAGCGTCTTCAACAATCCGCTTCCGGCCGCGAGCAGCGCGCCGGCGCCCGCCATGGCGACGCCCGAAAGCCACCAGCGCCAATCGAGCGCGAGCGTTCCTGAAAGCTGAGCGCCATAAAGTCCTTCAAGGCTTGCGGCGACATCCGGCAATAGCGCGGCGGCAATGAAATAGCCGCCAATGACGCCGAGGCCCCCGGCAAGGACGGTGAAGGCGACGAGTTCGCAGAACAGCGCGGCGGATAAGGCGCGCGCCGAGACGCCGAGCGCGCGCAGCGTGCGGACGGTCGGCAGGCGCTGTTCGAAAGCGAGGCCGAACGAGGCGTTGACGATGAAGAAGCCGACGAGGAAGGCGAGCAGGCCGAAGGCGGTGAGATTGAGATGGAAGCTGTCGGTGAGGCGCGAGAGGTCGCTCTCTTCGTCCGGCTCGACGATGCGCAACGCGTCGCCGGCAATCTCGACAAGTTTCGCCGGGTCGATAGGCGTCTCGCTCGAGACGATCAGGCGCGAGAGGCGCTCTTTCCTGTCGAGCGCCTTCTGCGCGACGCCGATATCGACGACGATCGCGCCCGGCGGCGCCTCCTCGAGCGGATGGATCGGCGGCAGAACATATCCGCGCTCGGTTTTCGCGCGCGCGCCCGCTTCGAGATGCAAATCGCGCAGGGTTTGCGGCGCGGCGAAGCTGCGGCCCTCGCCTGTGAGAATGTATTTCGCCTCCTCGCTTTCACGCAGCGGCGCCAGCGTCGTCGCCGCCGGCAGCGTCAGCGGCTCCAGTCCGATGAGGCGGATATTCTTCTCGCCGATGCGCGCCGCGCCTTCGATCGCGGGCGAAACCTTGACGCCCGCGCGCCGCAGCCTGACGAAGAGCGTCTGCGGAAAAAGGCCGCCGCGCGCCGCGACGAGATTCTGCGCCTCGCCGCCGGTGAACGCCGCGGCCGCGCTGTCATAGCTCTTGCGCGCCTGCGCGTTCAGCGCCTGCACGCCGCTCCACAGAGCCGTCGCGACGGAAAGCCCGATGATCAGCGTGGCGAGATTGGCCGGATGCCGCCGCCAATGGCTCAACAAAGCGGCGAGCGCGAAAAGCGTCTGCCTCATGCCCGCGCCAGCGCCCCGGCGACGAGCGTTTCCCGCCGTTCGAGCCGCGCCGCGAGGCGCGCGCTATGCGTCGCCATGAGAAAGGCGCAGCCCGTTTCGGCGACGAGCTCCAGCGTCAGCCCCATCACCGCGTCGCCCGCCATCTCGTCCAGATTGCCGGTCGGCTCGTCGGCGAGCAGGAGCTTGGGCCGCACGGCGAGCGCGCGCCCAACCGCGACGCGTTGCTGTTGCCCGCCGGAGAGTTGCTCGGGATAGCGCGCGACGAGCTTTTCGAGCCCCAGCCGCTGCGTCAGGCGCATTTGCCAATCCGGATCGTAGCGACCGGCAAGCCGCGCCTGAAAGGCGAGATTCTCGGCGACAGTAAGGCTCGCGACGAGATTGAACTGCTGGAAGACCACGCCGATCTTCTCTCGCCGCATGCTCGCGCGGGCGTTTTCGGAGAGGACGGCGATATCGACGCCGTCGAGCAGGATTTGCCCGCCATCCGCATGATCCAGCGCCCCGACGAGATGCAGCAGCGTGCTCTTGCCGCTGCCGGACTCGCCCATGAGCGCCAGCGTTTCGCCCGCGCGAAGCGAAAGATCGACGCCGCGCAGCACGGGCTGCGGACCCTGCGGGGTGGCGTAGGATTTGCGCAAATTGACGACGCGCAGCAGCGGGGAGGCGAGCGTGTCGGCATGCGCCTTTGCGGCGCGGACCAAAGAAACGTTCAAGCGAGGGCCTTTTCGAGCGAACATGGCGGCTCAGCGCCGTCACTCTCATATAGACAAAAGCGTCCCGCTTCGCCCGTCGCTTTTCCGACAATTGCGGGTCAGGCGGCGCCTTCCGCCAGGGCCGCGATCACCGGCCAGCCGACGCTGCCCGCGGGATCGACGCGGGAAAGAATGTCGAGCAGGGAGTCGACGGCCGCGCGGTCGCCGCGCTTCAATTCGATGAAGCTCAAGGCCTTCAGCGTGAACAGGGCGAAGCGCGCAGGTCCGTCGGTGTGAGACTGCTCCCTCGGCCAAAGCTTGGGATCGCTCGCCCAGCCCGCCTGGCGCGCCGCCTCGCGCATGCCGTCGAGCGCCGCTTCCTTCGCGACCTCGAGATTTCCCATATAGGTGTGGATCTTATAGAGGCAGAAATAGGCCGCGAGCGCCTCCGGCGCGAGATCCAGCGCCTGACGGAAGAGGCGGTCGGCGCGCACTCTGTCGCTGCGGTAAGCGACCACGCCCTGTTGCAGCAGCGTGTCGACCGGCCCCGGCAGGGTCCCAAAGTCGACGCCCTCAGCTTCGCGGAAAATATCCATGTCGGTTGCAATCCATCCGTGCGTTTCCTTTTGGGACGTCGCAAACCCGGCGCCAGCAATTTGGCGAAATCCGTGAAAACTTGATCGAATCGCCTCAGCGTAGCTATGGCGGCGCCTTGCTGCTCCCCGGCGCAGAACCCATCTTCGCCGCACGAACGAAGCGCAACGCTCAATGGAACTCATCGTCGCGTCGCCGGAGGGGCTCTACTGCCCAGCAGGCGATTTCCACATCGACCCCTGGCGGCCCGTCGCGCGCGCGGTGATCACGCATGGGCATTCGGATCATGCGCGCTGGGGCTCTCGCGCCTATCTCTGCCAGAGGGACTGCGCGCCGATCCTGCGCAAGCGCCTCGGCGACGTTTCGATCGAGACGCTCGACTATGGCGCGCCGATCGAGATCAACGGCGTGACCCTCTCGCTGCATCCGGCCGGCCATGTCCTGGGTTCGGCGCAGGTGCGCGTCGAAAGTCGCGGCGAGGTCTGGGTCGCCTCCGGCGATTACAAGATCGAGCCCGACAATGTCAGCGCGCCGTTCGAACCCGTGCGCTGCGGCGTCTTCATCACCGAGTCGACTTTCGGCTTGCCGATCTATCGCTGGCGCAGGCAGTCGGAGGTGATGGCGGATGTCGACGCCTGGTGGCGCGCCAACGCCGAGGCGGGCAGGGCGAGCGTCATCTTTGCTTACGGCCTCGGCAAGGCGCAGCGCGTCCTCGGAAATGTCGACGCGTCGATCGGGCCGATCTACTGCCATGGCGCGATCGAGCCGATGAACGAGATCTATCGCATGCAGGGCGTGGCGTTGCCGGAGACGAGGCCCGTCTCGCAGGCGGTGGGCAAGAACGCCTTCGCCGGGGCGCTGATCATCGCGCCGCCCTCCGCCGAGGCGAGCCCATGGATGCGGCGCTTCGGCGATTATTCCGACGCCTTCGCAAGCGGCTGGATGCAGATACGCGGCAATCGGCGCCGTCGCGGCGTGGATCGCGGCTTCGCGCTCTCGGACCACGCCGATTGGCCAGGCCTGCTGGCGGCGATTCACGCGACCGGCGCCGAGCGCGTTTACGCCACGCATGGCTCGGTCGGCGCTCTGACGCGCTATTTGCGCGAGCGCGGCCTCGACGCGCGCGACATGCATACCGAATATGGGGAGGAGGAAGCAGAGAGCGGCGCGGCGGAAAGCGAGGGCGCGACGTGAAAGCCTTCGCCGATCTTTATCGCGAACTCGACGCGGCGACCGCCATCAAGCGCAAACAGGAGACGCTCGGCGCCTATCTTGGCGCCGCGATGGACGATCCCACGCAGCATGCGAGCGCGGCGTGGGCGGTTTATTTTCTGGCGGGCGGCAAGCCGCGCCAGCTCGCGCCGACGAAATTGCTGAAACGTCTGGCGCTCGAAGAAGCGCAGCTTCCGGAATGGCTGTTCGAGGAATGTTATTCGACGGTCGGCGATCTCGCAGAGACGCTCGCGCTGTTGCTGCCGCTTGGGGGCGAGACCGAAGAAGTCGCGCTCGACGCATGGATGCGCGAGCGGCTTCTGCCTCTGCGCATGGCGCCGGAGGAGGAAAAATATGCGCGTCTTTGCGAATGGACGCGCCAGCTCCCGCAGCCGCAGCGTTTGATCTTCTTCAAGATGATCACCGGAGAATTGCGCGTCGGCGTTTCGCGCTTGCAGGTCTCGCAAGCTTTGGCGCAGGCGTCGGGCGTCGAGGCCAAGCGCATGGCGCAGCGCATGATGGGCTTCACGCAAGCGGGCCGCGTTCCGACGGCGACGGATTTCGCGGCGCTTACCGCCCCGGCGCATGACGACGACGCAGCGCTCGACGCGGGCCAGCCTTATCCCTTCTACCTCGCCCATCCGTTTCAGCGGCCGGCGATGGAGATGGCCGACACGCTCGGCCCCGTCTCGGACTGGATCGTGGAATGGAAGTTCGACGGCGTACGCGCACAATATGTCCAGCGCGCCGGCCAGTGGCAGCTTTGGTCGCGCGGCGAGGAACTGGTGACGGACTCCTATCCAGATCTCGCGGAGCTGCAGCGCTGGCTGCCCGACGGCGTCGCGCTCGACGGCGAACTCGTCGTGATGCAAGGGGAGGGGGCGTCGCCGCAGGATTTGTCGGGCTTGCAACCCTTCGCGCTGCTGCAGCAGAGATTGGGCCGCAAGGTTGTGAGCGCGAAGATGCTGCGCGAGCTTCCGGTGGCGTTCGTCGCCTATGATCTGCTCGAGACGACGGGGCGCGATTTGCGCGAGGCCCCCCAGGCGGCGCGTCGCCGGGCCTTGGAGGCGCTTGTCGAAGACGCGACGTCCCGCGCGCGGGACTTCGGCGTGACGCTGCCCTTGCGGCTGAGCCCCTTGCTGACGGCGCCCGATTGGACGGCGCTTTACGACAAGCGCGAAGAGGCGCGCGCGCTCGGCGTGGAGGGAATGATCCTGAAGGCGCGGAACGGCGCCTATGGCGTCGGACGGCGCAAGGGCTCGGATCGCGACAATGTCTGGTGGAAGTGGAAGCTCGATCCGATGAGCGTCGACGCCGTGCTCATCTATGCGCAGCGCGGCCATGGACGACGCTCGGGCGTCTATAGCGATTACACATTCGCCGTGTGGAGCGATCCGCCGGAAGCAGGCGCGCGCGCTCTCGTGCCCTTCGCCAAAGCCTATTCCGGCCTCACCGACGCAGAGATGCGGGAGGTCGACGCCATCATCCGCAAGACCACGGTCGAGACTTTCGGCCCCGTGCGCAGCGTCAGGCCGACGCTCGTCTTCGAATTGGGTTTCGAAGGCATCGCCGAAAGCAAGCGGCACAAGAGCGGCGTCGCAGTGCGCTTTCCGCGCATGCTGCGCTGGCGGCTCGACAAGCCGGTCGAGGAAGCCGACACGCTTCAGACGTTGCGCGAACTTCTGCCGGCGCGCCATGCTTGAGCGCGTGACCATCGACGGCGCCGTCGCGGCGTGGTTCCGAGAAAAAGGCTGGACGCCTTTCGATTTTCAGAAAGACGTCTGGGCCCGCATGGCGGCGGGCGAGAGCGGGCTGCTGCACGCCACGACCGGGACCGGCAAGACGCTCGCCGTCGCCCTCGGCGCCTGGCAGGCTTTGCGCAGCGAGTCGCCGCGGGGGCTGATGGTCTTGTGGGTGACGCCGATGCGCGCGCTCGCCGCCGATACGACGCGCGCTTTGACGGAAGCTCTCGCGGGCGTGCAGGGGCGGGAAAAGAGCGCGCCGCAATGGTCGCTCGGCCTGCGCACGGGCGACACCTCGTCGAGCCAGCGCGCCTCGCAAAGCCGCAAGCCGCCGACTTTGCTCGTCACGACGCCGGAGAGCCTCTCTTTACTGCTCTCGCGCGAGAACGCCCGCGACTTCTTCGCCGATCTGCGCTGCGTCGTCGTGGACGAATGGCACGAGCTTATCGGCAACAAGCGCGGCGTGCAGACGCAGCTCGCCCTGGCGCGGCTGCGCCGCTGGCGGCCGGAGCTTCTCACCTGGGGCATGTCCGCGACGCTCGGCGATCTTCACGCCGCCAAGCGCGCTCTGCTCGGACCGAGAGGCGAGGGCGCGCTCGTCGAGGCGCGGCTGAAGAAGAAGCTCGCCATCGACACGCTCATCCCCGCGACGCCCGAGCGCTTCCCCTGGGCCGGCCATCTCGGCGCCAAGATGGCGGAGCAGGCGATCGCGGAGATCGACGCGCATAACAGCACGCTGCTCTTCACCAACACCCGCTCGCAGGCGGAGCTCTGGCGGCAGCGCCTCTTACGTCTGCGCCCCGATTGGGCGGATCTCGTCGCCATCCATCACGGATCGCTCGCGCAGGAGGAGCGCGACGCCGTCGAGCGCGGCTTGAAAGAGGGCGCGCTGAAGGCCGTCGTCTGCACGTCGAGCCTCGATCTCGGCGTCGACTTTCTTCCCGTCGAGCGCGTGCTGCAGATCGGTTCGCCGAAGGGCGTCGCGCGCCTCCTGCAGCGCGCCGGACGCAGCGGCCATGCGCCGGGCCGCGCCTCGCGCGTGACGCTCGTGCCGAGCCACAGCTTGGAGCTTGTCGAATCCGCAGCGGTTCAATCGGCGATAAGGAAGGGCCACATCGAAAGCCGCGCCTCGCCCGTCGCGCCGCTCGACGTGCTCGCGCAGCATCTCGTCACGATCGGCCTTGGCGGCGGCTTCACGCCCGACGCGCTTCTTGCGGAAGTGCGCGAGACCGTCGCCTATGAAAATCTCTCCGGGGAGAGCTGGGGCTGGTGCCTCGATTTCGTGCGTCAGGGCGGGCCGACCTTGCGCGCTTATCCGGACTTTCGACGCGTGACGCCAGGGCCCGACGGCGTGTGGCGCGTCGCCGACAAGCGGCTCGCTTTGCGTCATCGCCTCAATATCGGCGCGATCGTTTCCGACGCGAGCGTCATGGTGCAATATTTCCCGCGCGGGCGGAAGCTCGGGACCGTCGAGGAAAGTTTCGTCGCACGCATGAAGCCGGGCGACAAATTCTGGTTCGCGGGACGGCTGCTCGAACTTGTGAACGTGCGCGATCTCACGGCCTTCGTGAAAAAGGGCGCCGGCTCCGGCGCGACGCCGCGCTGGATGGGCGGGCGCATGCCGCTTTCGACGACGCTCGCCGATGAGATGGTCGAGACGCTCGCTCGCGCCGCGGAGGGCAACTTCTCCTCGCTTGAAATGCAGGCCGCGAAGCCGTTCCTGCAATTGCAGCAGCGCTGGTCGGCTTTGCCGACGCCGCGGACGCTTCTCGCCGAGACGCTGAAATCGCGCGAGGGATGGCATCTTTTTCTCTATCCTTTCGCCGGGCGCAACGCGCATCTGGGCCTTGCAAGCCTCATCGCCTGGCGCGCGGCGCAGATGGCGCCCGGCACTTTCTCGATCGCCGTGAACGATTACGGCTTCGAGCTTCTGAGCGGCGCGCCGCGAGACTGGGCTTCGGATTTGCCGCGCCTCATCGAGGCGCACAGTCTCGACGCGACTCGCGACGAGGTGATCGAGAGCCTCAACGCCGCCGAACTCGCTCGCCGCCGCTTCCGCGACATCGCGCAAATCGCCGGCCTCGTCGTCAACCTCTATCCGGGCGAGCGCAAGAGCGCCCGTCAATTGCAGGCCTCCTCCAGCCTTTTCTACGACGTCTTCCGGAAATATGATCCTGAAAACGGCTTGCTGAAGCAGGCCGAGCGGGAATTGCTGGAGGACGAATTGGACGTAAAGCGCTTGCATGCGGCCTTGACGCGGATGAATAAGCGGCGTCTGGCGCATATGCAATTGAAGCGCTGCTCGCCGCTCGCTTTCCCGCTCATCGCCGAGCGTTTTCGCGAAAGCCTTTCCAATGAGAGCTTCAACGCCCGCATCGAGCGCATGCTCGCGCAATTGAACGCCGCCGCCGACGCATGACGGCGCGCGCCTATGATTATCGCGGGCTGACGCTCCTTCCCGACCGCGCCGTGTGGCAGGGCGAAACGCGCACGCTCTGGATCGCGGATCTGCATCTCGGCAAGGCCGCGAGCTTTCGCGCGCTCGGCCAGCCCGCGCCGCGCGGCACGACGCGGGAAAACCTCGCGCGGCTTGGCGCGCTGATCGACAAGCACGCGGCGCGCCGTCTTGTCGTGCTCGGCGATTTCTTTCATGCGCGCGCCGGCCGGACGGCCGCGCTCCTTGCGCAATTGCGTGACTGGCGCGAGTCGCGCGAGCTTTTGGAATGCGTCGTCATTCGCGGCAATCATGATCTGCATGCGGGCGACGCTTCGGCCGATTGCGGCTTCGTCAGCGTGGATGAGCCTTTTGCGCTTGGCTCGGTCGAGGGATGGCACCACATCGAGGGCGGCGACGAAAAAGCGAGCGGTCCACTACTTCTTTCCGGCCATCTCCATCCTGTGGCGCGTCTCTCTGGACCGGGGCGCGACAGTCTGCGGCTTCCCTGCTTTTGCCTTGGCGGCCGACGCGCGGTCCTGCCCTCTTTCGGCGAATTTACGGGCGGCCATCCCGTCGATGCGAACGCATGGGACGAAGTGGTGGTGACGACGGGGGAATGTCTCTACCCGGTCGGCGCGTCCTTACGCGCCTGACGACCCTGAAATTTTGCGCCGCAGCGCGAAGGCGCTAAAAGCCGCGCATGACGACTGCCCCGCCCAACGCCGAAAATCGCGAACCCTATGCGCTCGCCGCGCTGCTTTTTCTTGTGTGCGGCGTCGCGCTCGCTTTTCCCTGGCTTTCCGGCCGCGTCACCATCCCCTGGGACGCCAAGGCGCATTTCCAGCCGCAATTCGCTTTCCTCGCGCATGCGCTCCATTCAGGCCAGTCGCCTTTCTGGACGCCCAATGTCTTCGCCGGGATGCCCCAGATCGCCGATCCGCAGTCGCTGATCTTTTCGCCCTTCTTCCTTCTCGCCGCCGCGCTCGTCCCCGAGCCGTCTTTCGTGCTGGAGGACGCGATCGTCTTCGCCATGCTGGCGATGGGCGGCCTTGGCCTGATGGCCTATTTCCGCGACCGCGGCTGGAGCGCCGCCGGCGGGCTGATCGCCGCGCTTGCTTTCGCATTTGGCGGCTCGGCGTCCTGGCGTATCCAGCATACGGGGCAGGTGATGAGCCTCTCCTGGCTTCCTGTCACTTTGTGGCTGCTCGCGCGCGCGCTCGATCGCGGCTCGGCCCGCTACGGGGCGGTCGCCGGCGCCGTCGCGGCCTTCCTCGTGCTCGGCCGCGATCAGGTCGCTTTCCTCGGCGTATCGATGCTCGCGGCTTATGCGCTTTATCGCGTCGCGACGGACGAGGCGCCCGCCGCGACGGCGATCGCGCCGCTGCTCGCCGGCGCGGTCGTCGGCGCGGCGATCATCGCCACCCCCCTCGCCTTCACGCTCGATCTCGCCGCCAATTCGAATCGGCCTGAAATCGATCTCGACGGCGCGCATAAGGGCTCGCTGCCGCCTGCCTCTTTCTTCACTCTCGTCTGCGCCAATCTCTTCGGGACGGACGGACCGCTCGCCGCGTTCTGGGGACCGCCGGTCGGCGAGCAGGACATTTTTCTCGCCCGCAACATGACGGATATTTACGCCGGCGAGATCACGGTCGCGGCGATCGTCGCCGCATTGGGCCGCCGTTTCTTTTCGGACAAGGAGGCGCGCTTCTTCGTCTTCGCGCTCGTCTTCTTCGCGCTTTATGCCCTGGGCCGATATACGCCGGTCTTCGCGCTCTTCTATCGCATTCCCGGCGTGGATCTCTGGCGGCGCCCCGCCGACGCGACGTTCCTCTTCGGCTTCGCGCAGGCGATTCTCGCCGGATTTGCTTTCTCGCTCATCGAGCGCCGCGAGGCGAAGCCCGGCATGTGGGTCGCCGGCCTTATTGGCGGGCTTTTCATTCTCTGCGCCGCCTATGCGGAGATCAGGGGCCATCTTGGCCAGGCCGCGCGCCCGCTCGCCATCAGCGGCGCCTTCGCGGCGGCCGCCGTCGCGCTTATACTCGTCGCAGGCGCGGGCAAATTGCGCGGCCCCGCTCTCCTCGCCGCCGTCGCATTGCTCGCGACAATGGACCTCGCCGTCAATAACGGTCCCAATGAATCGACGGCGCTGCCGCCCGAACAGTTCGACGTCCTGCGCTCCAATTCGAAGGATCCGGTCATCGCGTTCCTGAAGGAGCGGCTCAAGGAGAGCGACGCGCCCGACCGGCGCGACCGCGTCGAACTGGCGGCGATCGACTTCCATTGGCCCAATGCGACGCTCGTCCACGGCATCGATCACGATCTCGGCTACAATCCGATTCGCCTGAAGATTTTCGAAGACGCCACCGGCGCGGGAGATCATCTCGCGCTGCCTGAGCAGCGCGAATTCTCGAAGCTCTATCCAAAATACCGCTCGCCTTTCTCCGACATGCTCGGCCTGCGTTATGTCGCGACCGGCGTTCCGATCGAAGTCATTGACGAGAATTATCGGTCCGGCGACTTCACGGAGCTGACCCGGATCGGCAAGGTTCATATTTACGAGAACAAGAGCGCCTTCCCGCGCGTCATGGTGGCGACCTGCGCCATGCATGTCGACTTTGCGCGCATGGTCGAAAGCGGCGAGTGGCCTGAAGCCGATTACCGCGAGACGGTGCTGCTCGAAACGCCGCCGCTCTGCCATACGCGCAAGGGCCTTCCCCCCGACGCGACGCGCGCGCGCATCGTTTCCTATGGGAACGCCGAGGTCGTCGTCGAGGCCAACGCCCCGCCCGGCGGCGGCTGGCTCATTCTCAACGACGTCTATCATCCCTGGTGGTTCGCGACGCTGGATGGCGAGGAGGCCGAGATCTTGCGCGCCAATGTGCTGTTTCGGGCCGTCGCGATCCCGGAGGGGCGTCACGAAGCGAGGTTCGCGTTCCAGCCGCTGCGCGGTTTGACGGCGAGGCTTTCCGCGAGATAGGGCGCGCGTGGCATGCGGTTTGCGCCAACGATCGCGATCAGAGGAGCGACGCCATGCCCATGCCAGAAGAGTCGATACAACAGGGAAAATGCTACGCCACCGGCGGCGCGGAAAACTACAAAGTGGTGAACATTACGCGCGGAATTGTCACCTATGTGGTTTTCACAAAGGGGCAGAAAGCTCAGCCGCTGCGCATCAATGCGGGCGTAAAGCATTTCGCCGCCGCGGTGACGAAGGAAGTCATGTGCCCGGCGGAGGGGTAGGCATGGGCGGAGCCTCGACTGGAATTCGGTTCAGCAGCGCGTCGACCAGCCGGCCCGGGAGCAAGGAGCCGGCGCGGATCAGCAAATAAAGCAGACGAGGAAACACAATCTCGCGCTTACCCTCTTGAAGCCCGCGCCGAATGATCGCGGCGGCGCGCCCGGCGCTGAAAGCCAGCGGCTTCGGGGACGACAGACGGGCGTTGAAAGGCGTGTGAACGAAACCGGGAATGATCAAAGCGACGGAGACGCCATGCTTTCCCAGCGACGGACGCAGCGACTCGGCGTATAGGTGAACCGCAGATTTCGTCGCGCAATAAGCGGGGGCGTAAGGCAGGCCGCGAAGAGCGGCCATGGACCCCATCAGCGCGATCTGTCCTTTGCCTCTGGCGCACATTCTCGGCACGACCGCCTGCACGAGGTTGACGACGCCAAAGACATTGATCTCGAAAATGGACGTCGTGGTTTCCGGGGATTCGATTATTTCTCCTTGGGACAGAACCGCTGAAACGCCCGCATTCGCGATGACGAGATCGATGCTGTGGCGGTCGTCCATGCTGAGGATGAACGCGCGCAGCGTTTCGATATTTCGAACATCGATGGCGGCGGCCTCGACGGTCGCGCCCAATGCGCGGCATTCCGCCGCCGACTCCGCGAGCCTTTGCGCATCTCGTCCGATCAGGATGAGCGTTGTTCCACGCTGCGCGTAAGAGGTTGCGAGCGCTCTCCCGATCCCGCTGGAGGCGCCCGTAATGAGGATTGTTCGAGGGTCCAGCCTCACGGCGCTTCCAGGGTTCGACGGCGTCGATAAGGGCGCCGCGTCCGCTTCCTCGAGATCAGGCGATGTCGGCATAGACCGCGTCGATCCTCGCCCCGCGGTTCAGCCCTTTATGCGCCGTGATCTCCAGCCCGGACGCGCGCGCTTCCGCCTCGACCCGCGCGAGAATCGCCAGCGCCGCCGTCTCGCTTTCGACGAAGGCGAAGCCCGTCGGCCCCCAGCTCGTCTGCCCGCCGCCGGTCGCGCCTTCCCGCATCAGGCGCGCGACGGCGTTCTCGACCTTGGCGCTGGCGAAGCGCCGGCCGCCCTGGCGCGGCGCGAAATAGTCGCCGACGATCTCCTGAATCCGCGCGACCGCCGCGCCGAAGGCGGCGAGGTCCGTTTCGGCGAGCGCGGGCAGGGCCTGCATCAGCACGAGGCGGCAAAGTTCGCCGCTTTCCTCGGGACGTGAGGGCGGCAAAGCGACGAAAGCTTCTTTTTCGTCGGCTCCGTGAAGCCCGACATCCGCCGGGTCGCGAATCACCAGAATGCGCCAGTCCGGCGGAAATTCGGCCCGGGCGATCACGGGCGGGGTCCGGGTCAGCGGCCCGCGCCCGCCATCAACCACCACGCCCCCCGTGGCGAAGAGCCCGGCCCCGAGGCCGGAGCGCGCCCCGCGCGACATGAGGGCGGCGTCGGCGGCCGGGTCATGGTCCAGATCTTCGAGCCGACGCAGAGCGGCGGCGACGGCCAAAGCCAGCTGCGTCCCCGAGCCGAAGCCCGAATGGGCCGGTATGGCGTCGTGGATCGTCAAAGCGTGCCGGGCCTGCGGGACGAGAGCGGTCTGCGCCTTCTCGAGAAGCTGCGCCCCCCGGGCGGCTTCCGGCCCGGACACGCTGTTGGCCGGAGCTTTTGTGAGGGTCAGCCGCGTCGCGGGCCCGTCGAGGGACAGTCCGAGCCCGCCGAATTTGCGCCCGAGCCCGCCATTCATGTCGAGAAAACCGAGATGCAGCCGCGCCGTCGCCGCGACCCTCACTTGTGCCGACATGACGCTCCTTCTGTCGATCGAGCAAGACTTCCCGCCCGTTTAGGCTATATCTGCCTCAGGCGAAAGAAGTCGCGCGCGGCCGATCGAAACCTCAAGCAGGCAGGGGAGGGGATATGAGCAAGGAAGAAAAAGCTTTGCCGGAAAACGAGGTGACGGCGCGCCTCGCCGCCGAGCTTCCGCATTGGCGTTACGAAAACGGCTGGATCCGCCGCAAATACAAGACGCATAGCTGGAAGGGCACGCTGATGGCGATCAATGCGGTCGGCCATCTGGCGGAGGCCGCCTGGCATCATCCCGACATCGCCGCCTCCTATGCTTGGCTTGAGGTGAAGCTCATGACCCACACGGCGAAGGGCGTGACCGACAAGGATTTCGAGCTGGCTAAAAAGATCGAGGACGTCGTCGCCTGGCGTCCGGGCAAGGAAGGCGGCGCGCTCGAAGGCACGCCCGAGTCGGATCAGCGCTTCGCCTACATCAAATATGACTGAGACGCTTTCTATTGACCGGGCGGCGATCGCCGCCGCCCGGGCCCGCTTCTTCGCGCCGATCGGACAGCGTCCGGTCATTATGGGCATCGTCAACGTCACGCCCGATTCTTTTTCGGACGGCGGACTCTTCGCTTCGAAGGAGACGGCGCTGGCGCAGGCCAGGAAACTCGCGGCCGACGGGGCCGACATTGTGGATGTCGGCGCTGAATCGACCCGGCCGGGCCACGCCCCCGTGCCGCCCGAGGAGGAGTGGGCGCGTCTCGAGCCGCTGCTCGCCGCCCTGGTCCGGGAGGCGGGCGTTCCCGTCTCCATCGACACTTATAAAGCGGTCACCGCGCGGCGGGCGCTTTCGGTCGGCGTCGCCGTCGTCAACGACGTCTGGGGCTTGCAGCGCGATCCCGACATGGCTCCCGTTATCGCCGAGGCGGGCGCCGGGGTGGTGGTCATGCATAATCGCGAGGCCGCCGACCCTGAAATCGACATTGTGTCGGACATGCTTCGCTTTTTCGAGCGCTCGCTCGATCTCGCTCGCCGCGCGGGCGTGGCGGAGGCGCATATCGCTCTGGATCCGGGCATCGGCTTCGGCAAGAGCCGGCAGCAGAATTACGACGCCTTGCGGGCCACGCCCAGGCTTCTGTCGTTGGGATTTCCGCTCCTCATCGGCGTTTCCCGAAAGTCGATCTTCAAGGGCCTGCCGGACGGGCTGATCGAGGGGCGGATCGTCGGAACGCTCGCCGCGAATCTGATCGCGGCGGGGGAGGGGGCGCAGATCTTCCGGGTCCACGACGTGACCGAGCATCGCGCCGCTTTCCATGTTTTTTCCGCCTTGCGCGCCGCGCCGGCGAAGGGGTGAGCCATGCGGGTGGGTTTTGGACTGGGCAGCAATATCGGCGACAAGCCCGGCAACATAAAAAGAGCGTTGGAGCTGCTCCAATCACGGGGAATCGCCGCGCTCGCCGCAATATCGAGAATCTATCGCACCCCGCCCTGGGGCGTTCTCGACCAGGGCGACTTCGCCAATGCCTGCGCCATTGGCGAAACCTTGCTCTCCCCTTACGAACTCCTCGCCGCGGTCAAGAAAATCGAGGCGGATATGGGCCGCGAGCCCACGCGCCGCTGGGGTCCCCGCCTCATCGACGTCGACATTCTGTTCCTGGGCGACCACACGCTGGACGATCCGGAGCTCACCTTGCCGCACAAGGAATTATTCGGGCGGGGTTTCGTTTTGAGGCCCCTGGCCGAAATCGCGCCGGACCTCGTTCTCGACGGCGTGCCGGTTGGAGCGGCGTTGAAATCGGTCGATATGTCGGGCGTCCGGCCCTGGACGGAAGGTTGAGGCGCCTACCCCCGATGGCTGGTGTTGCCGCACTGCAACATCGCGCCGGCCTGGATTGGCGTCGGCTTGTCACAAGCAGCTGTAAACCACGGTGGAACGGGCAATATTGCGCCGTCTAAGAAAAGCGCCCCGGGCCCTCTGCGCAATTGTTAAGGGTGGGTAAAAAACTATCCACTGGGGTTGTTATTACTATTCGATAGACAGTTTTTAGCTATCTCAAGGGATATTGATATTATGTTGGTGAGGGGGAATGGTTGGGCCACGCTAGACAGGGTCTGGGGCTTGGTCTGGGAGGCCAAGCGATTTGGGTCCTGTTTAGGCGGCGACGTCGGTGTTCGTCCGATAACAACAAGCGGCGGCTTGGATTTTGGGGTCTTTTGGGGACGGCTGTTTCCGGGGATTTCGGGATTTGAGGGCTGCGTCAAGAAGGGCGGTAGGCGTGGGTCGACGTTTAGGACGTATCCCGCCGAACGTTTAATCAAACGAGGACGAAGCGGTTCCGTTCTGGGAGGCGGAGCTTTTACCGGTCACGCGCAATCCCTGGGAGCACATAGGAGGAGTTAAATATGAGCTCGACGACTAGCGCAGCTGCTGGCGCAGCTGCTGAGGTAGAGTCCGTAGTCGATCTGCGTGGCATGTGGATTGGCCTGGCTCTGCTGAACACGTTTTATCTGATCGTGCGCATTTACGAGCAGATCTATGGCTGGCGCGCCGGCCTTGATTCGTTCGCGCCGGAGTTCCAGACCTACTGGATGTCGATCCTTTGGACCGAGATCCCGCTTGAGCTGGTTTCGGGCCTTGGCCTCGCCGGCTATCTGTGGAAGACGCGCGACCGCAACGTCGACGCGGTTTCGCCGCGCGAAGAGATGCGCCGCCTGGTCGTTCTGGTGCAGTGGCTCGTCGTTTACGGCATCGCCATTTACTGGGGCGCGTCGTTCTTCACGGAGCAGGACGGCACCTGGCACATGACGGTGATCCGCGACACGGACTTCACGCCGTCGCACATCATCGAGTTCTACATGAGCTACCCGATTTATTCGGTGATCGCGGTTGGCGCGTTCTTCTATGCGAAGACCCGCATTCCGTATTTCGCTCATGGCTACTCGCTGGCGTTCCTGATCGTGGCCATCGGCCCGTTCATGATCATCCCGAACGTTGGCCTGAACGAGTGGGGCCACACTTTCTGGTTCATGGAAGAGCTGTTCGTGGCTCCGCTGCATTGGGGCTTCGTGTTCTTCGGCTGGATGGCGCTGGGCGTGTTCGGCGTGGTTCTGCAGATCCTGATGCGCATCCATGCGCTGGTCGGCAAGGACGGCGTCGCCCTCCTCACCGAGTAATCGCGGACAAAGCCGCCCGCGCCCTTTGGCGCGGGCGGCGGTTCGGGCGCGGAATTCTTTCGAAACGGACATGGGTCGGGTTTTGTCTGGCCGCCTGAGGCGGTTGGGTGGCTTGTCGCGTGTTGAAAACCGGGAGCAACCCGGTCGTTGCGGGGAAGGTTTCGCGGCGTCGCGCGGCATGCGCGGCGCGACTGGGAAAGCCGGGCGATGGGCGCGACGCGGTCATTGTCCGGGCGCGGATCCGGAGGGCGAGAGCGCTTTCGGGTCGGCTGCAAAAGAAAGCTCGGAGCGTTCAAGGCTTCCGAGAAACACCAAGGAGAAGAGTGATGTCACAATCGAAAAGCGGGGGGGCGGTCGGTCCGTTCAACTCCGTGGCCGAGGCCGCGGGTTGCGTCGCGACGACGGACTGGATGCTTCTGGTTCTGCTGTTTTTCGCCGTTCTCGGCGGCTACCACGTCCACTTCATGCTGACGGCGGGCGACTGGGACTTCTGGATTGACTGGAAGGATCGTCGTATGTGGCCGACGGTCGTTCCGATCCTGGGCGTGACGTTCTGCGCGGCGTCGCAGGCTTTCTGGTGGGTCAACTTCCGTCTGCCGTTCGGCGCCGTTTTCGCGGCTCTGGGCCTGCTGATTGGCGAGTGGATCAACCGCTACGTCAACTTCTGGGGCTGGACCTATTTCCCGATCAGCCTGGTGTTCCCGTCCGCTCTGATCGTTCCGGCGATCTGGCTTGACGTGATCCTGCTTCTGTCGGGCTCCTATGTGATCACGGCGGTTGTCGGTTCGCTGGGCTGGGGTCTTTTGTTCTATCCGAACAACTGGCCGGCGATCGCCGCCTTCCACCAGGCGACGGAGCAGCATGGTCAGCTGATGACGCTGGCGGATCTGATCGGCCTTCACTACGTCCGCACGTCGATGCCGGAATATATCCGCATGGTCGAGCGCGGCACGCTGCGCACCTTCGGTAAGGACGTTGTGCCGGTTGCGGCGTTCTTCTCGGGCTTCGTCTCGATGATGGTGTATTTCCTGTGGTGGTTCATGGGCCGCTGGTATTCGACGACGAAGGTCATCGACACCATCTGACGCGGGCCGCGGCTTTCGGTTCGCCGAAGCCCAACTCGAAAAGAGAAACGCGGACCGCATGAAGGTTGGATCGCCGATTTTCCGGTCGGTCCGCGGCTAAAAAAGTCGGCTGGCGCGCGAGGCGCCGGCCGGAAGAGAACCTGGGAGGTTTGTTCATGAAAAAGCTAGTCAAGCTCGCCGCCCTCGGCGCGGCGGCTGCTGTGGCGGCGACGCTCGGAGCGATTGCTCCGGCCTCGGCGCACGGCGAGAAGTCGCAGCAGGCGTTTCTTCGCATGCGCACGCTGAACTGGTATGACGTTGCGTGGTCGAAGACGACGGTGAACGTCAACGAGGACATGGTTCTGTCGGGCAAGATTCACGTCTTCTCGGCTTGGCCGCAGGCGGTCGCCAATCCGCGCGTGTCGTTCCTGAACGCCGGCGAGCCGGGTCCGGTTCTGGTTCGCACGGCTCAGTTCATCGGCGAGCAGTTCGCTCCTCGTTCGGTGTCGCTTGAGATCGGCAAGGACTATGCGTTCTCGGTCAATCTGCGCGGCCGTCGCGCCGGCCGGTGGCACGTCCACGCTCAGATCAACGTCGAAGGCGGCGGCCCGATCATCGGCCCCGGCCAGTGGATTGAGATCAAGGGCGACATGAAGGACTTCACCGATCCGGTGACGCTCCTTGACGGCTCGACCGTCGATCTCGAGCATTTCGGCATCAGCCGCGTTTACGCGTGGCATCTGCCGTGGATGGCGATTGGCGCGGCGTGGATTCTGTTCTGGTTCGTCCGGAAGGGCATCATCGCGTCTTATCTGAAGGTTGCTGAAGGCCGTCCGGACGACGTCATCGGCGATGACGACCGCCGCATTGGCGCGATCGTTCTCGCGCTGACGATCCTCGCGACGATCATCGGCTATGCGGTGACGAACTCGACCTTCCCGCGCACGATCCCGCTTCAGGCCGGCTTGCAGAAGCCGCTGACGCCGATCGAGACGGAAGGCACGGCGGGCGTGGGCAAGGAGCAGGTGACGACCGAGCTGAACGGCGGCGTCTACAAGGTTCCGGGCCGCGAGCTGACCATCAATGTGAAGGTCAAGAACGGCACGTCGCAGCCGGTTCGCCTCGGCGAATACACCGCGGCTGGCCTGCGCTTCCTGAACCCGTCCGTGTTCACCACGAAGCCTGACTTCCCGGATTACCTGCTTGCCGACCGCGGCCTGTCGAACGACGACACGATCGCGCCCGGCGAGTCGAAGGAAATCGTCGTGAAGATCCAGGACGCGCGTTGGGACATTGAGCGTCTGTCCGACCTGGCTTACGACACCGACAGCCAGATCGGCGGCCTGCTGTTCTTCTTCACGCCCGACGGCAAGCGCTTCGCGGCTGAAGTCGGCGGCCCGGTGATTCCGAAGTTCGTCGCCGGCGACATGCCCTAAGCGAACCCGCATCGCCTAACAATCATGCCGGCCGGACCAAAAGTCCGGCCGGTTCCCGTTCGAGGGTGGGGATGCTACGAGTTCAGCACCGATGCGCTCGACCTGATGCGGCGCTGCAGGTCATCCCAGACCCGTGCGACGGCCCGATTCGGGGTTGGACTGGAACGTGTTCCCCGCCACTCAGTCAGCTCAACCAGGCGACGCATAGAAAATGCGCGCAACTTGACGACGCCTCTCTCAACCATCTCGTGGCATCGACGAGATCGAGCGCCGGCTCAGATTTCCACAATAGACGAGGACAAGATTCGCCGAGGGCTGCCGCGAAGCAGTCGCATCAGCGTCTAATTCGCGCGAAAACCGAGATGGCGGCGTTCACAATTCTTCCGTGAATGTTGGGGCCTGCTTAAATTTCCACCTCAAAGCCGTTCAGAGATCCCCGGTCGAACGGTAGAGACAGGCCGTCGATACGCAGCTCAAAAACGCATTCATCCATATGAGCGGACCAGACTCCCGACGAGCAAATTCCATCCGTCGATCAGAACAAAGAAAAGAACCTTGGCGGGAAGGGCGATCGTGGTCGGCGGCAGCATCATCATACCCATCGACATTGTCAGCACGGAAACGATGACGTCGATGGCCAGAAACGGCACGACGATCAGGAAGCCAATCTCAAATCCGCGCCGCAACTCGGAGACCATGAAGGCTGGGACCAAAATATCGAGCGTCGGTTCGCGTCCGGGAACGCCGTCGCGGCCCTTTCGCAGATCCTGGAACAGTTTGAGATCCTTGTCGCGTACATTCGAGATCATGAACTGCCGGAAGGGCTCCGTCATTTTGTCGAATGCTTCCGCCTCGCCGATCTTGCCTTCCACGAGCGGCCTGACGCCGCTCGTCCAGGCCGCTTCGCCCGCGGGGGCCATAACGTAAAAGGTCATGAACAGCGATAGGCTGATCAAGACGAGATTGGCGGGCGTGCTTTGCAGGCCAAGCCCGGCGCGAAGAAATGAGAGCGCGATCGCAAAGCGCGTAAAGCTCGTCGCCATAATGAGCAGGCCCGGCGCGATCGATAAAATCGTCAAAGCGCCGATGAGCTGAATCATGCGCCCGCTCGCCGATGCGGACCCGTTCGGAAGCAGCGCGCCAAGATCGAAACTCTCGACGCCAAAAGCTCCGCTCGGCGCCAGACAAGCGACGAATAGAACGAGCCATCTCATTGCACGACCAGCGCCTCGATGATGAAGTCGCGAATGCGTCCCTCCGAACGCGTCTTGGCCCGCTCGCTCAGCTCCTCCTGAAGGCGCCGGAGCCCATCCGCTCCCTCGATCGAGGAGAGCGCGAGAGTGGCGAGAAATGCGGCGACATCGGAGCGTAAGGCGGCGAGCTGAGTCTCGACGCCTTTTCGATCCTGCGGGTTGAAGACGACCGCCGACTGCAGACGGATCAAGCGTTTCGAGCCGGACACATTGGCGATCACCGCCGGCAGCTCGATGACGGAGAGAGGTTCCCCGGCAGGGCCCGGAAGGCGCGGCGCCCGGTCCTGCGCAATCTCTTTCACGTCGGCGCGCCCCTTTTCCCTCCCGTCGCTGTCGGTGAAAGCCGATTGACGAGAAACATGCTGCGCCGGATCGTCCTCCTTTGGCGCCTGCGCAACAAAAAAGCTTGGAATAACCATCGCGCCGAGATAGCCGCCTCCGCCCGCGCCGAGGATTGTCAAAACCAGGATCGGGGCGAAGGACCGCATGATTCCGTTCGCTGCTCTTTCTTTTGCCCGGTCGTCGACCATTCGTCGCATCCCTCAGAACGGAACGAAAATATCGTAGAGTTGTTGGCCCCATGCGGGCTGCTGCATTTCGCTCAGACGACCTCTGCCGCCATATGAGACGCGCGCTTCCGCGATTTTGTCGTATGAAATGGAATTGTCTTTGTTGATGTCGCGCGGCCGCGCCACGCCCGCGACGCTCAAAACGCGTAATTCGTTATTCACCCGGATTTCCTGCGACCCATGCAGGACCAGATTGCCATTCGGCAAAACGGCGGTCACCGCGGCGGCGAGAGTGAAACGAATCTGCTCCGAACGATTGATTGTGCCTTGCCCCTGCGTCTCCGTCCTGGCGTCGATGTCGTTCTGCCAGGCGCCCGTCTGCTTCGTTTCCGAACCGGGCGGGCCGCCGAGCGCAGGAAGGAGATCGAGAAGAAAGGACCATTTCGAACGGATCTTCGCTTCTCGCGAACGGTCGGTGGAATTGCCGAGAATGGCGCGGTCGTCCATGGCGATGATGACGGTCACCACATCGCCGACGCTCATCGCCTTCACGTCCTTGAAGAGATTGACGCGGTTATCGTCGATCTGCATCGCCGGACCAAGCGAGGCGTTCTTCAAAGGGCCGAGCGGCAATTGATCGTCATAAAAATTGAGGCCGCTTCCGATGGGAGTCATATGCGGTTCGCGCGTAATGTCGCGCGGATCGGTCGCGCAACCCGACAGGAAAAGCGCCGCGGTAAAGATTGACGCGCGTCGCATCTCAATTTTTCCTGTCTTTCGAGAGTCGCAGCTCGGAAATTTTTTTCGCGAGCGCGGCGCCGTGCGAAGCGTCCATCTCGCCCAGTATGGCGCTCGACGCGCTGGCCTTCATATGAAGCATGAGCGCTGCGGCTATTTCTGCGTCGAGTTGAGCGAGCTGCGCGGCGGCGGCCTCAGGCTTCATGCGCGCATAAAGCCCAACAAGCGCTTCGCTCGTCTTTCGCTCGAAAGCCTCGAGCTTTTCGAGAACAATACGAAGTTTCCGCTGTTTCGAGTCGAGCAGCGACAGGCGCGCGCCGATTTCTCCCTCGAGCGTCGCAAGTTCGTTGCGCCGGCGATCGAGCCTTATGGCTTCCGCCGATGCGGCGACGTCGGCGCAATACTGGATTCTATCCTCCGCGTAAGGGATGCGCGTTTCGCCCGTTTCGCCCGCATAGGCGACCGCCGCGCCCGAACAGAACATAAGCGGCGCTAAAGTGGAAAACGCCCAACCAAACAAACGAAGAGATTTCGGTCGCTGCGACAAGCCATTCATAGGCGCAGACGATCGAGCATGAGCCTTGCGCAGGGCTTGCAGAACGCTTTACTCGGTGAATTGGCGGAGCATGGCGTCGAGCCTCGCGACGATGTCGCTGGCCGGCGGCGCGTCGGAGGCCTGCCGAAGGAGATCATAGATCAATGGCGTGACGCCTATTGCGCGATCGAGTTCCGGATCCGCGCCGGAACGATAGCCGCCGAGAAGCCTCAAGTCTCGCGTATCCTCGAACTTCGCAACGAGCCCGCGCGCCTTCGAGATCATTTCCCGCTCTTGCGGACGCCAGACGCGATCCGCGACGCGCGAGATCGATTTGAGAATGTCTATCGCCGGATATCTGCCCTGTTCCGCGATGGAGCGTTCGAGAACGATGTGCCCGTCGAGCGTTCCTCTGATGCAGTCGGCGACAGGATCATTATGGTTGTCGCCGTCTATGAGCACCGAAAAGATCGCGGTCATCGAACCGGCGCCTTCAGAGCCGGGGCCGGCGCGCTCCAAAAGACGGGGAAGGTCCGCGAAGACGCTCGGCGCATAGCCATTGGCCGCAGGCGGCTCGCCGGCCGAGAGCGCAATCTCCCGCAAGGCGTGGGCGTATCGCGTGACCGAATCCATGATGAGCAGAACGGATTGTCCCTGGTCGCGAAAAGACTCGCCGATCGACATGGCCGTCAGCGGCGCCAATCGACGCATCATCGGGCTTTCGTCGCTCGTCGAGACGACGATGACCGCATTGGATGCGCTCGCGCCCAGCGCTTCGTCGAGAAAATCGCGCACCTCGCGCCCGCGTTCGCCGACGAGACAAATGACCGCCGCGTCGAAAATCCGAGAACGCGCGATCATTGCAAGGAGGGTGGACTTTCCAACGCCCGACCCGGCGAAAACGCCGATGCGTTGGCCGAGGCAGAGCGGCGCGAAGGCGTCGATCGCCGCGACGCCCGTCGGGGCGGGCGCCGACAGGCGCATACGCGCCATCGGACTTGGCGGCGACGCGTTGAGACCGCGTCTTTCTCCCTGCGTCAAAGGACCGCCTTCGTCGATCGGACGCGCAAGCGCGTCGACGACGCGTCCCTTCCAACTCGAATGCGGCGCGATCTGAATCGGTCCCTGCAACGTAACGCGCGCGCCGAGGCCGAGGCCCGCATTGCTCTCGAAGGATTTGACCAACGCGCCTTTTCTGTCGATGCGGATCGCCTGCCCGTGAAAGGCGCGGCCCGCTTGCTCGAGAAGAACGCAGTCATCCAGCCGCAGGAATGGCGAAAGGCCCGCGACATGGAAATGCGAAGGGAAGACTTCGGTCACGGTTCCGCTGATGCGGAGCCGTTCGCCTGGGAGAGCGACGCTTGCGACGGCCTCGCTCAACCGGTTCAACGCATCCGTCCTCACCGTCAGCCTCCGCCGAGCGTTCGAACCGCATTGCGCTGTGCGCCATCCATCATGTCGAACGCGGCCGACGCGCTTTCAAAGGCGCGATGCGCCGTGATCAGCTTGGCGATCTCGGCGACGGCGTTGACATTGGCGTTTTCGAGATGGCCCTGCGCAATTCCGTTTTTTGCGAAATTGACGACGGCGGCGGCCGGCAGCGACGGAATGACGGCGGAGTTTTCGGCGCGCTTCAGCGTCGCGGCTTCGTCAATTTCGAAAAGGCCGATCGCGCCGAATTGCCGGTCGCCTTGATGGATCATGCCGTCGCGATAGATCGTCGGCGCGCCGGCCGTCGGGTCGAGCACGATGGGCGAATTGCCGGCGTCGAGGACAGGAAAGCCAAGCAATGTCTGCACCTCGCCTGTCTCCAGCATACGCAGGCGTCCGTCACGCGTATAGGCGACGCCCTGCGGCGTCTGTATCGCGAGCCAGGCGTCTCCCATAATGGCGACGTCGAAAGGATTGTCGGTTTTTACGAGGCTTCCCGAAGCGCGGGAGACGTAATCCGAACCCGTGGAGGCGAAGGCCGTCGCCGACGCCTTCGATAGCGCCGTCTCGAAACTGACGCCGGTGGCGCGGAAGCCGATCGTCGACGCGTTGGCGACGTTCTCGGCGATCGTCGTCAGCCGCTTGTCGAGCGCGACCTGAGAAGAGAGGGTGACGTAAAAAGCGGATTGCATGGCGTCCCGGCCGTTGCGGTTTTTCGCATGATCGGGAGCGAAACTTGCCTCAGGCCGTCTTCCGTCGAAACATGCTATCGGCCGCCGTGAAAGGCCGATTTCCGGACATTGGCGCTGATCGGCTCCTCGAGAAAAAAGTCGAGCACGGCTTCATGGCCGGGATCGACCGAATAAGCCGCGAAATCCGTTACGCCTTCTTGCGCGAGCACGCGCACGTCGATGAAGAAATTGCCGGTGCATTCCCGCGAGGGACGCGTCAGAATTGCGTGCGCGGCGTCCGCGACGATGTCGGGCTTGCGCGCGCGCTTGATGATCTCGTCGCCGCCGAGGAGGTTGCCGACGGCGGCGGTCGCAATGGCCGTCTCGGGCCACAACGAATTCGCCGCCACGCCTTCGCGGGCGAGATTCTCCGCCAGGCCGAGCGTCACGAGGCTCATGCCGTATTTCGCCATCGTGTAAGCAAGATTCGGCGCAAACCATTTGGGGTTCATGTCGAGCGGCGGCGACAGCGTGAGAATGTGCGGGTTCTCCGATTTGCGCAGATGCGGCAGAGCGAGCTTGGCGCAGAGATAGGTTCCGCGCGCATTGATCTGATGCATCAGATCGAAACGCTTCATCTCGAGCAGATCGACGCCGCGCAGATCGATGGCGCTGGCGTTGTTGATCAAAATGTCGACGCCGCCAAAGGTCGAGACGGTTCGATCCAAGGCGTTTGCGACCTGCTCGTCGAAGCGTATGTCGCAGGGAAGCGCCAGCGCCTTGCCGCCTTCCGCTTCGATTTCGGCCGCGGCGGTGAAAATCGTGCCGGGGATTTTCGGGTTTTCCGTCACGCTCTTGGCGGCGATCGCGACATTCGCGCCGTCGCGCGCGGCGCGCTTGGCAATTGCGAGGCCGATGCCGCGGCTGGCGCCGGTGATGAAAAGCGTCTTGTCTCGAAGCGACCGCGTCATATGAACAATCCCTGGAAAGCCGTTCCCACTACACTTAACCTAACGCCGGAAGGCGGCAAGCGCCCCCCGGCTGTTTCTTTAAAATCCATTACGGCGGCGCGCCCGGCTTCGCCTCCGCCTCCCGCCTCAGCCATTCGGCGAGCGTCGCTGCTTCGAAGAGTTGCGTTTCGAGTTCGATCGTCATTGCTTCGCTTCGCTGCAATGACGGTGAATCGAACATTTTATGACATTTCGGGAAACGCCGTGCTACGCCGCGACCTGCGCCGGATACCCCGCTTCCGTGATCGCCTGCGCGAGCGCGGCCGGATCTTTCGGCGTCGGCGAGACTTCGACCTTGCCCGTCGCGAGATCGACCTTCACGTCGGCGTTGGGCTCCACCGCCTGCACGGCCTTGGTGACATGCTTCACGCACATATTGCAGGTCATGTCTTTCACATTGAACGTCGTCATGGTTTCCTCCTTATTGCTCTGTTGGATCGGCGCGAGCGTCTCAACGGACGCCGGCGCGTCATGTGCCGGTGAGGGCGCCTCGGCGATCATTGGGGGTTGGAAGCGGCGCAGGCGCAATGCGTTGGTGAGCACGAAAGTGCTCGACAGCGCCATGGCGCCTGCGCCGAGCATGGGCGAAAGCTGCATGCCGTTGATCGGATAAAGCGCGCCCGCCGCGACCGGGATGAGCAGCGCATTATAGCCGAAGGCCCAGAAAAGGTTTTGCTTGATGTTCCGCATCGTCGCGCGCGACAGAGCGAGCGCCGCGGGCACTTTCGCGAGGTCGCCCGACATCAGCACGACATCCGCCGCTTCGATGGCGATGTCCGTTCCCGTTCCGATGGCGACGCCCGCATCCGCGGCCGCGAGCGCGGGCGCGTCGTTCACGCCGTCGCCGACAAAGGCGATCTTGTTTTCTTCGCGCAACCGCTCCAGCGTCGCGACTTTGCCGTCGGGCATGACGCCGGCGACGACTTCGTCGATGCCCAGCCGCCGCGCAATGGCGTTGGCCGTGCGCGCGTCGTCGCCGGTGATCATCGCGGTTTTTACGCCGATGGCGTGCAGCGCGTCGATCGCGGGCTTGGTCGTCGGCTTCAATTCGTCGGCGACGCAAAGAACGGCGCGCGCCTTGCCGTCGACCGCGACATAAAAAGGCGTCTTGCCTTCCTCAGAGAGCGCAGCGGCGCTGGCTTCGAAGGATTTTGTGTCGAATCCGAGCGAAGCCATATAGCGCTCGGCGCCAATCGCCACTTGCCGTTGATTGACGACGCCCGCGACGCCCATGCCGGAGACGGACTGGAAATTCGACGCCGAAGCGAGGGCGATTCCCCGCTCTTTGGCTGCGGCGACGATGGCCGCGGCGACAGGATGCTCAGACTGCGCCTCGACGCTCGCGGCTAGACGGAGCAGTTCGTTTTCATTCTCTCGCGGCGCGGCGATGAGATCGGTCAGACGCGGCTTGCCGAAAGTGAGCGTGCCGGTCTTGTCGAAGGCGATGAGCGTCACATCCTGCAAGGTTTGCAGCGCCTCTCCTTTGCGGAACAGCACGCCGAGCTCCGCCGCGCGACCCGTGCCGGTCATGATCGCCGCCGGCGTGGCGAGTCCCATCGCACAGGGGCAGGCGATGATGAGGACCGCGACGGCCGAGACCAGCGCATAAGTGAGGCGCGGCTCGGGACCGATCAGCATCCATATGAGGAAGGTGAGCGCCGCGATGACGAAGACCGCCGGGACGAAGACGGCGGTCACGCGATCGACCATGGCCTGTATCGGCAGCTTCGCGCCCTGCGCCTGCTCGACCATGCGGATGATGCCGGCGAGCGTCGTGTCGGCGCCGACGCGCGTCGCGCGGAAGGAGAAGGCGCCGGCGCCGTTGATCGTGGCGCCGGTGACGGCTGCGCCGACAGTTTTGGAGACAGGCGCAGGCTCGCCCGTCACCATGGATTCGTCGACATAGGAAGAGCCCGCGGTCACGACGCCGTCCGTCGGGACGCGTTCGCCCGGCCGCACCAGCACGGCGTCGCCGACGACAACGTCGTCAATGTCGACATCGACCGTTTCGCCGTTGCGCTCGACGCGCGCCGTCTTCGGCTGCAATTTCGCCAGCGCGCGGATCGCTTCGGAGGTGCGTCCTTTGGCGCGCGCCTCCAGAAAACGGCCGAAGAGAATGAGCGTGACGATGACGACGGCGGCTTCGAAATAGACATTCACCGCGCCTTCGGGGAGAAGATGCGGCAGGAAGGTCGCGACGCAGGAATAAAGGTAAGCGGACAGCGTGCCGACCGCGACGAGCGCATTCATATCGGGCTGGCCGCGCAAGAGCGCCGGAACGCCCTTGAGAAAAAATATGAGGCCGGGTCCGAAGAGAACGAGCGTCGCGAAGAAGAAGGAGAATTGGCGGATCATCTCCTCGCCGATCCTCGCCATCGTCCAGTGATGGAAAGCGGGGATGAGATGGCCGCCCATCTCGAAAATGAAAACGGGCGCGGTGAAGATCGAGGCGAGGATGAGATTGAAGCGCAGCGTCTTCATCTCCGCTTCGCGCCGCTCGCGCTCGCGATCCGTGGCGCCGGCGTCCGACTCTATGCGGCGCGGCTCGTAACCTGCGGCGGAGATGGCGCGGCGCAGGCGATCGGCGAGGCCCGGGCCGGACAGGGCGCGCACGCTGGCGCGTTCGGTGGCGAGATTGACGCTCGCCTCAATGACGCCCGGCACGCCTTTCAGGGCTTTCTCGACATGAGCGACGCAGGAGGCGCAGGTCATGCCGCCGACGCCGAGTTCGATCGTCTCCACCACGGGCTCGTAGCCGGCGTCGGAAACCGATTTGACAAGCGCGGCCGGATCGGCGCCCGGCGCAAGCGATATGTCGGCGCGCTCCGTCGCGAGATTGACGCTCGCCTTCTCGACGCCGGGAGTCGCGGCCAGCGCCTTTTCGACATGGGAGACGCAGGAAGCGCAGGTCATGCCGCGCACATTGAAGTCGAGCTGCGCTGTCTCGGCGCTCATATCCACCCCCAGATTGTGGGAGAAAGTCTAAAGCCAACGGCGCGTGCGCGCCATATAGGAGCGGTAGACGTCTCCGAATTTCGCGAGCAAATGCCGCTCCTCCGGCTCGATGGCGAGCTTCTGCAGGCCGAGGGCGACGAGCGGCGTCAGCAAAAGCGTGAAGGGCGAAGCGATCAGCAGGCCAAGGCCGAACACGACCGCGACGTGAGAGACATAGATGGGATTGCGCGACCAGCGGAAAGGGCCGTCCGTCGCGAGATGCGAGGCCGCGCGATGCGGCAGGATGGTCGTCGCGTGGCGTCTGAAGGTGAGCGCGCACCAGATGTCATTCGCGAGCGCCAACGCGACGATGAGCGCGCCCAGAGCCGTTGCGCCGGGGAAAGAGACGAGCGGGGAAAAAGCGCCGCCGCTCGCATGATCGAACGCCAACCCGGCGCCGATCGCCAGCGCGATGAGAATGGGCGGCCAGGGCAAACGGGCGGGCGGGCCGATTTCTTCTGAGGGAAGGGACATGAGCAAGGCTCCAGACGCTCTTAAGATTGCGGCGCGGCCCTCGTTTTTCAACCCTGCGGCATGGTCTCCGCCTGGCTTGACCCCCGGATGGGCCGCCTTTACCAAACACGCAAATTGGGGTGACCGCGTGAGCGCGCATGCTTGAAAGATATCGAGCCGACCTCGCCGGCCTCGCCGGCCGGGACCGCCTGCGCGCATTGGCGCCCCGCGCGGGACTCGATTTCGCGTCGAACGATTATCTGGCCTTGGCGGAGTCCCGCGCGCTTGCGGAAGCCGCCGCGGCGGCGCTGGCGCGCAGCGTTCCGGTCGGGGCCGGCGGCTCGCGGCTTTTGCGCGGCAATCATCCCGAGCACGAGGCGCTGGAGGAAGAGGCGGCGCGCTTCTTTCATGCGGAAAGCGCGCTCTTCTTCGGGGCCGGATTCTCCGCCAATGAAGCGCTGCTCTCGACGCTGCCGCAGCGGGACGATTGCATTTTTTATGACGCGCTCATTCACGCCAGCGCGCATGACGGCATGGGCCTGTCGCGCGCGTCGCGCGCGCCTTTCCTTCATAATGACGTGAACGCGCTCGAAGCGGCCATCCTTGACTGGCGCCGGAAGGGTGGAACGGGGCGCGCCTGGATCGCCGTCGAAAGCCTTTACAGCATGGATGGCGACCTGGCGCCGCTCGACGCGCTGATGTCCCTTTCGGAGCGTCATCAGGCATTCGTGCTGGTCGACGAGGCGCATGCGACCGGTGTTTTTGGCGAAGGCGGACGCGGGCTCGCCGCGCGCTTCGAGGGGCGCGAAAACGTCATTACGGTTCACACCTGCGGCAAGGCGCTCGGCGTGTCCGGCGCGCTTATCTGCCTCGCCGCGCCGCTGCGCGACTTCCTCGTCAATCGCTGCCGTAACTTCATCTTTGCGACGGCGCCTTCGCCGCTCGTCGCCGCCTGCGTGCGCGCGTCGCTGAAGATTGTCGAAAAAGCGGAGGATCGCCGCGCCGCCTTGCGCGCGCGCGTGGCGCTTGCCGGAAGAGATCTGCAAAAGCTCTGCAACGTCGCGCCTTCCGGTTCACAAGTGCAGCCGGTCATTGTCGGCGCCGACGCCCGCGCCATGACGCTCGCCGCGCGGATGCGCGCGCGCGGCTATGACATTCGCGCCATCCGCCCGCCGACCGTGCCGGAGGGGACGGCGCGGCTGCGTCTTTCGCTCACTTTGCATGCGAGTGAGGCGCAGATATCGCAAATGGTCGCCGAACTGGCCGAAGAGTTGAAGGCGCAAGAATGACGCGCCGATTCGTGATCGTCGGAACCGATACGGGCGTCGGAAAGACGGTCTTCTCCGCCGCGCTCGTCGGCGCGCTCGGCGCCTGTTACTGGAAACCGGTGCAATCGGGGCTCGAGGAAGAAACCGACTCGCAATGCGTCGCGCGGCTATCGGGGGCCGCGCCGGCGCGCATTCTCCCCGAACTGTGGCGATTGCGCTTGCCGGCGTCGCCGCATATCGCCGCGCGCGCAGATGGCGTCGAGATCGATCCGGCGCGACTCATTCCCCCCGACGTCGATGATCCGCTCGTGATCGAGACGGCGGGCGGCGTCATGGTCCCGTTGACGGACAATGTGTTGACGATCGACGTGCTGGCGCGCTGGCGGCTCCCCGTCATTCTCGTCGCCCGGACGGCGCTCGGCGCGATCAATCACAGCCTGCTGACGATCGAGGCGCTGCGCCGCCGCGACGTTCCGATCCATGGCGTCGCCTTTGTGGGCGATGAAGAGAAGGCGTCGCAGGAAACCATCGCCGCGATCGGCGAGGTCAAGGCGCTGGGGCGTTTGCCGCGTCTCGGTCTCCTGACGCCGAACGCAGTGCGGGCCGCCTTCGCCGCCGCCTTTTCACTTGCGGATTTCACATGAGCGTCGTCGCCAACTCGCCCGTCTGGCGTCCCTTCACCCAGCATGCGCTGCAGCCCGGCGCCTTCAAGATCGCCCATGCCGAAGGCGCGTGGCTCACGGCGGATGACGGAACGCGCTTTCTCGACGCCATCTCTTCCTGGTGGGTGATCACCCATGGCCATCGCCGTCCCGAGATCATGAAGGCGATCCGCCGACAGACGGAGACGCTCGACCAGATCATTTTCGCCGGCTTTACTCACGAGCCGGCCGAGGCGCTCGCGCGCCGCCTTGTCGAGGTCGCGCAGCCGGGGCTCGATTACGTCTTCTATTCCGACAGCGGTTCGACCTCCGTCGAGGTCGCGATCAAAATGGCGCTTGGTTACTGGCGCAATCGCGGCGAGGCGCGGATGCGCGTCGTCGCATTGGAGCACAGCTATCATGGCGACACGGTCGGCACGATGTCCGCCGGCGCGCGCTCCGTCTTTAACGCGCCCTATGAGCCGCTGCTCTTCGACGTGGCGCGCGTTCCTTTCCCTGAAAAAGGAAGGGAGCAGGAAACGCTCGACGCGCTCGAGCGCTTCTGCCGCGACGGCGCGGCGGCCTTCATTGTCGAGCCGCTGGTTTTGGGCGCGGGCGGCATGCTGATCTATGGCGCGCAAACGCTCGCGGAGATGAAGCGCGTCTGCGAGAAATTCGGCGTGCTGTTCATCGCGGATGAAGTGATGACCGGTTTCGGCCGCACCGGAACGCTCTTCGCCTGCGAGCAGGCGGGATTCACGCCGGACATCGCCTGTTATTCGAAAGGGCTGACGGGCGGGTCCGTGCCGCTGGCCGTCACCATGTGCAAGCGGGAAATCTTCGAGGCGCATTATGCGCCCGATCGCGCGCGCGCCTTTTTCCATTCGAGCTCCTATACGGCGAATCCTATCGGATGCGCCGCCGCGCTCGCCAATCTCGATGTGTGGGAAAAGACCGATGCGACAGAGCGCGTCGCCAATCTCTGCGCGCTGCAGGCGAAGCGCGCCGCGCGCTTCGAGAATGACGCGCGTTTTTCCAATGTCCGCAGCCTCGGCGCGATCGTCGCGATGGATTTGCGCCTCGGGCAAAGCGGTTATCTCGCGACGATCAGCCTCGATCTGATGCGCTTCTTCAATGCGCGCGGATTGCTGCTGCGGCCGCTCGGGCAGACCATTTACGTGTTGCCGCCTTATTGCGTCACGGGCGAGGAGCTCGATCTCGCCTATGACGCGATAGAGGCCGCGGCGCGTCAGTTCGGGGCGTGAAGGTCGAGGCTTTTGTCGCGTTCGTCGTCATTCTCGCCGCAGCGCGCGAAATATTCGTCGCGCAAAGCGCGGCGGAGGATCTTGCCGACATTGGTCTTCGGCAGGGAATCGCGGAATTCGAAGAAGCGGGGCACTTTGTAACCGGTGAGCCGCTCATGGGCGAAGGCGCGCAGCTCTTCCGCCGTCAGGCTGGGATCGCGCCGCACGATGAAGGCCATCGGCGCTTCGCCCGAATGTCTGTAGGGGACGCCGATAACGGCGACTTCTTTCACGTTGGGATGTTCCGCGAGCGCCGCCTCGACCTCATTGGGATAGACGTTGAACCCGGAGACGAGAATCATGTCTTTCAACCGGTCGACGATGCGAAACAGACCGTCGGGCTCCATGATCGCAATATCGCCAGTCTTGAAGAAGCCGTCCGGCGTCGTGACCTTTGCGGTTTCGTCGGGCCGGCGCCAATAGCCCGGCATGACCTGCGGCCCGCGCACGCAAAGCTCCCCACGCTCGCCCGCGGGGACGACGCCGCCATCGGCGTCGCGGATCGACACTTCCGTCGAGGGAATAGGGTAGCCAATGGCTCCGGTGAAGTCTCCAATATCCGGCCGGTTGACGGTGACGATCGGCGACGTTTCGGAAAGCCCGTAACCCTCTATGATCGGCTTGCCGGTGATCGCCGCCCATTTGCGCGCGACGCCTTCCTGCGTCGACATGCCGCCGGAAATGTTCATGGAGAGGTTGGAGAAATCCACGCTCCTGATTTCCGGATGGTCGGCGAGCGCGGCGTAAAGCGTATTGACGCCCGCAAAAATCGTGAACCGCCGCTTGCGTATCGTCGCGATAAAGCCTTTCAGATCGCGCGGATTGGCGATGAGGACGCAGCATCCGCCGGTCCTTATGGTGAGCATGCAGCACGCCGTGAGCGCGAAAATATGATAGAGCGGCAACGCCGTGATCATGACATGCGGACAGGCCGGGCCGAGATACCATTCGAGCCACGCCCATGTCTGCGCGACGTCGATGGAAACATTGCGATGGAGCAGCACCGCGCCCTTCGCCACGCCCGTGGTGCCGCCTGTATATTGCAGGAAAGCCATATCGTCCGGCGCGATCTCGATCGGCGTAAGGGGCGTCCGCGCGCCTTCTTTCAACACCTCCGAAAAAGCGATCGACGCCGGCAGCCGGTAGGCTGGGACCATCTTCTTCACATGGCGCGAAACGAAGTTGACGACATAGCCCTTGAGCCCCATCAGGTCGCCCGGCGTCATGACGACGGCGCGCTCGACTTTCATGTTGGGCCAAGCTGTTTCAACCGTATCGGCGAAATTCTCGAAGACGAAGACGAAGCGCGCGCCAGCGTCGTTGATCTGATGCTCGAGTTCGCCATGCGTATAAAGCGGGTTGACGTTGACGACAACGCCGCCCGCGATCAACGCGCCGAACATGGCGGCGGGATAGCCGAGCACATTGGGCGACATGATCGCGACGCGATCGCCTTTCTGCAATCCCTGCGATTGCAGCCATGCGGCGATCGAGTCGGCCGCGCGCTCGAGTTCGCGATAGGTGAGGCGGGCTCCGAAGCTCTCCATGACCGGACGATCGGGAAAGGCCGCGACGCTCTGACGAAAGTCGTCGACGAGAGTCCTGGCGGCCGAGACGTCGATATTGGCGGGCGCGCCGTTCGGATAGGAGGCGAGCCACGGCCGAGCGGCGTATGGATCGAGCGATTGCTCAGGGCGCGTCATTCAAGCCTCGTATAATTTGCGCAACGACTCCGAACGTAAGAGTCGAATCGACCTTCATAATCAAGATAGCGCGTCTCTCACGATTTAAACGTGACCTGCGCGCGATGATTAATTTTTACGTCGCCAGGCGCGCGTGAGCTTATGCTGCATTGCGAGAGACGCCGAAGCCGAGGAGCAAAGCGAGGCCAAATCCCAAAACAAGGAGCGCCGCAACAAATTCGGCGCCGCGCGCGAGGAGCGCCGCGCGGCGCGTTCCGCCGCCGCTGAAGCGCAAGGCCAGATCCTTGGCGTAGACCGCGGTCGCAGCCAGCGCGCCGGTCGTCATGGCGGTTCCCGCGGACATCGCCAGGACCGCGCCCGCGCCCGCGGCGAACATTTCCCGCGACATGGTGAAAACCAAGACCAGGATCGCGCCCGAGCAGGGGCGAAGGCCCGCAGCGACGACAGTGGCCAACGCGTCGCCCCAGCGGAAAGACGGCCCTGAAAGGGTCGCCGGATCGAGCGCATGGGCGTGGCCGCAGGTCGGGCTGTGCATATGAGCCGGATCGTCGATCCCCTCGCAGACGAAGCGGCTCTCGCCGGTCGCTCCGGCGATCCGCGCGCCCATAGGCGCGTCGTTCAGGGCCGCGAGGAGTCCGTGTCCCTTGACGAAGGCCAGCCGCGCCCCGAGCGCGGCGATGGCGAGATAGCTTGCGACTTCGATCGCCTGCGCGGCGTTCGACATCTGCCCGGCGGTGGCGTTGAAGGCGATGGCGGCGATAGCGACGAGGGCGATGGCCACGACGCCCTGAAGGAGCGCGGCGAGGGCGGCGAGCAGCAGACCGCGTCTCAGCTGAACCTCATTCGCGACCATATAGGAAGTCAGGACCGCTTTGCCGTGGCCGGGGCCTGCCGCGTGAAAAACGCCATAGGCGAAACTCGCCCCGGCCAGCGCCAGAAAGGCGGAAGGGTCGGTCTTGAGCGCCCGCGCGGCGGCCTGCAGCTCGGCGTGGAATTTGTTCTGCCAGGAAAAGACGAGACCGGCGAAGCCCTGAGCCGCGCTGGCCGCCTCCTGGCCGCCAACTGCGAATGGATGGCGCTGGGCGAAAGCGGGCTCGGCGGCGAGAATGGCCAAGGTCGCCGCAAAAACCGCGCAAAGACCAGATGTTCGCAGCTTCACGGACAGGCCACGATGGCGCGGGTCGCGAGTTTCATGCCGAAATTGGCGCCGGGCGACATGTTCTGGAAGAAGGCTTCGCTGAGCTTCTGATTGTCGGCGGCGACGAGCGGAGCCGGCTCCACCAGGCTCACCGAGCAGCCGGAGCGCGCGCCCGAGAGCTTTACGGGGTCTTTTTTCTCCAGCGCGAAGGAGACGAAATAGGTTGGGTCGTAAACCTGGAAGGAGAAGGGTTTGCTGGCCTGGACGGGCGTCTCCAGCGGCAGGAAGAAGTGCAGCGTCACGATCTTCTTGTCGTTCGCTTCGAGATAAATGTTTTCGGCGGGCTTGAAGCCCGCTTTGGCGTTGTTCTGCTTCGCATAGGTGAAATAGTCGAATTCGGCGAGAGATTCGGCGTTGGTCCTGGCCAGCGGAGCGAGTTCCTCACGGGTCGGCGGCTTGCCGTCTTTTCCAAGCCCCTGCACCGCGAAGGCGGAATACATTTCGTCGAATTCCCAGGCGTGGCGGACGCCCGTGACCTTGCCGTCCGGGCCGAAGACGACTTCGCTGCGCACGGCGACCCAAACATGCGGATGGGCTTGCGCGCCCGTGGAGGCGGCGATGGCGAGCGCGGCGAAAAGGAGGAGGCGGCGTTTCATGGCGGTTCCCAGAGCTTGCCGGATAGTGCGCAATCGCGGCGAATCCGCGGCCAAGCTACGCGCGGCGGGCGTCACAGGAAGCGAATAAGTGAGCCTGCGGCGTCGCGGATCGTGTCGCGTCCTTGAATTCGGCATCTTTATCCTCCGCCGCCGGCCTTTTCCAATAGCGCCTTTGCGCGTCGCGCCGCATCGCTAACCGGGCGCGCGCTGGGACGAATTTCTCAAACTTCGGTCTGTTTCCTCCGTTGGAGTCCCCTCATGCGACGTCTGGGAAATGCTGTCGCGGACCCGTTTTATCCTGGCGCCCGACAGGGGTCGCGGGGGAAAATCTGGGGGAACCGCGCCCGCTCCGCGAGACGCTTTCTTGAACTCGCGCGGAAAGGTGACATAAGATAGTCGCCTAAGAGTCGCATTGCTCGGTTCACCCTCGACGGGGAATCGCCAGTAGCCGCGTGGGCGCGGGTCCGGAGCGATCCGCGAGAGACGCCTTGCGGCGTCGTCTCGACATTGGCCGCGCGGCGTCGCGGCGCGCCGCACGGGCCCGAATGCGCCGGTCTTTCTCGCCGGCGCAAGCCGGTCGGCGGCGGTAAGACAATCGCAGGAGACGAATCAGCATGGCGGAGACCGAAGTCAAGATTATCGGTCCTGCGTTTGGCGACGTTTCGCTTTCCGATCGTTTCGACCTTGGCCGTGACCGCGTGCTGATGACGGGCACGCAAGCCATCGTCCGCCTGCTCCTGATGCAAAAGGAGCGCGACCGCCGGGCGGGGTTGAGTACGGCGGGCCTCATTACCGGCTATCGCGGCTCGCCGCTCGGCGGCGTCGACGCGCAGATGCACAAGGCGAAAGCCTTTTTCGACGCGAACAACATCCTTTTCATGCCCGGCCTCAACGAGGATCTGGCCGTGACCGCCGTCTGGGGCGCGCAGCAGGCCGAGATGCGCGGCGAAGGCAAATATGACGGCGTCTTCTCCATCTGGTACGGCAAGGGACCGGGCGTCGACCGCAGCGGCGACGCGCTGCGCCATGTGAATCTCGCCGGCGCGTCGAAACATGGCGGCGCGCTCGCATTGATGGGGGACGATCATACCGCCGAGTCCTCCACGACGGCGCATCAATCCGAATATCACTTCGTCGACGTGATGATGCCGATCCTGGCGCCCGCCGGCGTGCAGGAGATTCTGGATTACGGGCTCTACGGCTTCGCCATGTCGCGCTTCGCGGGCGTCTGGGTCGGGCTGAAGCTCGTCAAGGACACGGTGGAGTCGACGGCCTCGATCGACGGTTCGCTCGACCGCGTGCAGCCCGTCATTCCGTCCGATTTCGTCATGCCGCCCGGCGGGCTCAATATCCGGGCCGGCGATCCCGTGCTGGCGCAGGAAGAACGGATGCAGGAGAGCAAGCGCGATGCGATGCTCGCCTTCATCCGCGCCAACCGTCTCAACCGCATCATCACCTCCGGCGGCGCCGCTCCGAAGATCGGCGTCATCACCGTCGGCAAATCCTATCTCGACGTGCGCCAGGCGCTGGACGATCTCGGGATCGACGAGGTTCGCGCCAACGATCTCGGCCTGCGTCTCTACAAGATCGCCGCTCCGTGGCCGCTCGAGCCGAAGGGCCTGCACGAATTTGCGCGCGGCCTCGACCTCATCATGGTCGTCGAGGAGAAGCGCTCGCTCATCGAAGTGCAGTTGCGCGAGGAGCTTTACGGATCGCCCCATCAGCCGGTCTGCATCGGCAAGAAGGACGAGCGCGGCGATTGGCTCTTCCCGGTGAAGGGCGCGCTCGACGCCAACGACATCGCCATCGCCATCGGCCGGCGGCTGCTGAAATATCACGCCTCGGAAGAACTCGAAGGCCGCGTGCGGCGCCTGGAGCGTCTGCAGGATCGCCGCAAGACGATGACGGACGTCATCCTGCGCGTTCCGCATTTCTGCGCCGGCTGCCCGCATTCCACCTCGACCCATGTGCCGGAAGGGGCGCGCGCCTATACGGGCATTGGCTGCCATTATATGGCCCAATGGATGGGCCGCCGCACCGAGGGCTACACGCATATGGGCGGCGAGGGCGCGAACTGGATCGGCGAGGCGCCGTTCTCCACGCGCAACCATGTGTTCCAGAATCTCGGCGACGGCACTTATAACCATTCGGGTTCGCTCGCCATCCGCTTCGCGGTCGCGACGGGCACGAACATCACGTTCAAAATTCTTTATAACGGCGTCGTCGCCATGACCGGCGGCCAGAAGCATGAGGGCGAGCTCACTGTCGAAGCCATCGTGCATCAGGTTGCGGCCGAGGGCGTGAAGAAGATCGCGCTGGTCACCGACGAGCCCGGCAAATATCCGCCGACCATCGCCTGGCCGCCCGGACTTACGATCCATCACCGCAACGTCCTCAACGAGGTGCAGCGCGAGCTTTCGGAGACGGAGGGCGTCACCGTCCTCATCTACGACCAGACCTGCGCGACCGAGAAGCGGCGCCTGCGCAAGCGCGGCCTTTTTCCCGATCCCGACGCGCGCATCATCATCAATGAGCTGGTGTGCGAAGGCTGCGGCGATTGCGGCACGGCCTCCAACTGCGTCGCGGTGCAGCCGGTCGAGACCGAATTCGGCCGCAAGCGCCGCATCGACCAGTCGGCCTGCAACAAGGATTTCTCCTGCCTCGAGGGTTTCTGCCCGAGCTTCGTGACCGTGCATGGCGCGAAGATGAAGAAGGCGCCGCTGCCGACGAAGGAGGATACGCGCGGCCAGCCGGCATTGCCCGAACCCGGGATCGCGGAGATTGGCCGCACGCCTTACGGCATTCTCATCGCGGGCCTCGGCGGCACGGGCGTCGTGACCGTCTCCGCCATACTCGGCATGGCTGCGCATCTCGAAGGCAAGGGCGTCGGCGTCATCGATATGGCGGGCCTCGCGCAGAAGGGCGGGGCCGTCTATTGCCATGTGAAGATCGGGCGCACGCCCGCCGACGTTCACGCGATCCGCGTCGCGGCGGGCGAAGCCGATCTCCTGCTCGGCTGCGATCTCGTCGTCGCCGGCGCCAAGCAGGTGCTCGCCGCCGTCGAGCAGGGCAAGGCGCATGTGCTCGTCAACAGCGCCGAGGTCTTCCCCGGCGACATCGAGCGCAATCCGGATTTCGTGCTGCCGTCGGAAGAGATCAAGCAGGCGATCCGCCGGGCGGGCGGGCCGGAGTCGATCTTCATCGACACGACGGCGCTCGCCCAGGCGCTGCTCGGCGACTCCATCGCGGCGAATATTTTCATCCTCGGCTATGCCTGGCAGAAGGGTTATCTGCCGCTCACGGAGGCGTCGATCCTTCGCGCGATCGAATTGAACGGCGAGTCCGTGCCGATGAATCACTCGGCCTTCCTCTGGGGCCGGCGCGCCGCACACGACATGGCGAGCGTCGAGGCGGTCGTCGAATCGCTGCGCCGTCCGACCGAGGTCAGGCAACGTTCGAAGACGCTGGAAGAGGTCATTGCGCGCCGCGCCGCCTATCTCGTCGATTATCAGAATGCGGCCTATTCGGCGCATTACCGCGCGCGCGTCGAAGAGGTCGCGAAGCTTGAAAAGTCGCGCATGCCGGGCTCGACCGAGCTTACGGAAGCGGTGGCGCGCTATCTCTTCAAGCTGATGGCCTTCAAGGACGAGTTCGAAGTCGCGCGCCTTTATGCGAGCGACGCGTTCCAGCGTCAGCTCTCCGAGACCTTTGAAGGCGATCTCAAGCTCGAGCTTCATCTCGCGCCGCCGATCCCGTTTCTGCAACGAAAGACCGACTTCGGCGGCTCGCGCAAGATCACTTTCGGCCCGTGGATGTTCACGGTGATGAAGGCGCTCGCAAGGCTCAAATGGATTCGCGGCCGCTGGTTCGACATTACGCGCTTCAACAATGACCGCGTGGTCGAGCGCCGCTTGCTGTCGGAATATGAGAGCCTGATCGACGAAATGCTGACCTCGCTCACGCCCGACAATCACGCCGCCGCCGTCGCGCTCGCGCGCCTGCCGGAAAAGATTCGCGGTTTCGGGCATATCAAGGGCCGCCATGTCGCGGTCGCCGACGCGGAACGCGAACGCCTCCTCGCGGAGTTCCGCAATCCGGCTTCCGTCAAGCTCGCGGCGGAATGAGGCGCCGACCTTGTGCCGAGAGTTCAACGAGGCGTCCCAGTCGTCATTGCGAGGAGCGGAACGCGACGAAGCAATCCTGGAGCAGGCGCGCAATTCTGGATTGCTTCGCTTCGCTCGCAATGACGAAAACAGGCAAGTGACGCGCCGCATTCTCCTCCTCGCCGGCACGAGCGAAGCGCGTGCGCTCGCCGCGCGCATCGCGGCGGAGGGCGGCTATGACGCCGTCGCGTCTCTCGCCGGCCGCACCAGCGCGCCGGCGTCCCTTGCGCTTCCCACGCGCGTCGGCGGCTTTGGCGGCGTCGAAGGTCTGAAGCGTTATCTTGAAGCGGAGCGCATTACCCACGTTATCGACGCGACGCATCCCTTCGCCGCGCAAATATCGTCCAATGCGCGCTTGGCCAGCGCGGCGCTCGGCTTGCCGCTCATCGTCTTCGCCCGCGAAGCCTGGCGCCCGGGCGCGGACGACAATTGGTCCGTCGTCGCGGACAACGCCGCAGCCGCCAAGGCGCTTGGAGAGACGCCGCGCCGCGTGTTTCTGACCATCGGCCGTCAGGGCGTCGCCAATTTCCGCGCGGCGCCTCAGCACGATTATCTTCTGCGCGTCATCGAGCCGCCGGCGGCGGACGATCTTCCGCCCTCATGCGAGGTCTTTTCCGCGCGCGGGCCCTTCACGCGCGACGACGAAATTGCGCTGATGCGCAAAAAGCGCATCGAGATCGTCGTCAGCAAGAATAGCGGCGGCGCGCTCACTTACGCCAAGATCGAGGCCGCCCGCGCACTCGGCTTGCCGGTCGTCATGATCGAGCCGCCCGCGCGCGACGGCGTCGCCGTCCTTCACGATCTCGACGCCGTCATGGCGCTGCTCGCGTCATGAGCCGCGCCTTGATGATCCAGGGCACGGGATCGGATGTCGGCAAATCGCTGATCGTCGCCGGCCTTGCGCGCGCTTTCGTCAATCGCGGCCTCAAGGTCGCGCCGTTCAAGCCGCAGAACATGTCGAACAACGCCGCCGTGACGGAAGACGGCGGCGAGATTGGCCGCGCGCAGGCGTTGCAGGCGCGCGCGGCGCGGCTGGCTCCGAGCGTCGACATGAATCCCGTGCTGCTGAAGCCACAAGGCGCAAATGGCGCGCAGGTCATCCTGCGGGGCGTCATCGCGGGGCAGGCGAAAGCGCGCGACTATCAGGATTGGAAGCCGCGCCTCAAGCCCGCCGTGATGGAGAGCTTCGAGCGCCTCAAAGCGCAAAACGATCTCGTCATCGTGGAGGGCGCCGGCAGCGCGGCGGAGATCAATCTGCGCGTCAACGACATCGCCAATATGGGCTTTGCGCGCGCCGCCAATGCGCCGGTCGCGCTCGTCGGCGACATTGATCGCGGCGGGGTGATCGCGCAGCTCGTCGGCTGCAAGGCCGTGCTCGACGCGGAAGACGCCGCGATGATCCAGGGCTTCATCGTCAACAAATTCCGCGGCGACGCCACGCTCTTTGATTCCGGCATGCGCTTCATCGCGGAGCGCACGGGGTGGCGCTCTTTGGGATTGGTTCCCTATTTCGACGCCGCGTCGCGCCTGCCGGCCGAAGACGCCTTCGGCCTGCGCGCGCAACGCAATGCGCGAAGAGAAGGCGTCGTCGTCGCCGCGCCGCTGTTGCCGCATATCGCCAATTTCGACGATCTCGATCCGCTGAAGGCGGAGCCGGGCGTCGATCTGCGCCTGATCCAGCCCGGCGCGCCGCTGCCGGCCGATGCGGCGCTTGTCATTCTCCCCGGTTCAAAGGCCACGATCGCGGATCTCGCGGCGTTGCGCGAAAATGGCTGGGACATCGATCTTCTCGCTCATATGCGGCGCGGCGGCCGCGTCTTCGGGATCTGCGGCGGCTATCAAATGCTCGGCCGCGCGATCCGTGATCCCTATGGGATGGAAGGGGACGTCGCGCAGGCGCAGGGTCTTGGATTGCTGGACATCGAGACGACCCTTACCGAGAAGAAAACGCTCACCCGCGTCGCCGGACGCGCGGTTGCTTTCGACGCGCCCTTTCACGGCTACGAGATGCATGTCGGCGAAACTTTCGGGGCCGATTGCGCGCGTCCGGTCTTGCGTTTCGAGGATGGCCGCGCCGATGGCGCAACGTCGCCCGACGGGCGCGTGATGGGCGCCTATGTGCACGGGCTCTTTTCGGACGACGCCTTGCGCGGCGACTTTTTGAAATCCATCGGCGGCCAGACCTCCGCGCTGCGTTTCGAGGAATCGATCGACGAGACGCTCGACGCGCTCGCCGCTCACTGCGAAACGCATATCGATCTCGACGCCCTGCTGGAGATGGCGCGATGACGGTTCGGCCTTCCATCGCGCATGGCGGCAGGCTGGACGAGGCGCGCCGTCTTTTTCCGGCCGCGCCACAACCCTGGATCGACTTATCGACCGGCGTCAATCCGCATCCCTATCCCTTGCCGCCCATTGCGCCCGAGGCCTGGACGCGCCTGCCCGACGACCGGGCCTTCGACGCGCTGGAGGCCGCGGCGCGCGCCGCCTATCGCGCCCCCCCGGCCGCCGCGATCGTCCCGGGCGCCGGCGCGCAGAGTTTCATTCAGCTTCTGCCGCGCGTCTTCCCCGCGCGCCGCGTCGCTGTGCTGGGCTTCTCCTATGCGGAGCACGCCGCCTGCTGGGCCGCAGCCGGGGCGAAGGTCGAGACGGTCGAGACCGTCGAGCAGCTTGCGTCCTTCGACGCCGCCGTCATCGTCAACCCGAACAATCCGGACGGGCGCGCGCTGTCGTCGCGAGAGATTGCGCCGCTGGCCGAGGAAATGACCCGCAAAGGGAAGTTGCTCGTCGTGGACGAATCCTTCGTGGATTTCACGCCGACGCGGAGCGTCGCCGCGCTGACCGCAGTTTCGGACCTGATCGTGCTGCGTTCTTTCGGAAAGGCCTATGGGCTGGCGGGGCTGCGATTGGGTTTCGCCATCTGCGCGTTCGAGCGCGCCGGGCGGCTGCGCGCGGCGCTCGGCCCCTGGGCGGTTTCCGGTCCGGCGCTCGCCATCGGCGCGCGCGCGCTGGGCGATTTGCGCTGGCTGCAGGCCGCGGCCGCCGCTTCCGCCGCCGACGCGGCGCGTCTGGACAGTCTTTTGGAGCGCGCCGGCTTCGGCCTTGTCGGCGGAACGGCGCTTTTTCGTCTCGTGCGTCACGACAAAGCGGCGGATTGGTTCGTCAGGCTGTGCGAGAAGGGCATTTTGGCGCGCGCTTTTCCCGAGCGCCCCGATTGGCTGCGGTTCGGACTTCCGGCCGGCGAATCCGCCTGGGCCAGATTAACCGCCGCGTTGGAGATCGCCTGATGGCGGACGACCCGATTTTCGAGCCGTGGCGAATAGCCGCAGACGATGTCGGCCCGGCCGAACCCTTCAGCGAAACCGATCGCGCCGCCGTCTATCGCGCCATCTATACGCGGCGCGACGTGCGCAACGAATTTCTGCCGGACGACGTCCCCCAAGACGTTCTGATGCGCATCCTGGACGCCGCGCATCACGCGCCGTCCGTCGGCTTCATGCAGCCCTGGAATTTTATCGTCATCCGCGACAAAACCGTGCGGGGCGCGGTGCATGAGGCGTTTTTGCGCGGGGCCGAGGCCGAGGAGCGAATGCTCGATCCCGCGCGGCGCAATCATTATCGAAACCTTAAACTCGAGGGCATTCTCAGATCGCCCGTCAATATTTGCGTGACTTGCGACCGCAACCGCCACGGCGCGACAGGGCTCGGCCGCACGCAGCAACCCGACACCGACCTGTTGAGCGCCGCCTGCGCCGTCCAGAATCTCTGGCTTGCGGCGCGCGTCGAAGGCGTCGGCGTCGGTTGGGTGAGCATCATGCGCGAAGAAGAATTGCGCGCCATCCTTCAAATCCCCGACGGCGTCGTCGTCGTCGCCTATCTTTGCACAGGCTTTGTGGATCGCGCTTTTCGCCGCCCGGAACTGGAAGTGAAACGCTGGGCGTCGCGTCTGCCGCTGGAAACGCTCGTCTTCGAGGATCAATGGGGAGTTCGGACCGCCTCCGACGGGAACAGCTAGCCGAAAGGGCGCCTTGCGCCTTCACAAAGGCGCCTTAAATTTCGGTAACAAATAATTCCGCGAACCGTCATTTGCCTGTCAACGACATCTTAAGCGTCTGAAAAGATGCTGATTGAGTCGTGTGAGGAACGGATGGATAGTTCAATCGCTCCATGTTGGGAGCAGGAGACCCAGACCATGGCGCCGGCGAATTTCGAACGTTATTTCGACAGAACCTTCCCGATCGCCAACAATACGATTCTGACGGTGACGGAAGTGCCCGAGCGCGAAGAGGAGCTTTTGCAGCTTCTGGAGCGCGCCATGCTGCGCGGCTTCGACAATCATGCGCGCCTCACCGAAATTCACCTGCCCATGGAGCGCTTCCCGCACATGAATTCAAAATTCTGGCACGTCCCGATCGAAGATTGCGGCAAGGCGCAAGTCCTGCGCTTCTTCTTCGAACATCCGGAAACCGAGGCGCATTGACGCGCCGCTCCCGCTGATTTGGCCAGGATGAGCGCATTCTCCGCGGAATGCGCTCGATTGTTTTTCGGGGGTTCCCGTCTCAGGCGTGCGCCGTCTCACCGTGCTGCGCCTCTTCCGCCTTCGGCTTGCGGCGCAGCTTGCTCATCAAAAGATAGATGACCGGAGTCGTATAGAGCGTCAGCGCCTGGCTGAGCAGCAGGCCGCCGATAATGGTGATTCCGAGCGGCCGGCGCAGCTCCGCCCCGATGCCGTTGGCGAAAGCGAGCGGCAGAGCGCCGAAAATCGCGGCGAGGGTGGTCATCACGATCGGCCTGAAGCGATCCCTGGCCGCCTCCAGCGCCGCGTCATGAGTCGACATGCCCCTGTCGCGCTCCGCGTGCAGCGCGAAGTCGACGAGCATGATGCCGTTCTTTTTCACGATGCCGATCAGCAGCAGGATGCCGATGAAGGCGATGACCGTAAATTCCGCGCCAAACAGTTCGAGCGAGAGGAGCGCGCCAAGGCCCGCCGAGGGCAGGGTTGAGATGATCGTGACGGGATGGACGAGGCTCTCATAGAGAATGCCGAGAATGATGTAGACGGCGAGCAGCGCGGCGAGAATGAGCGTCGCCATGCCCTTCGCGACTTTACGGAAGTCGGCAGCGTCGCCCGCAAAGCCGGCATGCAGGCTGCTCGGCGGGTTCAATTCGGCGGCCGCCGTCTCGATGGCCGCGGTGGCGGCGTCGAGCGTCGAGCCCGGGGCCACATTGTAGGAGAGGGTGACCGCGGGCAGCACGCCCTGATGATTGACGACCAGCGGCATGGAGCTGCGCTCGATGCGCGCAAGCGCGGTGAGCGGCACCTGCTGTCCGCTGGAGCTCGACACGTAAACGCCCGCCAGGTCGCGAATGTCGCGCTGGCGCGCGGGCGGCGTCTCGAAGATCACGCGATACTGGTTGCGCTGCGTATAGATGATCGTGTCCTGCCGCTGGCCGAAGGCGCTGTTGAGCGCGGCGTTGATGGCGGCGATCGGCACATTCATGCGCGAGGCGGCGTTGCGGTCGATGATGATCTGCGCGCGAAGACCGCCCTGCTCCTTGTCGGACGTGACGTCGACGAGCTGGGGCAATTGTTTGAGGCGCGTGAGGAATTTTTCGCGCCACTCCTCCAGCTCCTCGAGAGAGGCGTCCGACAGCGTGAACTGATATTGCGACTTGCTGACGCGCCCCCCGCTGCGAAGATCCTGGGACGGCACCATGAAGACGCTGACGCCGGGAATGCGCGCGAAGGATTTGCGCAGGCGGTTGATGACCTCCTTGCTCGACGCCTGACGCTCGCCGATCGACTTCAGCGCGACGAAGAGACGGCCCTGATTGCCCGAAGAGGTGAGCTGCCCGGCGCCGATGAAGGAGCCGACATTGGCGACGTCCGGATCGGCCAGCAACACTTCGTTGACGCGCCTTTGCAGCCGGCTCATCTCCTCGAAGGAGACGTCTGGCGACGCTTCCGTCGTACCGTTGATCAGGCCGATGTCGTCCTGCGGCAGATTGCCCTTTGGAATGGTGCGGTAAAGTTGAACGGTGCCGCCGACCGTCGCCAGGATGACGACGAGCGTGATCCAGGGATGGTCGACGACCGGCTGGAGCGTGCGCGTGTAAAATTCGACGATGCGGTCCAATCCGCCTTCGATCATACGATCGAACCAATTCTTTCCCTTCTCTTTCGGCACGGGCAGCCAGGCGCAGACCATCGGCGTCACGGTGAGCGAGACGACCGTCGAGATGATGATCGCGAAAGCCAGCGTGACCGAGAATTCGCGCAGGAGCCGCCCCATCACCCCTTCCATGAAAAGGAGCGGGATGAAGACGGCGATAAGCGACAGGCTGATCGAGAGGACGGTGAAGCCGATCTGGCTGGAGCCTTCGAGCGCTGCCTCGATGCGCTTCATGCCGCGCTCGCGGTTCGCCTCGATATTCTCGATCATGACGATCGCGTCGTCGACGACGAAGCCCACGGAAATGGTGAGCGCCATCAGCGATAGATTGTCGATCGAGAAGCCGGCGAGCCACATGGCGGCGCAGGTGCCCACGAGCGAGAGAGGCACGGTCACGCCCGCGGCGATGACGGGCGTCGAGCGGCGCAGAAAGACGAAGACGACCATCATCACCAGCGCGATGGACACCGCCAGCGTAAACTGGATGTCGTGAATGCTGGCGCGGATCGTCTGGGTGCGGTCCGCAAGGACGTTGATCTTCACGCCCGAAGGAATCCATTGCCGGAGCTGCGGCAGCAACGCTTTGATCTGGTCGACCGTCTCGACGACATTGGCGGCGGGCTGTTTGGTGACGATGACGAGCACCGCCGGTTTGCCATTGAACCAGCCCGCGGCGTTGCGGTTGCGGACGCCGCGCTCGACTGTCGCCACGTCGCCGAGCTTGACGATCGCGCCGTTGCGCGAGGCGACGACGATGTTGCGGTAATCTTCCGGCGTCGCGAGCTGGTCGGTCGTGCCGAGCGTGATTTCCTGCATGTCGCCCGCCAGCGCGCCCACGGCGGAATGCGCATTGGCGGCGGAAAGCGCCTTCGCGACTTCGTTCACCCCGATATTCATCGCCGCGAGACGGGCCGAGTCGACCTGCACGCGGATCGCGGGCTGCTCCGCGCCGGCGATGCGCGCCTCGGCGACGCCGGGAACCTGGGAGATGCGCTGCGCGATGACGGAGTCCGTCGCGTCGAAAATGGCGCTGGTCGGCAGCGTGTCCGAGGTCATCGCCAACACCAGGACGGGCACGGTGGACTGGCTGGCCTTGCGAAAGCTCGGCGCGCTCGGCAGGTCAGTCGGCAGATCGACGAGCGAGGCGTTGATGGCCGCCTGAACGTCGCGCGCGGCGGAGTCGAGATTTTTGTTGATGTCGAACTGCGCGATGATCTGCGTATTGCCGAGCGAACTTGTCGAGGTGAGTTCGTTCAGGCCGGCGATCCCCGAGAGGCGGCGCTCCAGCGGCGCGGCGACGGAGGCCGCCATGGTCTCGGGATCGGCTCCGGGCCGCGACGCGCTGACTCCGATAGCGGGAAAGTCCACCGCCGGGAGGCTGGCGACGGGCAGGAAGAAATAGGCGACGGCGCCAAGGAGAAAGAGCGCGGCGGCGAGCAGCGTCGTCCCGACGGGGCGGCGGACGAAGGGCTCGGAAACATTCATTCCGCCGCCTCCCTGTGCGGCGGCGCTTCCGAGACCGGCGCCTGCGCAGGCGCAACTTCGTCCTCATCCTGACGCAGCGGCTTGAAGAAGCGGCGGCGCAGCCGCTCGACCTGCAGATAGATGACCGGCGTGGTGTAGAGCGTCAGCGCCTGCGACAGCAGCAGGCCGCCAATGATGGAGACGCCGAGCGGAATGCGCAATTCGCTGCCCGGTCCATGCGCCAGCGCGAGCGGCAGGGCGCCGAACAGCGCGGCGAGCGTCGTCATCATGATGGGACGAAAACGCATATGGGCGGCGCGAACGATGGAGTCGCGCGGCTCCAATCCGTCGAGCCGTTCCGCTTCGAGCGCGAAGTCGATCATCATAATCGCGTTCTTCTTCACGATGCCCATCAGCAGAACGACGCCGATCAGCGCAACGATCGAAAGATCGATGCGGAAGATCATCAAGGCGAGAAGCGCGCCGACGCCAGCCGAGGGCAGGGTCGTCAGCACGGTGAAGGGATGCGCGAAGCTCTCATAGAGCACGCCCAGCACGACATAGATGGCGATGACGGCGGCGAGGATCAGCCAGGGCTCGCTTGCAAGCGATTTGTTGAACTCGGCCGCGTCGGCGCTGAAAACGCCGATGATCGACGACGGCATGCCGATCGTTTTCTCCGCCTTCTCCACCGCTTTCACGGCGTCGCCGAGCGCCATGCCCTGCGAGAGATCAAAGCTGATGGTCGAGGCGGGGAACTGATCCTGATGCGCGACCGAGAGCGGCGCGGCGACGTTCTGCACGCTGACGAAGGTCGCAAGCGGCGTTTGCGGCCCGCCGCCGATGGGAGCCACATAGAGTTTCTCGAGCGCGGACATGTCGCGCAGATATTGCGGCGCCGCCTCGAGAATGACGCGATACTGGTTCGATTGCGTATAGATCGTCGAGATCTGGCGCTGGCCGAAGGCGTCGTTCAGCACATTGTCGACGTCCTGCGCCGAAATGCCGAGCCGGCCCATTTTCTCGCGATCGATCTTCATCAGACCGCGCAGGCCCCCGTCCTGCGTCTCCGCCGCGACGTTTCTGAGGCCCGGCGTGCGGCGCAACTGGTCGAGCAGGCGGTTGGACCAGCGCATCAGGTCGCCGGCGTCGGAGGAGGTGAGCGTATATTGATATTGCGAACGGCTCGGACGCGTCGTGATCTGGATGTCCTGCACCGGTTCGACGAAGAGGGCGACGCCGGCGATCTTCTCGCCCTCGGTCTTCAGCCGGTCGGCGACGGCGTCGGCGCCGACGTCGCGCTCCTCGCGGCTGCGGAGCGTCACCGTCAGCCGGCCGACATTGGTCGTCGCGTTGAGCGGGCCGACGCCGAGCACCGAGGTGACGCCGGTCACCTCCGGATCCTTGCGGAAGACCTCCGTCACCTTCGCCTGCAACGCCTCCATGCGATCGAAGGAGGCGTCGGGCGAGGCTTCCAGCACGACGCTGAGGACGCCCGTGTCCTGCCGGGGCAGGAAGCCTTTCGGGATGACGATATAGAGCCCGATCGTCAAAGCGAGCGTCGCCGCGGTCAGAGCGAGCATGAAGCCTTCGCGCTTCAGCGCCCAATCGAGCGAACGGTAGTAGAGGCGATCGAGCCAGAGGGAGACGATTTCCCAGGTGGAATGGGGGCGTTCGCGCTCGACGCGAAGCATCACGGCGCAAAGCATCGGCGTCAGCGTCAGCGAGACGACGGCGGAGATCACGACCGCGATGGAGAGCGTCAGCGCGAATTCCCGGAACATGCGTCCGACGATTCCGGTCATGAACAGAAGCGGAATGAACACCGCGATGAGCGACACCGTCAGCGACACGACCGTGAAGCCGATCTCCCTCGCGCCGTCGAGCGCCGCCTGAAGCGGCTTCTTGCCATGTTCGATATAGCGGACGATGTTTTCGATCATCACGATCGCGTCGTCCACGATGAAGCCGGTGCCGATGGTCAGCGCCATCAAGGACAGATTGTCGAGCGAGAAACCCGCCGCCCACATGACGAAGAAAGTGGCGATGATCGACAGCGGCAGGCTGACGCCGGCGATGAGCGTCGCGCGCCAGCTACGCAGGAAGAGCAGCACCACGGCGACGACGAGCCCCCCCGCGATGAGGAGCGTCATCTCGACTTCGTGGATCGAGGCGCGGATCGTGTCGGTGCGGTCGTTGACGATGTCGAGGCTCATGCCGGCGGGTAGTTCGCCCCGCAGCTTCGGAAGCGCCTGTTTGACGAGTTCGACCGTCGCGATGATGTTCGCGCCCGGCTGACGCATCACGTCGAGCACGACCGATTGCTCGCCATTGTACCAGCCGCCGACGCGGGCGTTTTCGAGGCCGTCGACGACCTGGGCGAGATCGCGCAGCATCACCGGCGCATTGTTGCGCCAGGCGACGATGACCGTCTCATATTGCTTGGCTTGCAGGATCTGGTCGTTGGCGTCGAGCGTGTAGGATTGCCGTCTGCCGTCGAGCGAACCTTTGGCCCCGGCGTTGTTGGCGGCGGCGACGGCCTGACGCAGGTCCTCCATGCCGATGCGGTTCGCCGCGAGCCGCGCCAGATCGGCCTCGATGCGGATCGCCGGGCGCACGCCGCCCTGCACGGAAACGCGGCCGACGCCCGAAACCTGCGACAATTGCGGCGAAATAAGCGTATCGGCGAGGTCCGAGAGATCGCGCAAGGTCGCGGTCTTGGAGCGCAGCGTGAGCGTCAGCACCGGCGTATCGGCCGGGTTCACCTTGGCGTAGACCGGCGGATAGGGCAGATCGCGCGGCAAGGTCGAGGCGGCGGAGTTGATCGCGGCCTGCACGTCCTGCGCGGCGGCGTCGATGTCGCGGTCCAGTGCGAATTGCAGCGTGATCTGCGACAGGCCGAAGGAGCTCTGCGACGACATGCTGGTCAGGGACGGTATCTGTCCGAACTGACGCTCCAGCGAGGCCGTCACGAGAGAGGCGATCGTGTCGGGATTGGCGCCCGGAAGCTGCGTCGTGACCTGAATGGTGGGGAAGTCGACCTGCGGCAGCGGCGAGATCGACAGGCGCGAATAGCCGAGCAGGCCGAACAGAAGCGCGGCGAAGGCCATGAGCGAAGTCGCCACAGGCCTGTTGATGAAGGGCGCCGAAACGTTCATGCCGCTTTATGTCACCTCTCGGGAGGTCGTTCTCCCCTTGCGCCCCGCTCCCGTCGCGGCGCGCTTTCCCGGTTCGCTTCCTGCGGCGCGGCCGCTGAGGCCGAGCCGGGCTCCTCTGGATTGTTCACGCGCACCGGCGAACCATCCGCGATACGCGAGAACCCGCTCGTCACGATCGTCGTCCCGGGCTCGACGCCGGAGACGATCACGACGATATTCTCGTCCTGCCGTCCCGTTGTGACGCTTCTCATATGGGCGGCCCCGTCATCGCCCAACACATAAACGAAAGCGCCGTTCGGTCCGCGCTGCACGGCGGGGCTCGGAGCCACCACGGCATGCGGTATGGTGTCGAGCATGAGCCGCACATTGACGAACTGGCCGGGCCAAAGCTTCAGGTCGGCGTTCCCAAAGGCGGCCTTCAGCTTCACCGTTCCCGTCAGCGGATCGATTTGATTGTCGACGACTTTCAAGTCGCCGCTTTCGATGACGGTCGAATTGTCGGTCCCGAGAGCCCGCACCTTGGCGACGCCCGCGGCCTGCGCCTTCTGGATGTCGGGAAGGGCCTGCTGCGGCAATGTGAAGACAATGTTGATCGGCCTCAACTGGGTGACGACGACGATGCCGTTTTGGTCCGACGGATGGAGAATATTGCCGACGTCCACGAGGCGGATGCCGACGCGGCCGTCGATCGGCGAGCGGATTGTCGCATAATCCAGGGTCGTCTTGGCGTTGTCGATCGCGGCTTGGTCGGCGCGCGCCTGCGCCTCGAGCTGGGTCACCAGCGCCTTTTGCGTCGCATATTGCTGGTGGGACAGGAACTTGCCGGCGACGAGCTTCTCATATCTGATAAGGTCGACGCGGGCGTTGGCGAGATTGGCTTCGTCCTGAGCTTTCTTGGCGACCGCCTGATCGTATTGCGCCTTGTAAAGCGCGGGGTCGATCTCCGCCAGAACCTCGCCCTTCTTGACGTCCTGCCCCTCGGTGAAGGCCAGATTCAGGAGGCGTCCGTCGACCTGGGTGCGGATCGTCACGCTGTTGAGCGCCTGCACCGTTCCCACGGCGTCGACCGTCACCGGAACGTCCTGCAGGCGCGTCTTCGCCACCGTCACCGAAACCGGTCGGCTCTTCGCGCCGGGGGCGCCGGGAGCGTTATCGTCTTCGAGCGCGGCGTCCGGACGGCCGGCGCCCGGTATCATGCCGGCGCGATAGGCCGCGCCCGAGCCAAGGGCGAGTGCGAGCGCGCCGAGCGCCATGAGGATACGCCGGTCGGCGCGGATCATGGATGGAGCCCCTTATCCGCCTCGTAGGCGGCGTTTGCATGGGCGATTTCGGCGTCTCTCGTAGTGGGGGACCAGCCGCCGCCGAGAGCTTGATATAAGCTTGTCGCCGCTTGAAAGTAAGAGAGCCGCGCCAGAGCGACCTGATCCTGCGCCTGGAACAAGGTCGTCTGGGTGGTCGAAAGCGTGACGATGTCGATCGTGCCCTCCTGCAGCCGCATCTCGGCGGCCGTGAGCGCGCGCTGCGCGGCGGCGGCGGCGGCGATCTGCAGCTTGAGGGCCCGCTCCGTCTCCCGCACGGCGATCAGCGCGTTCTCGGTGTCGAGCAAGGCGGTCAAGATCTGCTTCTTGTAGAGAGCGGCGAGCTCGGCGTAGCGGCCTTTCTGCAGGTCGTATTGTCCCTGCAGATTGTAGCCGTCGAGGATCGGCTGGGTGAGCGTGCCCGCGAGCTGCCAGGCGACGGCCTCCGGCCGTCCCAGATTGCGCAGCAGAGCGGATTGGAGCCCGTACTGGCCGGTCAGCTGAATGGACGGAAAGAAAGCGGCGCGCGCCTGAAGAACCGAGAATTCCTGCGAGGCGAGCTGCGCCTCGGCGTCCGCTACGTCCGGACGGCGCAGGAGCACTTCCGAGGGCAGTCCCGGCGTAATCCTCGGGAAGGAAAGCCTGGTCAGCGAACCGCCCTTCACGTCGACGCTTTCGGGCGGCTGGCCGATGAGCAGGGCGAGCTGGTTCCTGGTCTGGCCCAGGGTCTGCTCGAGCGGCGGGATGGTGGCGCGCGCCTGCGCGAGCACGGATTCCTGTTGCGCGGTGTCGAGCGCGCTCGCAATCCCGACCTGGAAACGCGCCTGGATGGCGCGATTGACCCGATCGGCGATGGCGACGTTTTCGCGGGCGATGCGCAGCCGGTCCTGCGCCGTCAGCACCTGGAAATAAGCGTTGATGACGGAGGCGACGGTGGAGATTTCCACCGTGTCGCGGTTGAAACGGCTGGCGTTGGCGAGAAGACGCGCGGCGTAAGAGGCGTCTTCGTTCTTGCCCCAGAAGTCGATTTCGTAGCTCGCCGTAAGGCCGAGCTGGAAGAAGCCGAAATGCCGGGCGTTGAAGCCGGATGACGATGACGACGATGAGGAGGACGAGCTGCTGGTCGTCGCCGGACTGAAGCCGCCGCTCGCCCCGCCGACATTCGTCGTCGTTCCGGGCGTGCGGGTGGTGCGGACGATGTCCTGCATGGCGATTGTCGGCCAGAGCGCGGAGCTGGAGACGCGGGCCTGGGCGTCGGCCTGCTGGATTCGCGCCACGGCGGCGGCGATGTCGAGATTGTCGCCGAGCGCCAGCTCGACCAACGCCGTCAGCTCCTTCGAGCCAAATTTCGTCGCGAAGCCGGGGCCGCGCGGTATCGGCGTCGTCGACGCCGCCTTGGCCTCGCGAAAGGCTTCCGGCGGCGGAGTCGCGAGGTCCGGCTTCTCCCAGTCCAGATTGCAGCTGGCGAGGCCGAGCGCTGTCCAGATGAGGACGACTCGGCGGCGCGCGCGGGCACAAAGGTGAGACGAATCGCCGGCCGTCACCTGAAAGTCGTCTCCTTATGCGTGCCGGACATCCTCTTGGGAAATTCGCGCCGCCGCTAAATGATAGAGTTTAGTAGGATTTCAAATTGACGCGCGCGCGACCGCCGGGGGATCGGCGCTGCGGCGCGTCAAAGAGAGCGGCGCGACGCTCGCTTACCGCGCTGCGTCCGTCAAGTTACCTATCGTTAACTTACCGCTACGCTTCGCTCACTGAGCGTCGTCGCCCGCCTTCGGCGCGGGTTTGGCGGTCGCCGGCTTCGCTGGCGCCGCGGGCTTCGCGTCGGCCGGCTTCGCCGGTTTCGACGCCTTGGCGTCCTGGCCGACGGCGGGCTTCGCCGCGGCGGCGCCCTTGTCGGCCGGCTTGTCGACCCCCGCCTTCGCGTCGGCGGCCGGAGCCTTGGCGCCGCCCTTTGCGTCGCTCTTCGCATCGGGCGCCGCCGGCTTTGTCGGCCCGGAGACGCGCGTCCATGTCTCGCTCTGGCAGAGGAAGGCGACGAGGCAGCCCGTCAGCGTGAGCTGATTGGGCGCTTCATAGGCGATCTTGCCCGTATAGGTCTTGCCGTCCTCGGGATTGAAAAGGTCGCCCTTCCAACTGTTCGGCCCCGTCTTGGCGGCGTGGCGCAGCACGAGGGGCGGCGGGCTGCCGTCGAGCATGGGCAGCACGCCCTTGGCGCAGAGCTTGCCCTGGCAATCGAAGAATTCGAGCTTGTCGGTCGGGTGCCCGTCGCGCACCCAGACGCCATAGATCTCGACGGCGGCGGCTACTTGAGGCGCACAGAGGGCCGTCGCGGCGACAATGCTCAGCAATAGTCTCTTCATAACGCCGGACCTCTGATTCGCGGTTGTTCCCAAAATATGACGTCCGGGTAGCGAAAGGCTGAACCGTCGCCGCCGTCAAGTCGCATCCGCGCCGCCGTCGGCCGCATGTCTGGGCGGACCCAGAAAGGCGGGAACGATGATGAAGGCCGCGAGAAGCGTGAAAAACAAGGAAATTGTGAGAAATTCGCCCATGCTCGCCGTGCCGGGATGACTTGAAAGAAACAGGCTTCCGAAGGCCGTTCCAGTCGTTAGCGAACTGAAGAAGATGGCGCGCGTAAGGCTTGAGGCCAGCATGTCGACGACGCCCTTCCGCCAGGCGATCACGTAATAGATGTGGAAGGCGACGCCTACGCCGAACATGAGCGGAAGCGCGATAATGTTCGCGAAATTCAACGACACGCCGAGCAGTTCCGCGGCCTGAAGGCTCATGATCCCCGCAAGGACGAGCGGGCCGAGGGTGAGCGCGACGTCGATCGGATTGCGCAGAGCGACGGCGAGAATGAGGAAAACCGCCGCGAAAGCGTAGAGACCGGCCTCGAGAAAAGCGCGCGTCACCGTTTTGCCGGCCTCGGAGATGATGACTGGCGCGCCGCTCGACTCCGGCGCGACCGTCAGCATCGCGTCGGCGAAGCGCGTCATGACGTCGAGATTGTTGCTGTCGCCCTTGGGCGTCGTTTCGAGCCGCACAAGCCCTTTGGCGGAAATCCAGTCGGAACGCAGCTCTTCCGGCATGGAGTCGGGCGTCACGCGCCGCGCTTTCAACGCCTCGCGCAACTGGTCCATCATCTTCTCGAATCCGGTAAACGCCGCGGCGCGCGCTTTTGCCCGCGTTTCCGGGCTCGCTTTGGCGAGGCCATCGAGCGCGGCGGCGAAACGGGCGATTTGCGGCGTCGGCTTTCTGGCGGTCGCCGCGCGCAACGCTTTGACGGCGGCGTTGAGCGCCTTGACCGTTTCGGCGTCCGTCGGCGTGGGCCTGGTCCTTGGATAGAGGGCCTCGCGCAGATCGTTCGAGGCGCGTTCGATCAGCGCAAGTTTATCGTCCTGGTCCGTGGGAATGAGCGAGTCGATCGAATCGACGTGATCCACCTCGGGCAGCGCCTCGATTTTCTGCTTGAGGTCGCGGGCGGCGGCGAGCGACGGCGCCAGCGTTTCGATCTTGTTGGGCGCGGTCTTGGGGTCCTTGGTCAGATCGAGGAAAGTCGCGACCGACTCCACCTTCTGGTCCCGAAGATTCATCGGATTCGAGTCGAAATGGGTGCGCAGCAGGGCGGGCATGCCGGCGAGCACGACGGCGGCCGTGGCCAGAAGGACGATGAGGCGGTGATGCGCAATCCAATGGTCGACCGCGGCCAGCGAATGGGTGGCGATCGGCACATGCTCCGCCGGCGGATGCAGGAGCTTGATTGCGGCGGGCAGGAAGGTGAGCGTCGCTATATAGGCGATGATCATGCCGACGCCCGCGATCAGGCCCAGTTCCGCGACTCCGAGAAAGCTGGTCGGCAGGAAGCAGAAGAAGCCCGCGAGGAGGGAGACCGCCGCGAGCGTGAGCGAGCCGCCGATCTCATGGGTCGCTTTGGTCAGCGAGCGCTCCAGATCGCCATGGCCGTGGCGCTCCTCGCGATACCGCGTCGCGAACTGGATGCCGAAATCGACGCCGAGGCCGATAAAGAGGGCGGCGAACGCCACGGAGATCAGGTTGAAGCGGCCGATGAGCAGGACGCCCATGCCCGAGGTGATGGCGAGGCCGGCCAGCAGGGTGGCGAGCACGGCCAGGATCAGCTTGGGCGAGCGCAGCGCCACGAACAGAATCAGCGAGACGATGACCAGCGTGCCGACCGTGTTCAGGGCCATATTTTCGGAAAGCGTGGCGAATTCCTCAGCCGCGAGCGGCACTTCGCCCGTGAGGCGCAGCGTGAAGCCCTTGTCCTTCGTGATTCCGAGCTCCGCGGCGGTCTTGCGGATGAACGCCATGGCGTCGGCGCCGGGCTGCAGCTCCGAGAAGTCGATCACCGGAGTGACCATGACGATGCGCCGCTTGTCGAGCGGCGGACCGGTGGGAGCGGCGTCGCCCTTGCCGCCGGAGAGAAGCTTTTCCCAATCGAGTTCGGCGCTGCGGCCGGCGAGCGTCGCTTCGAAGGTCTGGGAGAATTCGTCGAGTCCGGCGAGATACAGCGCCGTCGTCCGCTCGCTGCCGGCGGCGCGCTTCTGATTGGCGACGAGGACGTTTGCGAGCCCGCGCAATGAGGGGTCCTCGGCGAGCGGGGTGAGAATGTCCCGCTGGCCGAGCAACATGCCGACCGTGCGCCGAAGGTCGTTGAGATCGAGATAGAGCAGGCCGTTCTTGACGAAGAAGGCGGGATCGTCCGGGCGCCAGACCCGCTGCATCAGCGGCTTGCCCCGCAGTTCGGCGTCGAGCCGCGCCGCCGCGTCGTCCGCCGCTTCGCCGGTCCCCGCGTCGATGACCACGACGATCGTATTTTCGAGCTGCGGAAAGGCGCGATAGAGCGCCATCTGGTTTTTCCGCCAGGCCATGTCCGGCGAGAAAAGATTTGTCGTGTCAGTGTCGATCTGGAAACGCTCGACGGTCAGGTAAACGCCGCCGCCAGTCAACGCCAGAGTGAGAAGAACCACCGTCCAGGGCCAACGAAGACAGAAGGCCACAAGCTTTTCCAACATTACCTAACCCCGGACATGTCATTGAGACGCTTTGCAAAGCGGAGGAACCGCGGCGCCTTTGATCCTCTATACGCGCGCGGGGCGCGCCGACCAAGGCACCGCGGGCGAAGACGCGGCCAATTTGCTGTGAAGCGTTAAGAATCAAAGATAACTAAGCCACCAGAGGTCGACGCGGCGCCGCTTCACATCCGCAAACCAGCGGCATAGCGGGTAAAGCAGGATGAGAATAGTCAGCCAGGCGGCGTAGGCTCCCGCAAGTCCGGCGCCGAAGTCGGCGGGCGGCGCGCCGGAGGTCATGAAATTGGCGACGTCCTCGATCCTGTAGCCCTTGGCGTAAGCGAGGGCGATCGCGCCCGCGACGCCGACGTAAAGGTGCAGGACATAGAAGAACAGGGGCGTGCGTCCGAAAATCGCGAGCCAGCTCCCGACGCGGCCGCCAACCTTCGCCAGCAGCGGCAGAGCCAGGGCCGCCCCGCCCAGCGTGACGAGCAGGTAAAGGAGGGAGGGCGGGTATTTCGAGACGTTGAGGAAGGAAAGCAGGCTGAGGATCGGGTCCCGCTGCGTCGCCCAGGGATGCGGATCGCCATAGACGTTCCCGGCGCGCAGCAAGACGAAGACCGTCAAGGCACCCAGGCCGCCAAGGCGCAGAATTCGGTCCCGCTCGGCCGGCGCCTTTTGAAAGAGCGGTCCGATTCCGTAGCCCAGCGTCACCACCCCGATCCAGGGCAGCGCCGGGTAATGGACGGCGCCGGGCGCGCCGAAAGGCAGCGGGCCGCGCTCATGGATCATCGGCCAGAATGGTCCAAAGGCCCCCAAATCAGCGGGATGCACGCCATCGAGAAGATTGTGGCCGATGATGATGGCGGCGCCGACGACGAGCGCCGCGCGCGCCGGAAGGAGAGACAGGACCGACAGGCAGAGCAGGCCGCTGCCGATCGCCCATAAGGTTTCCAGCGAAAAGCGTCCGGGTCCGACCCAAATCGGGCTGATGACGACGATGTCGAGCAGGATGAGCCAGAGGCCGCGGCTCGCGAGAAAGACGCTCAGGGCCTTCGGGTCCTGTCGGCGCGCGCCATAGAGATAGGCGCCGACGCCGGCCAGGAGAGCGAAGGTCGGGGCGCAGAAATGAGTGATGAAGCGCGTAAAGAAAAGGAAGGGATAAGTATGGTCGAGGTCGGTCGGGCTGAAGCGCATCGAGTCGGCGTCGAAGAAATCCCGCATATGGTCCAGCGCCATGATGACCATGACGAGCCCGCGCAGCCGGTCGATCTCCGGCAGGCGCGGATCGTTTGCGATCTCCACGCCGAGCGGCGCCGTCATCCGAGCGTCGCCAGGCCGGGGAACATTTCAAGGAGCCAGAACGACATTTCCTGCACGCCGCCCGTGAGAAAGGCGACGCCTGTCACGATCAGCAGGACGCCGACGATTTTCTCCACCTTGCCGAAATGTTTGCGGAAACGGGCGACGAAGGCCAGAAACCGCCCGAGCGCGAAGCCGGCGCCGATAAAGGGCAGGCCGAGGCCGAGGGAATAGGTCGCGAGCAGCGCGGCGCCGCGAGCCACCGTGTCCTGCGTTCCCGCCACGGCGAGGATCGCCGCGAGGATCGGCCCGATGCAGGGCGTCCATCCGAAGGCGAAGGCGAGCCCCATCACATAGGACCCGAAGAGCCCCATGGGCTTCGAGATTTCGGCCCGCTTCTCGCGATAGAGCAGCTCGACCTTCAAAACGCCGATGAAGTGCAGCCCCATCAGAATGATGACGCCCCCGGCGATCCAGGAGAGAATTTGCAGATTGGCGCGAATGACCGCGCCGAACGCGCTGGCGGTCGCGCCGAGCGCCACGAAGACCGTCGTAAAGCCGAGGACGAAGAGAACGGCCGAGAAGAGGACGTCGCGCCGGGCCCGCGAACGGGTCTCGATCTCCAGGTCCTCCATGCTGACGCCGGCGAGATAGGTCAGATAAGGGGGCACCAGCGGTAGGACGCAGGGCGAGAGGAAAGAGAGCAGGCCCGCCGCCGCCGCTGCGGGAAATGTGACGTCCGCCGCCATGATGCACCTTTTTTGATGGCCGGTGCGTATCTGCCACAGCCAGGGCGGTTGCGCAAAGTCGCGGCGTCGCCCGCCACGGCGAAGATCTGGTTAACCCTACATGAGGAATTCTGTGCAAGTCTCGCGCTGGTGAACAATTTGGTTCAGGCAGCATGTCTCCGCAGACGGTTTATTTCGCAAATCCCCCTTTAGGGCGCATTCTCGGACCTGCGGTCGGCGTCGACATTGCGGCCGCCATCAGTCTGCCGGACGGATCTGAACATGCGGTGCGCATCGTCGAGGCGTCCGCCGATGAATTGGCCCTCGCCGCGCCGCTCGAGCCTCTTTATGGGGACCATGTCGTCGTCTACGCCAGCGAACTCGGCCGTCTCGACGGCGACGTCGATCGGCTGACGAAGAACGGTTTCGTCATGACGCTCGAACTTGGCGAAGCGCGCCGGCGCCGGCTCGCCGCCCAGCTCATCTGGTTCGCCAACCGTGACCGTTGCGGCCTCGTGGAGGCGCGCCGTCATCGCCGCTTCGTCCCCCGGACCCCGTGGACGCGGGTGCGTCTGCCCGGCGGAGCCGAGCAATTCGCGCAGATCGCCGACGTCTCCATCGCCGGCGTGCGCGTCGAGGCGGCGGCGGAGGTCTCTATCGGCGACCGCGTCGCTTTCGGGGTCAAGACGGCGGTGGTGGGCCGGGTTTTCAACGGCGGCTTCGTCGCTGAATTCGAGGAGCCCTTCGCGGAGGGCGAACTCTCGGAAATGACGCTTCTTTGATGCGTATTTCGTAAATTGACGCCGCCGGCCGGCGCCGGAGCTGTGGCTGGAAGGTCACGCTTACAAGAATAAACGCCTCGTTTAGATTCAGCCGGTTGCGCCGGAGCCGCCAGCTTGCGATAGCTTTTCGCTAAGGCTCGCCAGCGCTTTTGCTTTTGCCTTCCTGCCAAGCTGTGGGCCCGGGGCGCTTCCAATGCATCGTCGCTTTCTTTCTTCCGTCATTCTTTTGGCTCTGTCGCTGCCCGCTTCAGCCGAGCAGTCGATCGGCAATGCGGCTTCCGTCGAAAAAGACGTTCAGGGAACGACCGGCGGCCACAGCGCGCGTCTTTCCGCAGGCGACGGGGTTTACTTTGACGAAGTGCTGACGACCGGCGCGGACAGCCGCGCCAAGCTCGCTTTCGCCGATCGCACCACGATGCAGATGGGCCCCTCCTCGCGGGTCAAGCTCGACAGTTTCGTCTATTCCGGGGGCTCGGGCGTCGGCTTCAACGCGGCCAAGGGCGCTTTCCGCTTCGTATCGTCCTCGGGTGAGCACAAGCCCTATGAGGTCAAGACGCCGACCGCGACCATCGGTGTGCGCGGCACAATCTTCGCGGCCCGCGTCCTTTCCGGCGGCCGCACCGACGCCGTCATCTATTCGGGCGCGATAGAGGTCTGCGACACGGCGGGCGTCTGCCGCACGCTCGACAGGCCCTGCACCTTCGTCACCGTCACGAGCGCCGGCATTTCGGAAGCGAAGACGGTCGGCAAGAACGATTGGAGCTTCGACAAGGCCTGCAAGGGCGCGCCGCCGCCTTCCGATCAGGGCGCGCTGCCGCCCCCCGGCGGCCCGGTCCCGCCTCTCCCCGGCGGGAGCGAGGCCCCCTTCAACTGGGGCGGCCCGACGATCGGCATTACGTTTGGACCGACGATTGGCGACGGCAGCTTCGCCGATCCGGTGCCGATGAATGGCGCAGCCTTCGCGGGCGGACTCAAGCTCGGCTACATGCTGCCGATCTGGGCCAATATTGTCGGCGGCTTCGAGACCGATTTCCAATATCGCAGCGAGATCGGCGGCTCGACCAACAGCCACGGGACGACCTCCGGCTCGCGCCCGGGCTATATCGGCACCGCGCGCGTGAAGCTCGGCTACGCCTTTGACCGTTTCCTCGTCTACGGCACGGGCGGTTTCGCCTATGGCCACATCGTCGCGCCGACAAGCTTCTCGGGTCCGAATGTGATCGGCCCGGCCTATTCCGTGGGGACGAGCGTCAACAACCCGTTCCTGCCGGGCTGGACCGTGGGCGCGGGCGTCAGCTATGCGCTGACCCGCAACATCTCGGTCAACGCCGAATATCTCTACATCAAGCTTGCGCACGACTATCCGCTCTACAATACGAGCGCGGCGCTCTATTCGGTGCCGGTCTGCAATATCAGCGGGATGCACAGCATCCGCTTCGGCGTGAATCTGAGCTTCTCGCCGAGCGACATCCTGCCGGCCAATGGTGGGCGGTGAGGGGCTGCGAGGTCGCGCCGCGTTCGGGCGGAAACCGCCTAGACGCGGTTTCTTCTCACTCGCCGCGGGCTTTTCAGAAAAATCCCCGGGCGTAGCGCTGCGGGGGCGCGGGCTCTGACATGCGCTCTCTCCCGCGCGGAAAGCGAGGCGCGGAGCGTCGCGACTGAAAAAAGCGGCGCGCCGGCGCGCAGGGCTTTGGACCACTGATTGCCGAAGGCGACGATCTTCAATTCGAGCTGGAAAAGCAACAGGCAGAAGAGAAGCAGGCCGACCGTCAGCGCCGCCTGTTCGAAGACGCCGGCGCCGTTGAAGACCGGGCCGTTGATCAATTGCTGCCAGAGATAGATCGAATAGCTCGCCCGGCCGAGATAGGCGACCGGCCTGATCGACAAGGCGGCGCGAAGGGACGACCCCGCCGCGCCCGAGAGCAAAACCATCGCCGGGATCGCGGCGACATAGAGCAGTCGGTAATAGGCGATGAGCTCCGCTTTCGCCGCCTCGTCCGCGCCGAAAGACGCGACGACGCTGCGCGGCATGAAGACGACCGCCGCCGCGACGATCAGCGCCCGAAAGCGGTAGCGCCGCGACGCCTCCATGAGGCGCGCGCCATGTCTCGCCGCGGCATAGCCAGCGAAAAACAAGGCGTAAGCGATGAAAAAACCGGTCTTGCCGATCCACCAGATCGTGAAGACCAATGGAATGGCGGCGAAGATGAGAACCGCCGCCGCCACGGCCAAGCGCGGTCGCCCGCCGAGTTCGAGAAAAACGAAGACGACCGGAAAGAGCCAGTAGAATTGCTCCTCGAAGGCGAGGCTCCATGTGTGGCCGACATACCAGTTGCAGGAGACGAGGGGGGCGGTGGAATTGCAGAGATAAAGAGAAGCGCTGAGGAAATTGTCGAGCGACACGTCGATGAAGCCGCCCGCCCCCAGAGCGAGGCACGAGGCGAGGTAGAGCATGAGCGGCGGCGCGATGCGGAAGAACCGCCTCGCATAGAAGGCCGGCGCCGAAAACGTCCCCGACGTCGCGACCTCGGCGAGGCAGGCGAGGCTCACCACATAGCCGCTGATGAAAAAGAAGATGAAGACGCCGGTCTCGCCATATTGGGACAGGACGCCGAACGGGCTCGCCTCGTAGAACGCGCCGATTGTCCGGTTCATGCCGAGATGATCGAGAAACACGAGCGCGATGGCGACCACGCGCCAACCGTCTATATAAGCGAGCCTTTCAAGGGGGCGCATGACAGGTCCACAGGCGCCCCGGGGACGCGATTTGAGCCGCGGCCGGACCATTTCAGATTATGACGCTGAAGTGAAGCTTCCGCCTCAAAAGCGGTCGGCCCGATAGGGCGCCGGGTCGGTGAAAGGCGTTTCGGCGGTCATCAGCTCGGCGAGAAGCCGCCCCGAGACGGGTCCGAGCGTCAGGCCGTGATGGGCGTGGCCGAAATCGAACCACAGGCCCTTGTGGCGCGGGGCGGGGCCGAGCACGGGCAGCATATCGGGCAGGCAGGGCCGGGCGCCCTTCCAGGGCGCCGGGTCGAGCGCCGCGCCGAGAGGAAAAAGGTCCCGGGCGATCGGCTCGCAAAGCTCGATCTGCACGGGCGTCGGCGGCGCATCGCGCGTGGCGAATTCCGCGCCGCTGGTCAGGCGGACGCCTCTCGCCATCGGCGCAAGGAGGTAGCCATTATCCGCGTCGAGGATCGGATGGTTGAGCGTCGCGCCCGGCCCCGGCGCGTAATGCATGTGATAGCCGCGCTTGAAGCCGAAAGGCATCTCGTAGCCGTAGCGGCGGAAAATCTGGTCCGACCAGGGGCCGAGCGCGACGACGGCGTCGCGCGCGGCGATGCGCGCCCCATCGGGCCCCGCGACGCTCCAGCGCCCGTCCGGCTCCTGTTCGAGGCTCAGCGCGTCGCCGCGAACGAAGCGCCCGCCGCGAGAGAGAAAGAGATCGGCATAGGCCTTGGCGAGCCCGCCCGGATCGCTGACCGAGGCGGTGTCGAGATAATGCGCGGCGCCCGCGACAGGGGCGAGAAAGGGCTCTCGCGCGGCGACGCCCGCCGCGTCGAGAATGTCGATATGAAGGTCAAAGGCGCGCAGCTTTTCGGCGTCGGCGACGCCATGAGCGAGCGTCTCCTGCGTGCGAAAGAGCTTGATCCAGCCCGTGCGGCGGATGAGCGCCCCGGCCCCCGCCTGCTGGATCAAGGCTTCGTGCTCGACGAGGCTGTGCTCGATCAGCGGCCGGCGCGCGGCGACGCTCTTCGCCACCCGCTCCGGCGCGCTTTCCCGCCAGTAGCGCATGAGCCATGGCCCGACCGAGGGCAGGGCGGCGAGGTGGTAATGCGCCTCGGGCAGCAGGTTCAGCGCATATTTGACGAGCCGGGCCGGGTCGCGCGGGAAGAGATAGGGGAAAATCGAGGAGCGCTCGATGAGCCCGGCATTGCCGAAGCTCGTCTCGAGCCCGGCGCCGCGGCGGTCCATCATGACGACGTCGCGTCCGCGCGCCTGAAGATGCAGGGCCGCCGAGACGCCGACCATGCCCGCGCCGAGAATGATCACATCCGCCATTCGCTTCTCCTGCCGCCATCTTCATATGGCCGGGCGTCCGCAAGATTACAGCCCAGCCAATGCAAGGCGCGTGCAATGGAGAACGCGTCAGCCGAAGAAGGAGGCGAGCCAATAGGCGGCGCCGGCGGCGAGTCCGCCGACCAGGAAGGTCTGCGCGCCGGATTTCAACGGATCGGCGCCCGTGAGCTTTCCCTTCACCGCGCCGAAGGACAGCAGCGCAACGCCGGTGACGATCGTCGAATGGACGAGCGCGTCTCTCACGTCGCCGCCGAGCATGTAGGGCGCGAGCGGAATCAGCCCGCCGACGAAATAGGCGGCGGCGATGGTGGCGGCGCTCACCGGCGCGCGTTTCGGATCGGGCTTTTCGAGCCCGAGCTCGAAGCGCATCATGAAGTCGACCCAGCGCTTTTTGTCCGCCGAGATCGCGGCGACGACCGAATCGGCTTCCCGGCCGCGCAGCCCATAATCGGCGAGAATTTCCCGGAGTTCGCGCCGCTCTTGTTCGGGAAGCTTCTCGACCTCGGCATATTCGCGCCGCTCTTCGGACTGGAAATGCTCATGATCGCTTTTCGCCGCGAGATAGCCGCCAAGCCCCATGGCGATGGACCCCGCCACGATCTCGGCGAGCCCGGCCGTCACGACGAGGCGCGTCGAAGCGACGGCGGCCGTGACGCCGGCGGCGAGCGCGAAGGGAACGGTCAGCCCGTCCGCCATGCCGATGACGACGTCGCGGACGGTCTGGGAATTCAGGAAATGCCGCTCGACATGTTCGCCGGTTCCTGATTTGGCGCGGACCGCCCGCTCACCGCCCATCCGATGCCTCCCCCAGGCGCCGCCCGAGACCTGTGGTAATGTTAGCGGCATTCCGCGCGACAAGCGATATGGGCGCCAGACGGCGCTCGCCGCCAGCTCGCGCTTTTGCGCTTTCCGCCTCGCCGTGCTAGCGCGAGCCCTCCCGATTGGAAGAGTCCCGAGACCGCCCATGATCCCCCGCTATTCCCGACCCGAGATGACGTCCATCTGGGAGCCGCAGACGCGCTTCCGCATCTGGTTCGAGATCGAGGCCTATGCCTGTGAGGCCCTGGCGGAGATCGGCGTCATTCCGAAGGAGAGCGCCAGAAATATCTGGGAGAAGGCGAAGGACGTCACCTTCGACGTCGCGCGCATCGACGAGATCGAGCGCGTCACGAAGCATGACGTCATCGCCTTCCTCACCCATCTCGCCGAGTTCATTGGTCCGGATTCGCGTTTCGTGCATCAGGGGATGACGTCGTCGGACGTGCTCGACACCTGCCTCGCCGTGCAGCTCACGCGCGCGGCGGACCTGCTCATCGCCGACGTCGACAAATTGCTTGCGGCGATCAAGAAGCGGGCTCTCGAGCACAAATTCACGCCGACCATCGGCCGCTCGCACGGCATTCACGCCGAGCCCGTGACCTTCGGCCTCAAAATGGCGCAGGCCTATGCGGAGTTCATGCGCGCGCGGGAGCGTCTCGCGGCGGCGCGCAAGGAGGTCGCGACCTGCGCGATTTCGGGCGCCGTCGGCACTTTCGCCAATATTGATCCGCGCGTCGAAGAATATGTCGCGGAGAAACTCGGCCTCGTCCCGGAGCCCGTGTCGACGCAGGTCATACCGCGCGACCGCCACGCCGCCTTCTTCGCGACGCTCGGCGTCGTCGCCTCGTCGGTCGAGCGGCTCGCCATCGAAGTGCGCCACCTGCAGCGCACCGAGGTGCTCGAAGCCGAGGAATATTTCTCGGCGGGGCAGAAGGGCTCCTCCGCCATGCCGCATAAGCGCAATCCGGTGCTCACCGAAAATCTCACCGGCCTCGCGCGTCTCGTGCGCGGCATGGCGATTCCGGCGATGGAGAATGTCGCGCTCTGGCACGAGCGCGACATTTCGCATTCCTCCGTCGAGCGCATGATCGGCCCCGACGCTACTGTGACGCTCGATTTTGCGCTGGCGCGCCTTGCCAACGTCATCGACAATCTGCTCGTTTACCCCGAGAACATGCAGAAGAATCTGGACCGGCTGGGCGGGCTCGTCCATTCGCAGCGCGTGCTGCTGGCGCTGACGCAAAAGGGCGTGTCGCGCGAGGACGCCTACGCCTTCGTGCAACGCAACGCCATGCCGGTCTGGCGCGGCGAAGGAGAATTCCGCACGCTGCTCGGCCAGGACAAGGACGTAAGCGCCAAACTGTCGCCCGCGGAGCTGGACGAGCTGTTCGACCTTTCGTACCATTTCAAGCATGTGGACACGATCTTCCGCCGGGTGTTCGGCGAGGGGTGAACGAACGCGTCAGTCGATGCGCGGCGGAATGGGCTCCCGCCGCCATCTATGCTTTTTCATGAAGACGGCGTTGGCGTCGATCTCCGAATAGCCGAGACGCACTTCCTGCGCGAAGGCGATCAAGGCGCCGGTGAAGAGCGCCATGGCGATCACGAAGAGCGTCGCCGCGCCATATTCGTGGCGAAGCCGCATCAACGCCGATGCGAAGGCGATGATGACGAGAACGCTCGTCACGACGCAGCTCGCCACGCCCCAATAGATCGAACGATGCACCAGCTTGGCGCGCCGCCGCAGGATCGGAAGTTCGATCTTGCGATGCGCCTGCGCATCCTCGTCGCTCAGTTCGGCGAGATCGCGCGAACGATCGACGAGGCGGTCGAGCCGCGACATCAGCACGCTCAAAAGCTGCGCCTCAGCGGCGAGGAGAAAGGCGGGTCCGGTGACCTGCGAGATGACGTTGGAGAGCTGTTCGATAGAGGGCGGTTCGATATACATGGCGGGTCTCGCGCTGTTTGCGCATAGCAATGGCGTGGAGGCGGCCGCCGTCAAGCCTCAACGCGACGGCCAGACCCATTTCGGCTTGTCATGCGCGGGGGCGAGGGTCTCGCCCAGTTGTTTTTCCAGGGCGATCTCCACGCAGCGCTCGTCGTCGCCGAGCTCCGAGACGAGCTTCGCCGAATGGGAGACGACGACGAGCTGCGTATTCTTGGCGACCCTGAGCATCAATCTGGCGAGCGGGCCGATGAGGCTCGGATGCAGGCTGGATTCGGGTTCGTTGAACACCATCAGGGGCGGCGGACGCGGCGTCAGAAGCGCGGCGACGAGCAGCAGATAACGCAGCGTGCCTTCGGAAAGCTCGGCCGCGCGCAAAGGGCGCAGGAGCCCATGCTGGCGCATGAGCGTTTCGAAATAGCCGGCCGTGGTTGAGAGATCGATCCTGCTCCCCGGAAAGGCGTCGCCGATCGTCTCGCGCAGCGCCTCCGCCTCGCCGATCTCCATGATGGTGGCGAGCGCCGCTGCGAGATCGGCGCCGTCATCGGCGAGCGCCGGCGTATAGGTGCCGATCTGCGGCCGTCGCGCCGGCGCCTCCCGGTCGGCGCGCAGATTGTCGTAGAAGCGCCAGCGCCGCATCGTCTCACGCAGAACGGCGAGATCGTAGGCGCTGCGTATATCCGCGCAATGCGTCATCATGCTGTCGACGCCGGCGAGCGAGGCCGCCGCCTGTCGCCAGCCGCCATTCTCGTCGCGGATGCGCACGCCGGGGCCGCGGCGTTCAGCGAAAAGATTGCTGCGGCCGAGATAGTCGCCAGTCCATTGCGCCTCGACTTTTATTTCCGGATCGAGGCCGAAAACGCCGCCCTGAGTCGAACTCGGGCCGAGGTCGATCGCGTAGCCATATGCGTCCGAGGCGAAGCCGAGCTTCACGCCCTTGGGCGCTTGCCGCACCAGCCCCTGGATTTTTTCCTCGCCCGCCTTCATGGCGCGGGAAAATTTCTCCGGCCCCGCCCAAAGCGTCGAGTCGAGACCGCCCTCCAGCGCCAGCGACTGGACGATCCGCCCCTGCGCGACGTCGGCGAGAAGCCGCAAGGCGCGATAGAGGCTGGATTTGCCGGCGCCGTTGGCGCCAGTGACGATGGTCAGCGGCCCCGGCGCGAGGACCAGTTCGCGGATGGATCGATAACCTGAAATGGCGAGGCGGGTAATCACTGTTCCAAAAGCCTTTCGAACCGCTTTTATGCCAGCGATTCCATGCGTGACAAAGCGTGTGGCACTTCCAATAAGCTCCGCGAAGCCTTAAACAGCGCTCCCATGATCTGGCTTATCTTCGCCCTTTTGACCGGCGCCGCGGTTATGGCCGTTCTCCTGCCGCTGGCCGCGCGCGGCGAGGCGAAAGACGCCAACGCCGCCGACATCGCCTTTTTCGAGGAGCAGATCGCCGAGATCGAGCGCGAGCGCGCCGAGGGCCGTCTCGACGCGGCGGAGGCCGAGGCCGCGAAGACGGAAGCCGCCCGCCGCCTGCTGCGCGCGGAGGCCGCTCCCAAGGCGGCCGCCCGAGGCTCTCGCAAGGCGGCGCTCGTGGCGGCGTTGAGCGCCATCGTCGTCATCCCTCTTGTCGCCGTCCCGCTCTATCTGAAGCTCGGCCGATCCAACGCGCCCGACATGCCGCTGACGGCGCGCCTCGAAGCCGCGCCCGAGCGCAACGACCTCTCCGGCGCCGTCGCCCGCATCGAGCAGCATTTGCGCGAGCATCCCGAGGACGGGCGCGGATTCGAGGTGGTCGCGCCTTATTATCTGCGCGCCGGCCGAGGCGAGGAAGCGATCGACGCCTACGCCAAGGCGCTGACATTGCTCGGCCCCACCGCCGAGCGCCACGCCAATCTCGGACAGGCGCGCATGATCGTCGCCGAGGGCAAGGTGACGGCGGAAGCGAAGAAGGATTTCGAGGCCGCGCTGGCGCTCGATCCGGCGAATGTCATGGCCGCCTATTATCTCGGGCTCGGCGCCGAGCAGGCGGGCGAGAAGGACAAGGCGATCGAGATTTTCGCGAGGCTCGAAGCCGATGCGCCGGCCGGGGCCGCCTATCTGCGCTCCGTGCGCCAACGCCTCGCCGAACTGCGCGGCGAAAGCGCGTCCCGCCCGCCCTTCGCCTCGGCGCCTGCCGAACAGGAGACGGCTCAGGGGCCGTCGAGCGCGCAGGGCAAGGCTATCGCCGCCATGCCGGCCGATGAACGCGCGGCGATGATCCGCGGCATGGTGGAGAAACTCGCCGCACGGCTCGAAAGCAAGGGCGACGACGTCGAGGGCTGGTTGCGTCTCATTCGCGCCTATAGCGTTCTCGCGGAGCCGGAAAAGGCGAAGAAGGCCGTGGCCGACGCGCGCAAGGCGCTCGTGGGGAAAGAGACGGAAGCCGCCCGCGTCGAGGCGCTGGCGAAGGAATTGAACATCGGGGGGTGAGCCCCCTCCCTGTCCCTCCCCCGCCAAAGCGGGAGAGGGGACGTTCACGATCGACGTGAGCGGCTGTGTCAATGAAGGCCCGCGCCTCGCTCCTTCTCCCGCGAAGCGGGGGGAGGGTTGGGGAGGGGGCGAAACCGGCGAAACAAAAATGACCCGCAAAGGCAAGAGACTCACGCTCATCATCGGCGCGCTGGCCATTCTCGGGCTCGCGGCGGGCCTCGTGCTGTTCGCGTTGCGCGACAATATCGTCTTTTTCTACACGCCTTCGGAGCTGGCGCAGAAACAGATCGCGCCCGGCGCGCGGCTGCGGATCGGGGGGCTCGTGAAGGAAGGCAGCGTCGTGAAGAACGGCAAGGACGTGACTTTCGCCGTCACCGACAAGACGAGGGATCTCGCCATCGCCTTTACGGGCCTCTTGCCCGATCTCTTCCGTGAAGGGCAGGGCGTCGTCGTCGACGGCGTGCTGGGCGCGGACGGCGCGTTCAAGGCCGACAGCGTCCTCGCCAAGCATGACGAGCGCTACATGCCCAAAGACGTCGCGGACAGACTGAAAGCGCAGGGCGTGTGGCAGGGAGAGAAGAAGTGACGGTTCCCGTCATTGCGAGGAGCGCAAGCGACGAAGCAATCCAAGAGCGTCGTCGTGAAGCTGGATTGCTTCGCTTCGCTCGCAATGACGGAGCCGAAAAGGTGGGCATATGATCGTCGAAACCGGACATTACGCGCTCGTTCTCGCGCTCGCCCTCGCGCTGATGCAGTTCGCCATTCCGCTCGCCGGCGCGCGGATGAACGACGTCGCGCTGATGCGCGTCGCGCGGCCGACCGCCATCGCGCAATTTCTCTTCATCGCCTTCTCCTACGGCGCGCTGACCTATGCGCATGTCGTCTCCGACTTCTCGCTCGTCAACGTCATCGAGAATTCGCACTCGCTGAAGCCCTTCATCTATAAAATCTCGGGCGTGTGGGGGAATCATGAAGGCTCCATGCTCCTTTGGGTGCTGGTGCTCTCGCTCTGCGGCGCGCTGATCGCGATCTTCTCGTCGGCCATGCCCGACAAATTACGCGCCGACGCGCTCGCCGTGCAGGGTCTGCTCGGCGCGGCCTTTCTGCTTTTCATCCTGCTGACCTCGAATCCCTTCGCGCGCGTCGATCAGCCGCCATGGGAGGGCCGCGACCTCAATCCGATCCTTCAGGACCCCGGCCTCGCGATCCACCCGCCGCTGCTTTATCTCGGCTATGTCGGCTTCTCGATCGTCTTCTCCTTCGCAGCGGCGGCGCTTATCGGCGGGCGCATCGACGCCGCCTGGGCGCGCTTCGCCCGGCCCTGGACGCTTTTCGCCTGGGTGGCGCTGACGCTCGGCATCGCCATGGGCTCCTACTGGGCCTATTACACGCTGGGCTGGGGCGGCTTCTGGTTCTGGGACCCGGTCGAGAACGCCTCCCTCATGCCCTGGATCGCCGGTACGGCGCTCCTCCACAGCGCGGCGGTGATGGAGAAGCGCGAGGCGCTGAAGGTCTGGACGATCTTCCTGTCGATTCTGGCCTTCTCGCTCTCTCTGCTCGGCACCTTCCTCGTGCGTTCCGGCGTGCTGACCTCCGTGCACGCCTTTGCGAGCGATCCCGAGCGCGGCGTGTTCATTCTCGCCATCCTCGTCTTCTTCATCGGCGGCGCGCTGGCGCTCTTCGCCGTGCGCGCGGGGTCGCTTCCCGTGGGCGGGCTCTTCTCGCCCATCTCGCGCGAGGGCGCGCTGGTCCTTAACAACCTGCTTCTTTCCGCGAGCTGCGCGACGGTCGTCATCGGCACGCTCTATCCGCTGGCGCTCGAGGCGCTGACGGGCGAGAAGATTTCGGTCGGCGCGCCCTTCTTCAACACGGTGCTGATCCCGATCGCGCTGCCGCTCGCTTTGCTCATGCCCGTCGGCCAGATGCTCGCCTGGAAGCGCGGCGATTTGCCGGCTGCGCTTCAGCGCCTGCGCGCGGCCTTCGCCGTCGGCGTCTTCGCGGCGGCGCTGTTCGGCGCGATGTACGGAACGCCTTTCCTCTCCATCGTCACGGGAGGCCTCGCGGTCTATCTCGTCATTGGCGGCGTGAGCGACATCGCCCAGCGCGCGACCTTCCGCGCCTCCTCGGCGGGCGCCGTCTTCGCGCGCCTCGCCGGCCTGCCGCTTTCCGCCTGGGGCACGTCGATCTCGCATGCGGGCATGGGGCTGACATTGCTCGGCCTCGCCGCGACGGGTTGGGGCGTCGAGAACATTCTCGCCATGAAGCCCGGCGAATATCACGACGTCGGTCCCTACAAGCTCGCGATCGAGGAGCTCTCGCCGCGCCAGGGCCCGAACTATTCGGAAATCTACGCCGCGATGGACGTGCGTTCGGGCGGACGGACAATCGCGAAGATCGAACCCGCCAAGCGCTATTATCAGGCGCGCAAGATGCAGCGCTCCGAGGCCGGCATTGCGACGCTCGGACTGGGGCAGATCTACGCCGCCATCGGCGAATCGCATCCGGACGGGACGATCGACGCGCGGCTTTACTGGAAGCCCTTCGTGACGCTGATCTGGATCGGCGCGCTGGTCATGGCGCTGGGCGGCGCTTGCTCGCTGGCGGACCGGCGCCTGCGCATCGGCGTGGCGCGGCGGGCGAAGGTTGCAGCGATGCCGGAGGCGGCGGAATGAGGGACAGAAACGCCCAGCTCCAAGATATTCCTGCCGATTTGGGGGCCGCCGCGGCGACCCCCACCCTTGATCCCCCCCTGCAAGGGGAAGGGAGGCGGCCCGGAGGGCAATCGGGTGAACAACCATATTGGACGTTAGCCGCCCAATACCTCCCCTTTACGGGGAGGTCGGCGGTCGAAGACCGCCGGGTGGGGTTCGCGCCGCATTACATTGATAGAGCTTTACCCCACCCGGCCCTGCTTCGCAGGGCCACCCTCCCCGTAAAGGGGAGGGATGGGCTCATGCTCAGCGTTCATCCGATTGCCCTGAGGCGGCTCGTTTCCGAGATTCTCGGTGTCGGTCGCCAGTTACGGATGACGCCGCTTCATTCCTCCCCCGCGAAGCGCGGGGAGGGGCAGGGGCGGTTCGGCCGCGATAATCCTGGTCGTGACGCTCGCAAGCCCGTCATCTCGAACCGAGGCAAGGCAGGGTTGGGGGCGCTGGCCCTGGCGGCGATGTTGCTCATCATCCCCGCTCACGCCGTCACGCCGGGCGAAATTCTCCCCGACCCGGCGATGGAGGCCCGCGCCCGCGCCATCACCGGCGAATTGCGATGCCTCGTCTGCCAGAATCAGTCGGTCGACGATTCCGACGCCTCGCTCGCCAGGGACCTGCGCGTCCTCGTGCGAGAGAAGCTGAAAGAAGGCATGAGCGACGCGCAGGTGAAGGAATATGTGCACGCCCGCTACGGCGATTTCGTCCTGCTGCGCCCGCCGGTCAAGCCCGGCACAATCCTGCTCTGGACGGCGCCGCTGCTTGCGCTTCTCGCGGGCGGCGCGGCGGTGTGGTCGGCGGCGCGGCGTCGGCGGGCTCCGGCGGAAACCGTCGAACTGACCGGGGAAGAGCGGGACCGACTCGCGGCGCTTGGCGTAAGCCAGGGAAATGATTCGGGTCTTGCCGATTCTTGAATTGTCACGTTAGGGTTATTCAAATCCTGTTGATTTGGGGCCTCCGTTAAGAAGAGGCTCCCTCATGACATCCGTTACTTCAGGCGTCGAATTTTCACCCGGCCACGAGCCGGCGGGTCCGAAGCCAAAGCTCGATCACGCCTTCGATATTCGCGGCCTGCTGGTCTTTCTCGGCGTCATCGCCTGCGGCCTCGGCTATACGGCTTTCAGCATCTGGGCCGATCTCAAGGACGCCGGCGCGCCCGTCGTCACCTATCTGCCCTTCGTCCTCCTCGGCGTCGCGCTGCTGATCGCGCTGGGCTTCGAATTCGTCAACGGCTTCCATGACACGGCCAACGCCGTCGCGACGGTCATTTACACCCACTCCATGCCGGCCAATATCGCCGTGATCTGGTCGGGTTTCTTCAATTTTCTCGGCGTGCTGTTCTCGACGGGCGCGGTCGCCTTCGGCATCGTGTCGCTGCTCCCGGTCGAACTGATCCTGCAAGTCGGCTCCAGCGCCGGCTTCGCCATGGTCTTCGCCCTGCTCATCGCGGCGATCGTCTGGAACCTCGGCACCTGGTGGCTGGGCCTGCCGGCCTCCTCGTCGCACACGCTCATCGGCTCGATCATCGGCGTCGGCATCGCCAACGCCCTGATGCGCGGCCGCGACGGCACGTCGGGCGTCGACTGGGGCAAGGCGACGGAGATCGGCTATTCGCTGCTGCTCTCCCCGATCGTCGGCTTCACGGCGGCCGCTCTGCTGCTGCTGCTCATGAAATTCGTCGTCCGCAAGGCCGAGCTCTACAAGGAGCCGCAGGGCCAGAACCCGCCGCCGTGGTGGATCCGCGGCCTGCTGATCCTGACCTGCACCGGCGTCTCCTTCGCGCATGGTTCGAATGACGGCCAGAAGGGCATGGGCCTCATCATGCTGATCCTGATCGGCACGGTGCCGACGGCCTATGCGCTGAACCGCGCGCTGCCGCCGAGCCATATCGCCGCCTTCACCAAGGTTTCGGCGGAAGCTTCCAAGGTCGTGGAAGGCAAGGCGGCGGGCTATAATGTGCTCGGCGACCCGCGCCCGGCGGTGACCAACTATATCTCGCGTCACGAGCTCACCGAGGGCACCTATCCCTCTCTCGCGGCCCTGATGCGCGAAATCTCCCAGGAGATTCAGACCTACGGCGCGATCTCCAAGATCCCCTTCGCCGCCGTCGGCAATACCCGTAATGACATCTATCTCGCCTCCGAGGCGCTCCGCTTCCTCGCCAAGGACAAGGAAGCGGCGCTGACCGAAGGCGACAAGAAGACGCTGAAGGCCTATAAGGACGAGATCGACAAGGCGACGAAGTTCATCCCGACCTGGGTGAAGGTCGCCGTCGCCATTGCGCTCGGCCTTGGCACCATGATCGGCTGGAAGCGCATTGTGGTCACGGTGGGCGAGAAGATCGGCAAGGAGCATCTGACCTATGGGCAGGGCGCGTCGGCCGAAATCGTCGCCATGAGCACCATCGCCGCGGCCGACATATACGGCCTTCCGGTCTCGACCACCCATGTGCTGTCGTCCGGCGTCGCCGGCACGATGGCGGCGAACGGCTCGGGCGTGCAGATGGGCACGATCCGCAATCTGCTGATGGCCTGGGTGCTGACGCTTCCCTGCGCCATCCTGCTCTCGGGCTCGCTCTACTTCATCCTCAGCCATGTGCTGAAGCTGGCCGTTTGAGACCGCGCCGATAAGCCGACAGAGGCCGCCGGAACGCCGGCGGCCTTATTTTTTCGACGACAACCTTCCGCGCAGCAGGGGCGTCGCCCATTCGATGAAGGCGCGAAGCCGCGCGGACTGCTTGCCCGGTTGCGGGAAGACGAGCGAAAGCGGCTCCGGAACCGGACGCGCCTCGGGAAGGATTTCGATCAGCGACCCCGAGGCGAGTTGCTCCTCGACGTCGTAAGCGGGAACCTGAATGACGCCGAGTCCGGCTTCCGCGCAGGCGATGTAGGTTTCCGCATTATTGACGGAGACCCGCGCGCGCATCGCGATCTTCATGACGCCGTCTTTCGTCTGAAAGTCGAATTTCGACGCATGTCGTTCCGGCGACGCCGCGTAATTGATCGCATAATGGTCGGACAGGTCTCGAACCGAGCGCGGCGCGCCATGGCGTTCGAGATAGGCCGGACTGGCGCAGGTCAGCATGTCGACCTCACACAGGCGCCGGGCGCCGAGCCGCGAATCCTTCAGGTCGCCGACCCGGATCGCGCAATCGACGCCGTCGCGGGCGAGGTCGATCTGGCGGTCGGCCACGGTCAGATACAGGTCGAGCGCCGGGTGCCGCGTCAGAAATGCAGGAAGGGCGGGCGCGATCACCAGGCGGCCGATACGGGTCGGCGCGTCGATCCGCAGGCCGCCGGAGATCGCCGCGGCGGGCCTGAACATCTCCCGCATGTCGTCGAGCTCGGCCAGCAACTGGCGGCATTTCTCGAGGTAAAGCGCGCCGTCGGCGGTCAGCGAGACCTGGCGCGTGGTGCGGTTGAGAAGGCGGGCGCCCAGATGCGCCTCGAGATCGCGAACCGCCGTCGAGACGCTCGATCGCGGCAGAGACATCGAGGCGGCGGCGGCGGTGAAGCTGCCGCGCCGCGCGACGGCGGCGAAAACGCGCATCATCGTGATGACTTCCATGAACGCTCCGCATTGTTCGCCAGATCACGAATAATAATGTCAGGATTGTGCGCTTTATCCCGGCGATTGGAAGACCGAGTTTCCACGCCGCAATCTTTCAGAGGAGCGGCGTCGATGTTGGATCATTCGTTGAAGGGCAAATTCGTGATTGTCGCCGGCGGCGCGAAAAATCTCGGCGGACTGATTTCCCGAGACCTTGCGGCGCAGGGGGCCGCGGGCGTGCTCGTCCATTACAACAGCGCGGCGACGAAAGCCGCCGCCGAGGACACTGTGGCCGCCGTCCAACGCGCCGGGGCGTCCGCCTTCGCGCGCCAGGCCGACCTCACTCGCGTTTCCGAGGTCGCGGATCTTTTCGCGGAGGCGAAGAGCTGCTTCGGCCGGATCGACATCGCGGTCAACACCGTCGGCATGGTGATCAAGAAGCCGATCCTCGACGTGCGCGAGGAGGATTACGACGCCATTTTCGCGATCAACGCCAAGGCCGCCTTCTTCTTCATCCAGGAGGCTGGCCGGACGCTTTCCGAGGGCGGCAAGATCTGCACGATCGTCACCTCCCTGCTCGGCGCCTTCACGGGGCTCTATTCCATTTACGCCGGCAGCAAGGCTCCCGTGGAGCATTTCACGCGCGCGGCGTCGAAAGAATTCGGACCGCGCGGCATATCCGTGACCGCCGTGGCGCCCGGTCCGATGGAGACGCCCTTCTTTTACGGGCAGGAGACGCCGGAATCGGCGGCCTACAACCAGGCGGCCGCCGATCTGTCGAGATTTACCGCGACCGGCCTGACCGATCCGGCCGACATCGCGCCGCTCGTGCGCTTCCTCGTTTCCGAAGGCTGGTGGGTGACGGGACAGACGATCCTGGCGAATGGCGGCTATACGACGAAGTAGACGGACGGACGGGGGCGCGACGCCCCCTATCCAATTTCCGCGCGCTGCAATATAGGGGGCGTGAGCGATCCCGAGCCGCCCCGCGGCGTCACTTGAAGAGCGGACCATGAGCGAACATTCCACGCCCCATTTCCACAACTCGCCCGGCGTCGCGGAGATTCGCGTGGGGGCGAAGGAATTCATGTGCATCGGCGCGCTGCCGCCCTTCGACCATCCGCATGTCTATATCGACATGGGCGCGGAAAATCAGGCGGTCTGCCCCTATTGCTCGACGCTCTATGTCTATGACGCCTCGCTCCATGGCGGCGCCGATCCGGCGGAATGCGTCTATCACGCTGAAGAGCCGGCTTGAGCCGATCGGCGAGACGATCAAGAATTTTAAATTCCGTTGACTTAGGGAACGGGACGGGGTCATATGTCGCGTGTCGCATGACACGCGACGGCGTTCCTATTTTAGAAAGGAGTAAGCGGCAATGAAGGGAGTTGTATGATAAAATCATTCAAAAACAAGTATTTGGAGGAATTTTTTCAGACCGGAAAGTCAGCAAAAATAGCCAAAGAATTCCACGAGCGGCTTGTTCGGAGGTTAGACGCGCTCGAAGCAGCAAGAAAGCCAGGCGATATGCGCATTCCAGGGTTCGATTTTCATCCGTTGAACGGATTTAATCCTCCCCGGTATTCGGTTCATGTAAATGGCCCGTGGTGCGTTACTTTTGAATTCGATGGCCAGGATGCGTCGCAAGTGGACTTTGAACAATATCACTAGTGACTTTTCGAGGAGCGCCTTTGGCGCTCCTCTCCCGCTAAATGGCGCTAACGAGACGAGAAATGACTGAAGTTTTTGTAACGAGGCGAGGTGAGCGAGAACCGACCCATCCGGGCGCGATCCTTCGCGATGACGTCTTGCCTGCCCTCAACGTCACTGTCACTGACCTAGCTAAGATGCTGGATGTCGGACGCCAGCAACTGCACCGAATTCTCTCTGGCGAGTCGAGCATCTCTCCGGAAATGGCTCTGAAGCTGGGCAAACTTTGTGGAAATGGGCCTGAAATTTGGATCAATATGCAGGTTGCCGTCGACCTTTGGCGTGCTCGAAAGGCTTTGGGGGCGCGACTAGATTCTATCAAAGAAATCCAGCCTTGCGCCTAGCCGCTTTTCCACCGGTCTTCGTCATCAACGATTTTGAGCAGAGAGCGTGAGCGCCCCGATCGTCATTGCGGGCGCTGGCATTGGCGGGCTTTCCGCCGCGCTCGCGCTCGCCCGCGCGGGCAAACGCGTCATCATCCTGGAGCGCGCGGCGAAGATCGAGGAAGTCGGGGCCGGGTTGCAGATTGCGCCCAACGCCGGACGCATTCTCGCCGGTCTCGGGCTCGAAAGCGCGCTCGCCGCGGTGGCGCTGGAGCCGCAGGCGATCAATATCCGCCGCGGGCGCGACGGCTCCGTTCTGGCGCGGCTCGATCTTTCCGATTCAGGGAGCCGCTGGGGCGCGCCCTTCAGGGTTTTCCACCGCGCCGATCTGCAGCAGGCTTTGTTGCAGGCGGCCCTCGCCCATGAGGCGATCGAGATTCGCACCAGCGCGCGCGTCGGCGATTTCACTGAACGTTCCGGACGCCTGTCGCTGCGGGCCCATGGCGAGGGCGGCGTCGAGGAAATCGACGCCTCCGGCCTTGTCGGCGCCGACGGACAGCGCTCCGCCGTGCGCGCCCATCTCTTCCCGACGGAACGCGACGCGCCCTATTATTCCGGCCTTACGGCGTGGCGCGCGCTGGTTCCCGCCGAGCTGGCCCCGGCGGCGCTGCGCGCCCGCGAGAGCAATCTCTGGATGCTGCCCGGCGCCCATGTCGTTCACTATCCGCTGCGCGACGGCTCCATCATCAATGTCGTCGTGATCGTCGCCGAGGAGCCCCGCGCGGCGGACGGCGCCGCCATCCTCGCGCTCGAGGGGCCGGAACTCGCGCGTCTGCTCGCGCCCAAAGGCCCCGGGGCCGATCTCCTCTCCCTCGTCCAGGCCGGCGCTTCCTGGCGGCATTGGCCGCTTTTCGCCCGGCCCCCGCTTTCGAAATGGAGCAGGGGCGCCGTCACGCTGCTGGGCGACGCCGCGCATCCGATGCTCCCCTTCCTGGCGCAAGGCGCGGCGCAGGCGATCGAGGACGCCGCCGCGCTGGGAACCGCCTTTCTGCGGCTCGGCGTCGGCGTCGAGGCCGCCTTCGCGGATTATGAGAGGAGCCGGATCGCCCGCGCCTCGCGCATCGTTCGCGCCTCGCGACGCCAGGGCGATTATTTTCATATAAGCGGGCCGGCTTCGGTCGCGCGCGATTTCGCCATCAGGGCGCTCGGCGGCCGGGGAATGCTCGCGCGCAATGCCTGGCTCTACCGATAGGCGATCGCCGGGGACCGCCCGCCGGGAATTTTGTGCGCATCGTGGCTAGGTCCCTTTGCGCGCCACCATGCTGACGTTTTAGCCCGGCAAATAGTGGCCAGCCGCCCGCCGGGTTGTTAAAGAAGCGTCAAGAAACGCGTCTCAAAGGGCAGTTTTTGTTGCGAATCACAGCGCTGAGAACCCTGATTTCGGCTTTTACAGTCGTGCTTTGTGCGCCGATCTCCGGCGGCGCGGCGGAACTGATTCCTCCGCCCAAGACCGACTCGAAGGGCTGGATCGTCACGGTCAGCGTGATCGGCGCGGTCTCCCCGAGCTTTCCGGGGTCAGGGCAGATGCGGCCCTATCCCTTCCCGGCGGTGGCGGTGCGCAGGGTGGGCGAACCCGAAACCTTCTCGACGCCGGACGAGGGTTTCGGCTTCCCGGTTTTCGATTATGGCGGGCTGCGGGTCGGCCCTGTCGCCAACTTCGTCTTCCAGCGCGGACAGCGCGACGGGCTTTTCGGCCTGCGCCGCGTGGCGCTGACCCATGAGATCGGCGGCTTCGTCGAGTATCATCCCTTCGATCATTTCCGCATGCGCGCCGAGATGCGCCAGGGAATCGACGGCCATGAGGGCTTCGTCGCGGCCTTTTATGCGGACGCCTATGAGTCCGTCGGCCGTTTCCGCCTCTCGGTCGGCCCGCGCATCAATTTCGGCGACAATAATTACGCCAACGCCTATTTCTCGGTGACGCCGTTCGAGGCGCTGGTGAACGGCCGGCTGCTTCCCTACACGGCGACCGGCGGATTCACGTCGGCCGGCGGCATGGCGACGATCCGCTACAATTTCACCGACGAAACGGCCGTCTCCGTCTATGGCGGCGGGCAGCGATTGCTCGGCAGCGTGGGCTCCAGCCCCATTCCCAACCTCATTGGCTCGCGCAATCAGTTCAACGCGGGTCTGGCGCTGTCCTATTCATTCGTCGTCGCGGACCCGCTGCAATATCTGCCCGAGCCCCTGACGTCCCTCAAGCCGTAGCGCCCCGATGCCGGATAATTGCGGCGAAATCCCGTATCGCGCAGGCGGCGCTGAAATCTGCAAGCGACTGAAAATGCGGGCGCAGCATGCCTCCCGCGCCGGGACCGCAAATTCCGCCGCCGCATATTCGACATAAAAATTACGGCTCCCCGCGGCCCGTTAACCCCCTCCCGCGCACGCCGTTAAGAGTCGGCCCCCTCAAGTTGATCGTCCCATGAGCCCCCGGAGCGAGGGGCGTTCTGTCATGCGCAGATAAATCAACAAAATCATTGTTATAGACAACTCATTCGAATTTTATCGGTTTCGGTCGCAAAAGATTATACTTACCTCTCCGGCCTGAAAATCTAAATGCGTTCGCGTAAAATGCGGGAGAAATACTTTGAAGGACGGCAAAACAAGAAACCTATTCTCGTCTCATCGAAAGGGGACGGGAAATGGTCGGCATCATCGGCAAAACGATTGTGGCTCTCGGTCTTGCGGGCGCGGGTCTCGTGGCGGTCGCCGCGACGAGCCTTGCAGGTTCGGAAGCGCCGAATTTCGCCCCGGTCGGCGCCGAGACCAGCGTGCCCTACGGGTGGGTCGAGTTTTGCCAGCGCAATCGGGCGGAGTGCGACGACGAGGCTGGCGTTCCGACGGAGATCAAGCTCGACGCGGCGGCCTATAACAAGATCGCCCGCATCAACGCCTGGGTGAACAAGCATATCGATCCTATCGCCGACGCGGATCACTGGGGCGCGATCGATCAATGGGACTATCCTTCGGACGGTAAGGGCGACTGCGAAGATTATGCGCTGCTGAAGCGCCGCATGCTCATCGATCAAGGGTTCCCGCGCGAGGCTCTGCTCCTGACCGTGGTGAAGGAAAAAAATGGCGACGGCCATTCCGTGCTTACGGTCCGCACCAATCGCGGGGAATTCATCCTCGACAATCTCGCCGATCAGGTGAAGCTCTGGAAGAAGACGCCCTATCGCTTCGTGAAGCGGCAGTCCCAGCACAATCAGAATGTCTGGGTCGCGATCGGCGAACCCACGGCCGCCCCGGCCTATGTCTCGAACCAGTGAGACCGACCCCGGGCGGGTTGATCCTTAACCATTAACGATTGTGGCGGCTTTGGACGCGCGGCCTCGCTTGTTCAAGGCCGCCCCTGTCTTGTGCGAAAAAAATTAAATGACTGATCTCATTTGATTTATCCTATTTGCCCAACGAGCGCCGACCCTGGCGGGAGGCTTTGCCGTAAACCATAAGTTAAAGCGGTCTTAACGCACATCTTGGCAAACCGGCCACAATCGTAAATGATTTCTTAACGGTCGGTTGGCGAGTAGGGTTTCGTTAAATGCGTATCGCGGGTCGCGTTCTCAAAAGTCTGGCTCTCGCTCTCGCCGCTCTGGGCCTCTCGGCTCTTCCGGCCATGGCCGGAGCCAAATTGCCGACCGCCACGCTCTCGCCGCTCGGCCCCGAGACCAGCGTGCCCTTCGGCTGGGTCGATTTCTGCCAGCGCTACAGCGCTGAATGCGATGACGGCGACCGCGCCCCGCAGGCTATCGACCTGACCCCGGCGGCGATGCGCAAGATCGAAGGCGTCAACGCCCTGGTCAACAACAAGATCGAGCCCGTCTCCGACGCGGAGCACGCCGGTGCGCCCGACGCCTGGGACTATCCGACCGACGGCAAGGGCGACTGCGAGGACTATGCGCTGCTCAAGCGCCGCGTGTTGATGGAAGCCGGCTTTCCGCGCGCCGCTCTGCTGCTCGCCGTCGTGAAGGACGAGCATGGCGACGGCCATGCGGTGCTGATGGCGCGCACCAATCGCGGCGACTTCGTTCTCGACAATCTCGCCGACGAGGTAAAGCCCTGGTCGCAGACGTCCTATCGCTTCGTGAAGCGGCAGTCGCAGGAAAATCAGAATGTGTGGGTGGCGGTCGGCGCGCCGACCAGCGCGCCGATGTATGTCGCGAAGTGAGGCTTCAGCCTTCGATCCCGGCAAGCCCTTTCAGGTAGCGCTGGCCGTTCTCCACATAGTGCTTCGCCGACTCGAGGAACGTCGCGCGCGAGTCTTCGCCAAGCTCCCGGATGACCTTCGCCGGCGCGCCGACAATGAGCGAATTGTCGGGAAACTCCTTGCCTTCCGTCACCAGCGCATTGGCGCCGACAAGGCAGTTCTTCCCGATCTTGGCGCCGTTGAGAATCGTCGCGCCCATGCCGATGAGCGCGCCGTCGCCGATCGTGCAGCCATGCAAGATGACATTGTGGCCGATGGTGCAGTCGGCGCCGATCGTCAGCGGATAGCCCATATCGGTGTGGAGGACGCTATTGTCCTGGATATTGGTCCGCGCGCCGATCGTGATCCACTCATTGTCGCCACGCAGCACGCAGTTGAACCAGACATTGGCGTCTTCCTGAAGCTCGACGCGGCCGATGAGATGCGCGCCGGGCGCCACGAAATAGCGACCCTCGGCCGGCAGGCGCGGCGCAATTCCATCGAGCGTGTAGAGCGGCATTCAAAGACCTCCTGTTGATCGCGCTGCAAGCGAGCGTCCCGGCCCATCGCAGAAAACGCGATCAATGGCAAAGTTCGGACGCGCGGCGCGCGCCGGGATAAAGCTCGCTGGGACATTGCCATTTCCCACGGGCCGCGAAAAGCGCCGCGTTTTTGCGGGGGACAGCCGCGGGCGCGATTGCGCGGCAAATGTCAAAATAGTGTATAAACAATTGCGGGCGCTTCGCTCTTAGCCGTTGGGCGGGCAATCGCCGGATTTCTTCGCCCGAAAAGGGCGTTTCGGCGAATCGGAGGACGAGACCTGAACGGCGGCTTGCGTGACCGGATGCGGATAGCCGGCGCCTTCGCGGCGAAGGTTTTCGCGCGCAGCGCGGCCACGCCCTATCATGTCGTAAAATCCATGGCGATCGCCCCGCCGGAGCGGCTGCGCGTCGCGCCGCCCGATATCCGCACCGCCGATCCGACGGTCGCGGATGAAATTTATGCGGGCTATTTTTCCTTCGCCGGCAAGACTCTGCAAAGCTACGGCGCCTCTCCCTTCACCCTCACGCCGCCGTCTCCCGCCTGGCGGCGGGCGCTTGCGGGCTTTTCCTGGCTGCGCCATCTGCGCGCCGCCGACAAGACTCTTGCGCAGGCCAACGCCCAGGCGCTTGTCGGCGATTTTCTCGCGCTGAAGAAGCTCCCCGCCGAAGACCCGGCGATGGAGCCCGCCGTCGTCGCAAGGCGGCTTCTTTCCTTTTTCGCCCAGTCGCCCGTTCTGCTCGACGGCGCGGACGCCGATTTCTACGACGCTTTCATGATGTCCCTCGCCAAGAGCGCGCGGTTGATCTGGCGGGCGCTCGCCACCGGTCAGGCGCAGGGGGCGGACCGGGCGCTTTGCGCTATCGCGCTTGCGGAGTTCGCAGTTTGCGCCGACACCGGCCGCAAGATCGCGCCGCAGATCTCGCGGACCCTGTCGGCGGAGCTCGACCGGCAAATCTTGAGCGACGGCGGTCATATCAGCCGCAATCCGCAAGTCGCGGTCGATCTGCTGCTCGATCTTCTGCCGCTGCGTCAGGTGCTCGCGGCGCGAGGCCTGCAAACGCCGGCCTCCATGCTGCGCGCGGTTGACCGCATGATGCCGACATTGCGCATGTTGCAGCATGGCGACGGTTCGCTCGCGCTCTTCAACGGCATGGGCGCGACGGAGCTGGATCGCGTCGCGAACGTTCTCGCCAATGAGGATACGCGCGGCGCCGCGCCGCTGAAGGCGCCCTATGTCGGCTATCAGCGGCTCGAGGCGCGGGACGCGGTCGTTCTCGTCGAGGCCGGGGGGCCGCCGCCTTTCGAATTTTCCTCGAGCGCCCATGCGGGCTTTCTCTCCTTCGAATATTCGCTGGGCATGGAGCGGGTCGTCGTGAATTGCGGCGCGCCCGCGCCGCAGCACGAGGAGCTTCGGGAAATGGCGCGCGCCACCGCCGCGCATTCGACGCTCGTCATCGACGACCGTTCCTCCGCGCGCATTGCAAGGAAAGATGCGGGCCGCTGGCGCGCGGGCCGCATTCTCGAGGGACCGGGCCATGTCACGGTGGAGCGCCTCGAGGCGCCGGGCGCGACGACGCTTTCGCTCTCTCACGACGGCTACGCCAAGAGCTTCGGCCTGATCCACGCCCGGGAGCTCATCCTCGCCGCGGACGGCATGGCGCTGGCCGGGCGCGACCGGCTGCTGGCGGCCGAGGGCGCCGCCGCCGGAGCGGCCGGCCCCGATTTCGCCGTGCGCTTCCATCTTCATCCCCGTATTCGCGCGGTCGAGCTGGGAGAGGCGATCGAGCTGCAGCTCGCGACGGGCGAGACGATGATTTTCGAAGCGGACGGCGTCTGGCCGCAGATCGAGGAAAGCATATTTTTCGCGGCGCCCGGCGGCGCGCGCAAATGCGTTCAGATCGTGCTGCGCGGAAAGGCCGCGCCGGACGCCGAGCTGCGCTGGTCTTTCCAGCGGGGGTGACGGTTCCGCGCCTCGGAGATGTATGATAAGCGCGGCGCGAACATCCCCAAGGAGGATTTTGAGCCCATGCCGGTCGATCAGCGTAAAGTCGCGCGCGCCCTTCTCTCCGTCTCCGACAAGACGGGCCTCGTCGATTTCGCGCGCGCGCTCGCCGGCCATGGCGTGGAGCTCGTCTCGACCGGCGGCACCCGCAAGGCGCTCAGCGAGGCCGGCCTCGCCGTGAAGGACATTTCCGACCTCACGCATTTTCCCGAGATGATGGACGGCCGTCTGAAGACGCTGCATCCCAAGGTGCATGGCGGCCTGCTCGCGATCCGCGAGAACCCGGAGCATGAGGCGGCGATGCTCGCCCATGACATCCGGCCGATCGACCTTCTCGTCGTCAATCTCTATCCCTTCGAGGCGACGCTCGCGAAAGGCGCGCCCTTTGAGGAATGCGTCGAGAATATCGACATTGGCGGGCCGGCGATGATCCGCGCCGCCTCCAAAAATCACGATGACGTCGCAGTGGTGGTCGATCCGTCCGATTACGCCGCGGTGATCGACGAGATGGCGGCGACCGGCGGCGCGACGCTCATCGCCACGCGCCGGCGTCTGGCGCAGAAGGCTTTCGCGCGCACCGCGGCCTATGACGCGGCGATCTCCAACTGGCTGGCGGAAGAACTCGGCGAAGCCGCGCCGCCCGTCCGCGCCTTTGGCGGAAAACTCTCCGAGCCGATGCGCTATGGCGAAAACCCGCATCAGGCGGCGGGTTTTTATCTGACCGGGGAAGCGCGGCCCGGCGTCGCGACGGCGCGGCAGGCTCAGGGCAAGCAGCTCTCCTACAACAATGTCAACGACACGGACGCGGCCTTCGAATGCGTCGCGGAGTTCGATCCCGGACATGCGGCGGTCGTCATCGTCAAGCACGCCAACCCCTGCGGCGCGGCGGAAGGCGCGACGCTGGAGGAGGCCTATCTCAAGGCGCTGCGCTGCGACCCGGTTTCGGCCTTCGGCGGCATCGTCGCGCTCAACCGCAAGCTCGACGCGGCCGCCGCGCGCGAGATCGTGAAGGTCTTCACCGAGGTCATCATCGCGCCGGAGGCCGAAGACGAAGCGATGGACATCATCGCGGCGAAGAAGAATTTGCGCTTGCTGCTGACGGGGGGCTTGCCCGATCCCCGCGCGCGCGGCGTGACGTTCCGCAGCGTCGCGGGCGGCTTCCTCGCGCAGACGCGCGACAACGCCGTCGTCGACGACATGGAGCTGAAGGTCGTGACGAAACGCGCGCCGACGCCACACGAGCTTGCGGACCTCAAATTCGCCTATCGCGTCGTCAAGCATGTGAAGTCCAACGCGATCGTCTACGCCAAGGACCTTGCGACGGTCGGGATCGGCGCCGGACAGATGTCGCGCGTGGATTCCTCTCGCACCGCGGCGCATAAGGCCGGCGAGGCGGCGCGGGCGGCGGGCCTCGCGGAAAGCCTCGCCAAGGGCTCTGTCGTCGCGTCGGACGCTTTCTTTCCTTTCCCGGACGGGCTGCTCGCGGCGGCGGCGGCGGGCGCCTCTGCGGTCATTCAGCCGGGCGGCTCCGTGAATGATAAGGACGTCATCGCGGCCGCGGACGAGCAGGGCCTCGCCATGGTCTTCACCGGCGTGCGCCACTTCCGGCACTAGCGCTGATTCATGCGCCTAAGCTAAGGTCGTTCAACTCTACCGTAAGTTTCATGGAGTGCAGCATGCGTCGCGCCTTTACGCTTTCTCTCGGCCTCGCTCTGGCCTTCGCCCTCGTCGCGAGCGACGCTCTGGCCAAGTCGCGAAAAGCCGCGCCGGCGCAACAGCCCGACTCGGGAAGCGACGAGTTCGCGATTCCATTGCCCAAAGATTTGACGACGAATAAGGACTGGCTCGACGACGGCGCCGGCAATCCCGCATCCGGCACGCTGCAGCCCAATGCGCATGCGAATGACAATTATTTCACGCAGCAGCAGCAGTTCTGGCGCAACGATCCGACCCGCAACACCGAAGCGGGCCAGCTCTTCGATGGCTTTTAAACGGATACGGCGACGAAGCGGTCCAGGCGCGTCATGCCGCTCTGGATTGCTTTGTCGCATTTTTCGAAGTCGGGTATACCCGACTTCGCCATATGCGCTTCGCAATGACGGTCGAACGCGAACTTTCTAGTCGCCGCATCCCATGCGGCGCTCTTCGGCGACGATGTCGCGCACCGCGGCGCGTTGGCGCGCCGAAAGGGGAACGTCGTTGATGTCGTCATAGCTGCAGCCGGCATTGCCGAAGGCGCGAATGGCGCGCGCGGTTTTGAAGCAGTAGCCCGCATCCTTGTAGATCTGATTGCGCTCCGACCAGAGGCTGGCGCAGGAGGCCTGCGCGACGGAAGGGGCGGCGGCGCCCGCCATGAGCGCGGCGAATATGAAAGCGGACTTCTTCATCTAGATCTCCCCAGCCCTCGCCGGTTGTTCCGGCGGCGAAGGGTCAGTCCTTTATGGCTGACCCTCATTGTCGTGCGCTCATCAGTCGCAAACGCTCACGCGGCGGAAGCCGACGACGTCGCCCCACGGATTATAAACCGGACGGCGGGACATGTAGCAATCATGATAATAATGGCGCCCGTAGCCGCCGCCCATGCCGCCGGCGGCCATCGCGCCGACCGCGAAGGCGCCAACCCCGATCGCGGCGGCGGCGCCGTCGCTGACCCAGGCGGCGGCTGGGGCGGTGGTGGAGACGATCGCGACGCTGGACAGGCTGGCGACCAGGATGGTGGTGGCGGCGATTTTCTTGAACATGACACGCTCTCCTCTTCTTTAGCGCTCGCAATCTGTTTTGCGATGATTGAAGCCTATCGCGGTTCTTTCGGAATGTTCGTGCGCTCGCGCACGCGAAGCGCGCCCCGTGGAAATTCAAAAAGCCCAAAATGAAGAGGGCCGGCGCAAGGCCGGCCCCTTCTGTTCGACTGGCGCCTAACGGCGCATCTTGGCGAAGACTGAAAATTGCTTCGGCTGGAACGAATGGTCGAAAATAGGATCGTCCTCAATTCAGTCGCAAACGCTTACACGGCGGTAGCCCACGAAGTCGCCCCAATTGTTATAAACCGGACGGCGGGCCGAATAGCAGTCGTGGTAATAATGGCGCCCGTAGCCGCCTCCCATGCCGCCGGCGGCCATCGCGCCGACCGCGAAGGCGCCCACGCCGATCGCGGCGGCGGCGCCGTCGCTGACCCAGGCGGCGGCCGGGGCGGTGGTGGAGACGATCGCGACACTGGACAGGCTGGCGACCAGGATGGTGGTGGCGGCGATTTTCTTGAACATGACACGCTCTCCTCTTCTATTGGTTTCGCAATTCGTTTTGCGATGAGGAGAAGCTATCCCGGCGCGGAAACATTGTGCGTGCGCCGGCGCACAGGACGAAAACAGGAGCGGCGTTCAGGCGTCGCTCTGCGCCAGAAGCTTCTGCTGATGGTCGGTGATGAGCGCGTCGAGGATTTCGTCGAACTCGCCTTCCATCACGCGGTCGAGCTTGTAGAGCGTCAGGTTGATGCGATGGTCGGTGACGCGACCTTGCGGAAAATTATAGGTGCGGATGCGTTCCGAGCGGTCGCCTGAGCCGACCTGACTCTTGCGGTCGGCGGAGCGCTCCTTGTCGAGGCGCTGGCGCTCCGCGTCATAGAGGCGCGAGCGCAGCACGTTCATCGCCTTAGCCTTGTTGCGGTGCTGGGAGCGCTCCTCCTGCATCATCACCACGATGCCGCTTGGAATATGCGTGATGCGGATCGCCGATTCGGTTTTGTTGACGTGCTGGCCGCCCGCGCCCTGAGAGCGCATCGTGTCGATCTGCAGATCCTTCTCGTCGATCGTCACGTCGACGTCTTCCGCCTGCGGCAACACGGCGACCGTCGCCGCCGACGTATGGATGCGTCCCTGCGTTTCCGTCTCCGGCACGCGCTGCACCCGATGCACGCCGGACTCGAATTTCAGCCGGCCATAGACGCCGCGTCCCGTAATCTCCGCGACGATTTCCTTGAAGCCGCCGAGCGCGCCCGGGCTCTCGGAAACGAGTTCGACGCGCCAGCCCTGGAGCGTCGCGTATTTCTGATAGGCGCGGAAGAGGTCGCCGGCGAAGAGCGCGGCCTCGTCGCCGCCCGTGCCGGCGCGCACTTCGAGGATGACGCCTTTTTCGTCGGCCTCGTCCTTGGGCAGCAGGGCGAGCTGCAGCGTCTTCTCCGTCTCTTCGAGGCGCGCGCGCGCCTCGTCGACTTCCGCCTCGGCGAGTTCGCGCATGTCCTTGTCGAGGGACGCATCGGCGAGCATGGCGGCGAGATCGTCGGCTTCGCGTTCCGCGGCGCGATAGGCGCGGATCGCCTCCACCACCTCGTCGAGCGTCGCGCGCTCGCGGGACAGCGCGACGAAGGCCTGCCCGTCGGCGCCGCTGGCGAGCTTTTCGCCGATCTCTTCGTAACGGCGCAAAATGAGGTCGAGCTTGTCTTGAGCGAACATAAGGATTTCGTTGTCTGGAAGAAGGCCGGATGATGAGCGAGGGCGGAGGCGTCGCTACAGCGGAATGTTGCGCGTCAGCGCGAAGTCGCGCAGCTTCTCCCGCAGCGAGGGCGCGCCGTCATTCTCCGTCAGCAAGGCGCTCAGATAGGCCTGCGTTTCGGCGAGATCGACGCCGAGGATCATGGATTTCACCGGACCGATCGCCGAGGGCGACATTGAGAGCGAGCGGTAGCCGATTCCGAGCAGGGCGAGCGCCTCGAGCGGTCGGCCGCCCATCTCGCCGCACAGCGTCACAGGCGTTCCGGCGCGGCGTCCCGCGTCGGCGATGCGCTCCAGCGCGCGCAGCACGGGCGGGGAAAGATTGTCGTAGCGCTTCGAGACGCGCGTATTGTCGCGGTCGGCCGCATACATGTATTGCACGAGATCGTTCGACCCGACCGAGAGGAAATCCGCGCGCTCGGCGATGAGCTCGAGCTCCCACAGCAGCGAGGGCACTTCGACCATCGCCCCGAGATGCAGCGAACTCGGCTCGAGATAGCCGTGGCGCCTGACATGGTCGAGTTCGCGCAGCGCGATGGACTTCGCCGCCTCGAATTCCGCGACATTGGCGATCATGGGGAACATGACGCGCAGATTGCGTCCGGCGCCCGCCTTCAGCATGGCGCGGAGCTGCATGCGCAACAGGCCCGGCCGGTCGAGCCCGATACGGATCGCGCGCCAGCCCAGCGCCGGATTCTCCTCGTCGATCTTCGCCATATAGGGAAGGATCTTGTCGGAGCCGATGTCGAGCGTGCGGAACGTGACGGGACGATCCGGCACCGCGTCCATCACGCCCTTGTAGAAGCGATATTGCTCGTCCATCCGCGGAAAGCGCGGGGCGAGCATGAATTGCAGCTCGGTGCGGAAAAGGCCGATCGATTGCGCGCCCGTTTCGTGCACATGCGGCACGTCGATGGCGAGGCCCGCATTCATATGCAGCGCGATCTGCACGCCGTCGGTCGTGACGGCGGGCACGTCGCGCAGCTTGGCGTATTGCTCCTGCCGGCGCGCGCGCAGGCGGGCCTTTTCGGCGTAGGCGCTCTGCACGTCGGGCTGCGGACGCACATGCACTTCGCCGGTCGAGCCGTCGATGATGATCGGGTCGCCCGTCTCGACGAGGTCGATGACGCCCGCGACGAGGCCGACGGTCGCGATGCCGAGCGCGCGCGCGACGATCGCGACATGGCTCGAGGGGCCGCCTTCCTCCAGCACCAGCCCGCGCAGCCGCGCGCGGTCATAGTCGAGCAGCGCCGCGGGGCCCATGGTGCGCGCGACGATGATGGCGTTTTCCGGCACGCTGTCGCGATCGGCGACATAGCTCTGGCCGGTGAGCTGATGCAGCAGCCGATTGGCGATGTCGTCGAGATCGTGCAGGCGGTCGCGCAGATAGGGGTCGGTCTGGCGCTGCATGCGCGCGCGCGCGTCGCTCTGGACGCGCTCCACCGCGGCTTCCGCTGTCAGGCCGGATTTCACCGCTTCGCGCAGCCGGCGCACCCAGCCGCGATCATAGGCGACCATGCGGACGGTTTCGAGAACGTCGCGATGTTCGCCCGCGCCCATGCGGTCGCCATGCGCGACGAGCTCGTCGATCGAGGCGCGCATGGCGTCTACCGCCTGCTCCAGACGGGTCAATTCGCGGGAAAGGTCCTCGGCGACGAGCTGCTTCACGACGACGCGCGGCTCGTGCAGGAGAACATGGCCGAGCCCGACCCCGTCGCACATGGCGGCGCCCCGTAAGGAGGCGGGGCGGTAAAGGGCGAGGTCGCGTGGGTCCTCTATCGCCTGCAGCTCGCCGGATGCGATGAGCTCCGCGAGCAGCATGGCGGTCGTTTGAAGGGCCTCGACCTCCTCCTCGGAATAGACGCGCCGGACTTTGTTCTGGACGACGAGGACGCCGAGCGTCGAGCCGCCGCGCAGGATCGGCACGCCCAGGAAGGAATGATAGGCGTCCTCGCCCGTCTCCGGCTTATAGGCGAAGGCGGGGTGGTCATGCGCCTCGGAGAGGGCGAGGGGCTCGGCGCTGCGCGCGATGAGGCCGACGAGACCTTCGCCGGCATGCATGGTCGTCTGGTGGACCGCCTCCCGGTTGAGGCCCTCGGTGGCGTAGAGTTCGAGACGCGAATCGGCCCGCAGCACATAGACGGAGCAGACCTCGGCGACCATGTTGGCGGCGATCTGCACGACGATCTTGTCGAGACGCGTCTGCGCGCTCACCGGCTCCGCGCTGATCTCGCGCAGCCGGCGCAGCAGCAGGCGGGGACCGCCAAGAGCGCTACGCATCCGATCCATTCCCATCCACAGCGCGACGCCCGCGGCGGAGCCGTCGCGAAAATAGAATTTCACCCGTTTTGGAAATCCGCGCGCGCGCCGCGTCGCTGACGTCCCTCAAGCGTATATTGACGGCTTCCGCCATCCGCAAGCGCAGCCGAACTCCTCTCGCAAGGACCATACCGCTATTTGAGCCAGGTTTGAATCGACTTGCGGAACGCGGCCGGAGGCTCTACTGATTTTAACAGAAGCTTCAACGATTGCGGCGCCTCTGGGGCGCGGCGCAAGCTTTCGTCGAAAGTTTCCGGCATCCGGCGCGCTGGACAGCCGCAAGTTGCATTTTCTGGCCCAGCAATTGTCGCGCCGTAGCCGCGATCAGAGAATAATGACGGCCGCTCGCGAGGTCGAGCGCCGAATGGCAGGCCTGCAGCCGAGAAGAGAATGCGTCTCCAAAAGCTTCTGATCGCCTTTTTCGTCCTCCTGGTCTCGACCGCCTCGGCTCTGGCCGTGGAATCGATCCGCGTCCCCAAAGGCGCGCGGGCCATCGACCTCACCCATGTGGTTGAAAAGCATTATTCCCAGAGCGACCGCCTGCAGGTCTCCACCGCGCCGGGCTCGGACGGCATTGTGCGCCGCATCGAAGTCGGCGCCCGCGAGGCGGGCAGCCGTCCGAACTGGATCGTCTTCGCGCTGACGAACGATACGGACGAGCAGATCGAGCGTCTTATCGTCGCGCCGCATTTCCGCCTTCAGGGTTCCGGCGTGATCTGGCCGGATCTCGGCTCCACCCGCATCTCGGCGATCACCGCGAGCCAGGGCTTCCCGCCCGAGGCCGAGGACTCCGCCGACGCCGACGTCTTCCGCCTCACGCTCGATCCCGGCACGACCATCACCTATGTCGCCGAGCTGCGCACGCCCAACCTTCCGCAGCTCTATCTGTGGGAGCCCGAGGCCTATAAGGACAAGGTGACGAGCCTCACGCTCTACAAGGGCATCGTCATCGGCATCGCCGGCCTGCTCGCGCTCTTTCTCACCATCGTCTTCGTGGTGAAGGGCGCCGTCATCTTCCCGGCGGCGGCGGCCCTCGCCTGGGCGGTGCTCGCTTATGTCTGCATCGATTTCGGCTTCTGGGACAAGATTTTCGGCGCCGGGGCCGACGCCGACCGCATCTGGCGCGCCGGCGCCGAGACGGTGCTCTCCGCGACGCTGGTCGTCTTCCTCTTCGCCTATCTCAATCTCAATCGATGGCATGTGCGCGCCTGGCACGTCGTCGCGCTGTGGCTGCTGATTCTGCTCGATCTCGTCGGCCTCGCGGTGTTCGACGCGCCGGTCGCGGCGGGCGTCGCGCGCATCTCCCTCGCGACGGTCGCCGTCGTCGGCTTCGTTCTCGTGCTCTATCTCGCCTCGCACGGATTCGACCGTGCGATCATGCTGATCCCGACCTGGTTCCTGCTCGTGGTCTGGGTCGCGACCGCGGGCTTCGCGGTCGCCGGCTGGATGACGAACGACCTCGTCTCGCCGGCCCTTGTCGGCGGCCTCGTGCTTATCGTCATGCTGATCGGCTTCACGGTGATGCAGAACGCCTTTGCGACGGGCGGACTCTCACATGGCGCGATCAGCGACGTGGAGCGCAAGGCGCTGGCCATGACCGGCGCCAATGAAATCGTCTTCGACTGGGACGTGCCCTCCGACCATATCTATGTGAGCCCGGAGATCGAGGCGGCGCTCGGCCTCGACCGCGGCGGGCTCGAAGGCGCGGCCTCCTCCTGGCTGGATCTGCTGCATCCCTTCGAGCAGGACCGCTACCGCGCCTGTCTCGACGCGCTGCTGGAGCAGCGTCGGGGACGAATCAATCAGGAATTCCGCCTGCGCGCCGCTGACGGCCATTATCTGGCCTATCGCCTGCGCGCGCGGCCTGTGGTTGGACCGGACGGCGAGGTGATCCGCGTCGTCGGCACGCTCACCGACGTCACCGACGAGCGCAACGCGCAGGAGCGGCTGCTGCACGACGCCGTGCACGACAATCTCACGGGCCTGCCGAATCGCGAGCTGTTCTTCGACCGTCTGGAAGCGGCGCTCGTCTTCGCGCGCATGGAGAAGGACGTGCGGCCCACGGTGCTCGTCATCGACATTGACCGCTTCAAACAGATCAACGAGCAGGTCGGCATCGCCATGGGCGACAGCATCCTGCTGACGGTCGCGCACCGCCTCACGCGTCTGTTGCAGCCGCAGGACACGCTGGCCCGCCTCAATGGCGATACATTCGCGATTATCCTCGCCTCCGAAACGCATGCCGACCATGTGATCAATCTCGCTGATTCCGTCCGCCGTTCGCTCGCGACGCCGGTGCGCTTCACGGATCGCGAGATTGCGCTCTTCGCCTCCATCGGCATTGCGCTCTACGATCAGCAGATGCATCCGGGCGCGGAGGACATGGTCGAGGACGCGGAGATCGCCATGCGCTACGCCAAGCGCACGGGCGGCAACCGCATTGAGGTCTTCCGCCCGTCGATGCGCGCGCAGCGCTCGGATCGCCTGACGCTGGAAGCCGACATGCGCCGGGCGCTGGAGCGCGGCGAGGTGAAGGTCTTCTTCCAGCCCATCGTGCGGCTCGAAGACCGCACCATCGCCGGCTTCGAGGCGCTGCTGCGCTGGGATCATCCGAGGCTCGGCCGGCTCGAACCCGCCAACTTCATTCCGATCGCCGAGCAGACGGGCCTCATCATCGATTTCGGCCTGCTGGCGCTCGAACGCACGGCGCGTGAGCTCGCCGCCTGGCAGCGCGCCCTCGCCGTCGACCCGCCGATCTTCGCTTCGGTCAATGTCTCCTCGCGGCAATTGCTTCGGCACGATTTGCTGCGCGACGTGAAGAGCGTGCTTCTTCGCCACGACGTGACGAAGGGCAGCCTCAAGCTGGAGCTGACCGAAAGCCTCGTGATGGAGAATCCGGAATACGCCGCTCAGATGCTGACCCGCATCAAGGAGCTCGGCGCGGGCCTCTCGCTGGATGATTTCGGCACGGGCTATTCCTCGCTCGCCTATTTGCAGCGCTTCCCTTTCGACACGATCAAGATCGACCGCAGCTTCGTGAAGCAGAGCGGCAAGGGCGCGCGCCCCGTCATCCTGCGCTCGATCGTCGCCCTCGCGCAGGATCTCGGCATGGACGTCGTGGCGGAAGGCGCGGAGACCGAGGCCGACGCGATCGAGCTTTACCAGCTCGGCTGCGGCTATGCGCAGGGCTACGCCTTCGGCCGTCCCATCAGCGCGCAGGAAGCGCGGCGGCTTGTGGGCGCGGCGCCGGAGGCGGCGGCATAGGGCCTCGCGGCGGCGCGCGGAAAGAGATAGGCTGCGCGCGAACGCTTCGTTTTCCACCGTCATTGCGAGCGAAGCGAAGCAATCCAGAGGGTCGTGACCGCGGCTTTGCCCCTCACCCCAACCCTCTCCCCGTTTACGGGGAGAGGGTTGGGGTGAGGGGTGGGCGACCTTGTGAATCTCGGTCTGGATTGCTTCGCTTCGCTCGCAATGACGGAGTCGAGCCGCATTGCACATGACCAAGAGACCCGCCGCGCATCCCAGTCCCCTTGGAGAAATATCGCCCGCCGACGCCCGCGCCGAACATGCGCGGCTCGGCGAGGACATCGCCCGTTACGACCGCGCCTATTACCAAGAAGACGCGCCCCTCGTTCCGGACTCGGAATATGACGCCGCACGCCGGCGCTACGAAGAGTTGGAGCAGCTCTTTCCCGAGCTCGTCACCGCGGAATCGCTGACGAAGAAGGTCGGCGCGAAGCCGAGCGAGAAATTCGCCAAGGTGAAGCACGCCGTGCCGATGCTCTCGCTCGGCAATGTGTTCTCCGATGAGGAAGTCCGCGATTTCATCGCGCGCGTGCGCCGCTTTCTCGGTCTTGCAGAGAGCGCGACGGTCGCCTGCACCGCCGAGCCGAAAATCGACGGCCTGTCATGCTCCCTGCGCTATGAGCGCGGCCATCTCGTGCAGGCCGCGACGCGCGGCGACGGCTATGAAGGCGAGGACGTCACCGCCAATATCCGCACGCTGAAAGAGGTCCCGCAGCGATTGCATGACGGCGCGCCGGAGGTGCTCGAAGTGCGCGGCGAGGTCTATATGACGCATGCCGACTTCGCCGCCTTGAACGAGCGGCAGCGCGCGGCGGGCAGGCAGGTCTTCGCCAATCCGCGCAACGCGGCGGCCGGTTCGCTGCGCCAGCTCGATTCGCGCATCACCGCGGAGCGCCCGCTGCATTTCTTCGCCTATGGCTGGGGCGAAGCGAGCGCGCTTCCTGCGAAGACCCAATGGGGCGTCTTGGAGGCCTTCCAGCGATACGGCCTCATGGTCAATCCGCGCACGCGGCTTTGCGCGAGCGTCGAAGAAATGCTCGCCCATTATCACGCCATCGAAGCGGATCGCGCGACGCTCGGCTACGATATCGACGGCGTCGTCTACAAGGTCGACGACATCGCGCTTCAGGAGCGGCTCGGCTTCGTCTCGCGCGCGCCGCGCTGGGCCGTCGCGCATAAATTCCCCGCCGAACGCGCGACGACCATTCTGCACGGCATCGAGATACAGGTCGGCCGCACGGGCGCATTGACGCCCGTCGCGCGGCTGGAGCCGGTGACGGTGGGCGGCGTCGTCGTGTCGAACGCCACATTGCACAATGAAGACGAGATCGCGCGCAAGGACGTCCGCGTCGGCGACACGGTTGTCGTGCAGCGCGCCGGCGACGTCATTCCGCAGATTGTGGAGGTCGTCGTCGACAAGCGGCCACACGGCGCGAAGCCTTACGAATTCCCGCATGTCTGCCCGCGCTGCGGCTCGGCGGCGCTGCGCGAGATCGACGAGAAGACCGGGACCGCCGACGTCGTGCGCCGCTGCACGGGCTCGCTCGTCTGCCCCGCGCAGGCGGTGGAGCGCCTGAAGCATTTCGCCTCGCGCAACGCTTTGGACATTGAGGGGCTCGGCGACAAGCAGATCGAATATTTCTTCGAGGAGGGCCTGATCCGAACGCCCTCCGATATTTTCACGCTGGAAGAGCGCGATCGCGCGAGTCTCGCGAAGATCAAAAATCGCGAGGGCTTCGGCGAGACCTCGGTGCGCAATCTCTTCGCGGCGATCGAGGCGCGGCGGATGATCGCCATCAACCGCTTTCTCTATGCGCTCGGCATCCGCCACATTGGCGAGACCAACGCCCGCCGTCTCGCGCGCCATTTCGGCGATTTCGACTCCTTACGCGAGACGGCGCGCGAGGCCGCGCCCGGAACGGAGGCGCGCGCGCGCATCGACTGCATTGACGGCGTCGGGCCGGTCGTCGCCGAGGCGCTACACGATTTCTTCGCCGAGCCGCACAATGAAAAAGAGATCGACGCGCTGCTGAAACAGGTCACGCTGGAGCCGATGCCGGAAATCGCGTCGTCCTCGCCCGTCGCCGGCAAGACGGTGGTGTTCACGGGCTCGCTCGAGCGCCTCACCCGCGACGAGGCCAAGGCGCAGGCCGAGCGCTTCGGCGCGAAAGTGGCGGCGTCGGTGTCGAAGAAGACGGATCTTGTGGTCGCGGGCCCGGGCGCGGGGTCCAAGCTCGCGAAAGCGCAGGAGCTTGGGATCGAGGTGATTACCGAGGACGAGTGGTTTGTGCGGACGGGGCAGGGCTCCTAACCTCTCCCCGCTTGCGGGGAGAGGTCGAGCGAAGCGAGGGTGAGGGGCAAGGCGACAATCGCGATGGCGGCGCCGGCCACGACCTCATTGAATATCGCTTTGCCCCTCACCCCAACCCTCTCCCCGCCTGCGGGGAGAGGGAGTCACACCGCCTTCGACCCCGGCGTATCGCCCTTCTGATAGGCCGTGCCAAACACATAATCCCACCAGATGGCGTGGACGCCGAAACCCTTCTCCGCGTCGCGGAAATGGTGGAGCATGTGGAGCCGCTTCACCATCTTGCCGAGGTCGGAGGTCGGCTGGCCGTGATGCGTCCAGTAATGCACGCCGTCATAGATCACATAGCCGGCCATGAAGCCCGCCAGCACCGCCCAACCAAAGGTCGCGCCGAAGATGAGGCGAATGATCGTCAGCGCGATCAGCATGATCGGCGCCGACAGCAGCGGCGGCATGACGAGCCGCAGCGGATCGTTGGGATAGATGTGATGCACGCCGTGGATCAGGAACTGAAAGCGCGGGCCGAGGCCGAAGGGCAGCGGAAACACCGTGTGGAACAGATAGCGGTGCCCGAAATATTCCGTGAGCGTCCAGCCGACATAGCCGATGACGAGGCCGAGGAGCAGCAGGCCGAGGCCGACTTCCGACAGCGAGTAGAAGGCAAGGCCCAGAATGATCGGCGTATAGACGACGACCGGCGTGAGGTGATGCACGCGCGAAAGCTTGTCGAGAAGATCGTTCTCGAAAAGGCGCGGCGAGGCGTCGAGCGCTTCGGTTCTTTCCTGCGACATGGATTTACTCCGCGGGCGCTGCGACGGGCGCGGTGCGCGCCGCTTGCGCGACGTTCTCCGAACGCGTGCCGAGCGAATAGGTCGGATCGAAGATGAAGGTGACGAGCAGCGCGAACCAGGAACGGTGGCAGCGCAGATCGTCATAGAATTCCGGCGCCATGGCTTTCAGATCGGGCAGGCGCGTCCACGGGATCTCGTGAAAATCGTGATGCTCGTTGTGATAGCCGATATTGAGCGCGACCTTGTTGAGCGGGCCGTAATAGTCGAACGTGCCCTGGTCGGGCGCGAAGGCGAAATGCTCCTGCAGCCAGCGCGCGCTCAAGGGATGCAGGCCGCCGACCGAGAACCAGAAGGAGAAGAAGAGATAGAGCAGGGCGTTCGGGCCGAAGGCCCAGAGCACGAAAAGATCGAAAGCGGCGATCACGGCGATGTTGATATAGGTCCATTTGCCCATGATCGGCACCGTGCCCTTCAGCCGCGACAGGCGCGCGAGCTGGATGGCGGGAAAGCCGAAGAGCCACACGGCCTTGCGCCACCCGCTATTGCCGACCCACTCCACTTCCCACCGGCTCGGAACGTCGGCGTCATAGTCATAGGCCGAGAGATGCGAGTGGTGCTTGATGTGGTAGCAGCGGAAGCCCATCGCGGTGGGGAAGGCGTTGGGGAGATCCGCCAGAATCGCCGTCCATTTATTGGCGAGCGGGCTTTCGAAGACGCAATTGTGAATCGCGTCGTGGATGATGACGAAATTGGCGTGATTGGCGAAAGCGCCCACGCAGATGGCGAGGATGAGCGACAGCCACCAATAAGAGAGGCCGAGCCAGCCCATCCATGCGGCGATGAGGAGCTGGCCGACAAAGATGCCGGCGGTGATCTTGAAAGTCACCGGGTCTCTGCCGAAGAGGTCGCGCACCTGCGGATATTTTTCGAGGATCAGTCGGCGCCGCTCGACATGCGAGCGATCCGCGCCCTGGGCGGTGACCGAAATGCCGTTCATGGCCTTTGCTTCCTTCCGGTTGGAGGGTGGTCGGGTCGAAGGCGCTCTGGCGTCGTTGCCTCAAATACCTCCCCTTTACGGGGAGGTCGGCGGCCAAAGGCCGCCGGGTGGGGTCTCCGCCGCAGCGGCGGCGGCGCGGCTTTACCCCACCCGACCCCGCTTATGCGGGGCCACCCTCCCCGTAAAGGGGAGGGATTGGATCACGGCCCAGCCTTCATGCGATTGCTCCGAGCTTGCACTCAACCAAAACGCTTCTCGTAAATGCGGTGAACCTTGTCGATCTTGCCGCCGAACATCTCGATCGGCTTGCGCATGGCGAGATTGTCTTCGAGCACCCAGCCGGCTTCGAAAGCGTCGATCGTCGCGCCCTTGCCGCGGCGGCGCATCTCCTCGACCATCGAGAAGAAGACGACGCCGCCCGTCGCGCTGTTCTGCAGCTTCTTGCGCGTGCCGAGCAGCACGATGCGGGCGCTCTTGAATTTGTGGCTCTTCATGCGCGCGATGAGCTTGAGCGGGCCGAAAAAGCCCAGTCTTCCGTCGAAATCGGTGATGATCTCGAAGAGATTGGGCAAAGCGACGACGAAACTTTGCGGTTTGCCGTCAAGCTCCGCGACGATGCCGAATTCAGGCGGCATCACCAAATTGAGCGCGTCGGCCATGGAGTCGAATTCGGCCTTGGTGAAGGGCACATATGCCCAATTGCCGCTCCACGCGTCGTTGAACAGCTCCTCCATCAACGCCGTCTCGCCGCTTTTGAGCTTCGATTTGTCGATCGGGCGCAGATTCAACCGCTCACGCCATTCCTTGCGGGTCGAGATACGCGGCTTTTCGTCAAGATCGAAATCCCCCATCGAGAAACGGTAGGAAATCAGATCCTTGGCTTTTTCATAACCTAGCGCTTCGAGATGACGCGAGAGATAGGGCGGATGCCAGGGCATCAAGAACATGGGCGTCGCGTCGAAGCCTTCGATCAATACGCCGCATTCATGGTTGACGGTCGGCGAGAAGGGGCCGTTGATCCGCGTCGCGCCTTTTTCCTTCAGCCAGGCTTCCGCGGCTTGCGTCAGGGCGCGCACGACTTCGATATCGTCCACGGCGTCGAGCGCGCCGAATTGCGCCGGGCTCGCGCCGACCGGCGTCACATCCTTATAGACATGGGCGCAAATGCGCCCGACCCATTCGCCGTCCCGCCGCGCCAGAAACTTCTGATCCTCGACGAGCTTGTAATGCGGGTTGAGCATATGGGCGAAAGTCGTCCAGCGCTCAATGTCGAGCGGCGGCGCGAAGCCCGTCGCGCCCTTGTAGAGAAGGCGCGGCAGCTTGCAGAAGGTCGTAAAGCGCGACAGCCCTGCGACCGGTACGATCTCGATTCGCGCCATGCTCAAATCCTTAAGCCTCCGGAGAGGCCATGCGAAAGCGTCATGATGACGCGGCCTATCGAGCCGCAGCCCTGCACGAGCGTCCCGGCTCCCCAATCGGGCGAACAACAATCTTGGACGTTAGCCGCCCCATACCTCCCCTTTACGGGGAGGTCGGCGGTCGAAGACCGCCGGGTGGGGCGCGCGCCGCAATAAATTTGGTGGGGGTTTAATCCCACCCGGCCCTGCTCCACAGGGCCACCCTCCCCGTAAAGGGGAGGGATTGGCTCATGCCCAGCGTTCGCCCGATTGTCCTCTCTGTCATTGCGAGGAGCGTAGCGACGAAGCAATCCAGCAGCGACCTGGATTGCTTCGCTTCGCTCGCAATGACGGGCGGCCGCGATTACCATGTGCATCAATGCGCTATTCTCATGCGCCTCTGTTTCCTCTGACGATCAGGCCGCAGCGCCGGCCATGGCGGCGGCCACGATGCGCTGCGCCTCCTCCGAGACAGGCGGCATGTCGCGCAACGCCTGTATGACGCCGCGAATTTCCGCCTCGGTGTGATTCGCCGAGAAGAAGAAGCGCAGGCGGGGGCCGTCCTTCGGAACGCCGATGCGCACCACGGGCGGCACGTAATAGCCCTTTTCGAGCAGATGCCGCGCGGCCCACATGGTCTCGAGATCGCTCTCGAAGAGGATGGGCACGACGCCGCGGCCGATGGCGGGGCCGGTGGAGAAGCCGTTTTCATGCGCGACCTGACGGAACAGCTCCGCGTTCTGTGCGAGCTTGCCGATGCGCCAGGTCTCTTCCTGCATGAGCTGGAGCGCGGTGCGCGCCGCCGCGAGAATGACGGGCGAAAAGCCCACGCTGTAAACGAAGCCCGGCAGCGTGAAGCGGAACCACTCGATCACTTCCTTGCTGGCGCAGATATAGCCGCCGCAGGAGGCCAGCGATTTCGACAGCGTGCCGATGATGAGGTCGATGCGCCGCGGATCGACGCCCTGATGCTCGGCGAGGCCTCGGCCCGTCGCGCCCAGCACGCCCAGCGAATGGGCTTCGTCGACCATCAGCCAGATCTTGTATTTGTCCTTGATTTCACAGAGACGCGGCAGATCGGCCGTGTCGCCGTCCATGCTGTAGACGCCTTCGACCACGACGAGGACGTTGCGATATTCCTCCCGGTGCCGGGCGAGCAGATGGTCAAGATGGTCCATGTCGTTATGGCGGAACTTGATGACATGGGCCGGCGCGCCCTCGGCGCCGTAGACGATCGAGTTGTGCGCGAGTTCGTCGATGAAAATGGCGTCGCGCTTGCCGTTCATCAGATAGGAAATGGTGGTGACGTTGGAGAGATAGCCGGAGACGAGCGCCAGCGCGCTCTCCATGCCGATGAATTTGGCGATCTCCGCCTCGAACTGCGTGTGCGTCGTGCGCTCGCCGCCGACGAGCCGCGACGCCAGCGCCCCGACGCCGAGCCCGTCGACCTCGCGCTTGGCCTCCTCGCGGATGCGCGGATGGTTGGCGAGGCCGAGATAGTCATAATTGGCGAAGCTGACGAAATGCACGCCCTGCGCCTCGAAATCCGCCTTGAGCTTGTCGATCTGGGCGAAGAAGGGGTTGCTGAATTCGAGAAGGGCGTTGCCGGCGAAGCGGAATCTCCGCGAGGCGTAGTCCGGGAGGCTTCTGTGTCTCGTCACTGAATTCGCTGTCCCTAAAGGCCGGGGCGCGCCGCGCGCACTTGGTTCACGAAGAATCAGGGCGCCGTTGCGGCGCCCGAGGAGTGATCGCGTCCCTTATCATCCCGAGCCCCTGCGCGCCAGTGCGCCCATGCCCGCGGCGGGCGGGCGCGGCCTCGCGCCGCTATGGCGCTTCCGCCCGGCATTCTTTATTGGCTAGCGCCATGGAAGAGACGCCGCATCGACCCCATGCCGACCTTCGTTCCGCTCTGCGGCTGCGGGTGGAGAATCTCGCCGTCGCGCGCGGCGGCCGGCCGGTGCTGCAGAGTGTGGGCTTTACCGTTTCCGGCGGCGAGGCGCTGGTGGTGACGGGCCGCAACGGCGCCGGAAAATCGACCCTGCTGCGCGCTATTGCGGGGCTCCTGCCCCACGCCGAGGGGCGGATCGCGCTGGAGGGCGCGGGCGAGGAGGCGGAGCCGCCTCAATATGCGCATTACCTCGCCCATGCGGACGGCATGAAGGCGGCGCTCACCGTCGAAGAGAATCTCGACTTCTGGTCGGGATATCTCGCCCGCGAGCCCGACGGCCGCAGCCGCTCCGTCCCGGACGCTTTGGCGGTCGTCGGCCTCGGCCATGCGCTGCTCGCGCCTTTCGGAGCCCTGTCGGCGGGGCAGAAGCGCCGCGCCGCCCTGGCGCGGCTGCTCGTCGCCTTCCGGCCCATCTGGCTCCTCGACGAGCCCCTCACCGCTCTCGACAAGGCCTCCCGCGGCAAATTCGCGGCGGCGATGCGGGATCATTGCGCTCTCGGCGGGATCGTCGTCGCCGCGACGCATGAGCCGCTGGGCCTGGAAGAAGCCGCGGAGCTGGCCTTGGGAGGCGCGAGATGAGTTCGCCGCTGGCGGCGCTTTTTCTGCGCGAATGGCGCATCGCCCGCCGCGTCGGCGGCTCGGGCGCCATGGGCGTGGTGTTTTTCCTCACCCTCGTGACCATCGTGCCCTTCGCGGTGGGGCCGGACCCCAACCTGTTGGGGCGCATCGGGCCGGCGATCCTGTGGATCGCGGCGCTGCTCGCGAGCCTCCTCGCTTTCGACCGGCTGTTCCAGGCCGACGCCGAGGACGGCTCGCTCGATCTGCTGCATCTCTCGCAGACTCCCCTGGAGCTGGCGGTGCTGGTCAAATGCGCGGCCCATTGGGCGGCGACCGGCCTGCCGCTCATCCTCGCCGCGCCTTTTCTGGGGCTGATGCTGCAGCAGGAGACGATGGCGCTCGTCGGCGTCGTCGCGACGCTTCTCGTCGGCACGCCGGCTCTGACCCTCATCGGCGCCATCGGCGCGGCGGCGACGGTGACCGTGCGGCGCGGCGGCCTGCTCATGGCGCTCCTTGTCCTGCCGCTGACGATCCCCGTGCTGATCTTCGGCGTCTCGGCGTCGCAGGCGGCGACGGGCGGAACGGTGCCGTTTTTGTCGCCCTTCTCGATCCTCTGCGCCATCACGCTGGTCGCGCTGGCGCTCTGTCCCTTCGCGGCGGCGGCGGCGCTGCGGCATTTAGGGGAGTAGGGTTAGCTGCGTTCTCGGATACGCACGCGACCCGGTTCGACGATCCAGAGCTCACGATCGATAGGCCGAACGCGTAACAGCGCCGCCAATTCGGTCATTCGCGCAGTAATCGCCTGCGGTGTGAGACGTCCGGGGCTTTCCAAAATCACGATTCCGGCCACGGCTTCCGGCGGGAAGCGCAGCACATGCCCGAAATCGTGATCGAGCGTAACGAGGACGCGGTCTTCATCGCGGCATACCCGGTAAAGCAAATCGTCTGGCGACCCGCTAAGCTTTTGTTCCGCCACGGTCATTACGTCATGGCCATCGGCTTCCAATACGCTTTTCCCGAGCGAGCCTATGTTTTCGTCGAGCTTGAATTTCATTCCGCCGCCGAAAGCGGAACCGGGATAATCTTTTCACGCGCCATCTCCGCGCCGTAAGCGAGCGCCGCGCGCACGTCGTCCACCGTCAATTCCGGATAGTGAGATAGAATATCCGCAACGCTCTCGCCGTTCGCCAGGAAGTCAAGGATCAAAGAGACCCAGATGCGCGTCCCCCTGATGCGTGGTTTTCCACCGCATATATTTGGATCGATCGATATGCGCTCGAGAGGATGTGTCATAGGAGCAACCTAACAGAACTTCATTGTCCGTCCAAAGTTCATAGATTACTTTTCAGGCCAGTGCGGCGCGCGCTTCTCCAAAAACGCCGCGATCCCCTCCTTGGCGTCCTCCGCCAGCATATTCTCCGCCATCACGGCGCTCGCCATCTCATAGGCTTCGGCGAGCGGCTTCTCACGCTGGGCGTAGAAGGCGCGCTTGCCGAAGCGGATCGCCTGCGGCGACTTGCGCGCAATCTCTTCGGCGAGCGTCCGCGCGCCGGTTCGCGCGCCCTCGACCTCCACCCGATTGACGAGGCCGATGCGCAACGCCGCCTCGGCGCCGATCGGAACGCCCGTCAGCAGCATCTCCATCGCATGTTTGGGCGCGACATTGCGCGAGAGCGCCACCGCCGGGGTCGAGCAGAAGAGGCCGATATCGACGCCCGGCGTGCAGAAACGCGCGTGAGGCCCCGCGACGGCGAGATCGCAGCTCGCGACGAGCTGGCAGCCGGCGGCGGTCGCCATCTCATCCACCGCCGCGATCACGGGGATGGGCAGGCTCACAATCTGCTGCATGACGGAAGAGCAGGCGCGCATCGTCGTCTCGAAAAAGGCGCGGCCGCGGTCGGGGTCGTTGCGATGCGCGGTCAGCTCCTTGAGGTCGTGTCCGGCGCAGAAGGCCGGCCCCTCGGCCTGGAGAATGACGACGCGAATATCGTCCTGCGCAGCCAGTTCTCGAAGATTGGCGGAAAGCGCTCCGAGCAGTTGGAGCGACAGCGCATTGCGCGAGGCCGGGCTGTTGAGCGTCAGCGTCGCGACCTGCTCGCTTTTCTCGCACAAAACCAGGTCGGCGGTCATGAGATTCTATTCGGATGGAGCGACCACGTTAAAAATAGAGCGGCCGGAAACTCTCGTCTCCGGCCGCTGAAACAAATGGCTCAGTAAAGTCCGCCCGTCCCCGTTCCGACGCGCTGATCGGCGTCGTGCTGGTTGTTGAGCTGACGGGGACCGTCGCCGCCGCCGCCGCCGGAATAGGATTCGGGCGGGGCCGTGCCGGGTTTGAAAGCCCAGAGTTCGCCGCCATTGGCGCGCAGGCCGCTGCCCGGATTCACGGAAATCAGCTTGATGCCCGGCGGCACGCGGAACGGGGTGTCGGGCTTGTCCTTCAGCGCCGCCGTCATGAAGTCGCGGAAAATCGGCGCGGCGAACAACGCGGCCTGGGCGTGGCTGCCCATGGAGCGCGGCCGGTCATAGCCGATATAGACGCCGACGGCGAGATCGGGGGAGTAGCCGACGAACCAGAGATCCTTGGCGTCGTTGGTCGTGCCCGTCTTGCCGGCGAGGTGCTTGCCGACGGATTTGATCGAGACGCCCGTGCCGCGCTGGATGACATGCTCCATGATGGAGGTGATCTGATAGGCGGTGAGCGGGTCGAGCACCTGCTCGCGCTTGTCGATCAGCTTGGGCTCGTTCTGATTGTCCCATTTCGCCGCGTCGCAGCCCAGGCACTGGCGCTCGTCATGGCGGAAAATGGTCTTGCCCCAGCGGTCCTGCACGCGGTCGATCAGCGTCGGCTTGATGCGCTTGCCGCCATTGGCGAACATCGAATAGCCCGTCACCATCTTGAGCAGCGTCGTCTCGCCCGCGCCGAGCGAGAGCGAGAGATAGGGGCCCATATCGTCATAGACGCCGAAGCGCTTGGCGTATTCCGCGATGAGCGGCATGCCGACGTCCTTGGCGAGGCGCACCGTCATCATGTTCTTGGAGTGCACGACGCCGTGGTCCAGCGGATGCGCGCCGGTGCCGTGGCCGCCTTCGAAGTTTTCGGGCGTCCAATAGCTGCCGTCCGCCTGCTGGATCGAGACCGGCTCGTCGAGGATCGAGGATGAGGGCGTATAGCCGTTGTCGAGCGCCGTCGCATAAACGAAAGGCTTGAAGGACGAGCCAGGCTGGCGCAGCGCCTGCGTCGCGCGGTTGAATTCCGACTGGTCGAAGGAGAAGCCGCCGATCATGGAGAAGACGCGGCCCGTATAGGGATCCATCGCCACCATGGCGCCGGAGATTTCCGGAATCTGGCGCAGGCGGAAGCGGCCCGGATTGCCGGCCATGGGCTCGACATAGATCACGTCGCCGACCGAGAGCGCGCTGCGTGGGCTGCGGCCCGTCCAGCGCATGCCCTCCGCCGTGAGGAGGCCGGTCTCGCGTTCGCGGGCGACGTCGCCCGAGGCCTCGCGGCCGGGCTGCAGGCCGATGCGGGCGCCGGCGTCGCCCGCGTCGAGCACGACGGCGAGCCGCCAGGGCTTGATGTCGCCGAGCGCGGGAATATTGGCGAGCGGAACGCCCCAGTCGGACGAAATGTCGATATGGTTCATCGCGCCGCGGAAGCCATGCGCCTCGTCGAAGCGCACGAGGCCGTCGGCGAGCGCCTTGCGGGTCCAGGCCTGCATCTTGGGATCGAGCGTCGTGCGCACCGACAGGCCGCCCTCATAAAGGCCCTTCTCGTTAAAGCGCCCGAGCAGCTCGCGACGGACCTCCTCCGCGAAGAAGCCGGCGACATAGGTGTTGGGCGAGAGCGCGCGCGGATTGACGCCGAGCGGCTCGGCCTTGGCCTTCTCCGCCTCCTCATGCGTGACGACGCCGTCGGCCTCCATGCGGTCGATGACGTAGTTGCGGCGCTCAAGCGCGCGCTCGCGATGCTGGAAGGGATGGTAATTGTTCGGACCTTTGGGCAGCGCGGCGAGATAGGCGGCTTCGGCGAGCGTCAGCTCATTGACCGATTTGTTGAAGTAGTTCAGCGCGGCGGCCGCGACGCCATAATTGCCGAGGCCGAGATAGATCTCGTTGAGATAGAGCTCGAGGATGCGCTCCTTGGAATAGGCGGCCTCGATGCGGAAGGAGATCAGCGCCTCGCGGATTTTGCGGTCGATCGAGCGTTCGTTGCCGACGAGGAAGTTCTTGGCGACCTGCTGGGTGATGGTCGAGGCGCCCTGAACATGGCGGCCGCCCTGGGCGAGCACCATCACCGCGCGGGTCACGCCTTCCGGATCAATGCCGTTATGCGAGTAAAAGTTCTTGTCTTCCGCGGAGATGAAAGCCTGCTTGACGAGCGGCGGGATGGCGGAGCTCGGCAGGAACAGGCGGCGCTCGCGGGAATATTCGGCGAGAATCGATCCGTCATTGGCGTGGAGGCGCGTCGTGACGGGCGGCTCGTAGTTTCGAAGCTGCGCGGTGTCGGGCAGGTCTTTCGAGTAATAAAAGACCAGGGCCGCGACCGCGACGGCGCCGATCAGGAAAACGATCGTGCCGGTCGCGAACACAAAGCCTAGAAACCTTGCGAGAAGTCGCATGAAATTCTTCCTCTCAGCGGGCGGGGAGGGCCCGTGGCTCATCGCCTTGATCTATATGGCGCCGGGACGCCCCATTTCGGTAGGGAGCGGCCGACGACCGACGCATGCGCCGCGGGACGATGCGCCGCTGACGCGGGCTCTCTCGCCATTCTGGGCGGGTCCAAACACGAAACGGAAACACCCCGTTCATTCGCCCATTGCGCGGCTCTGCTTTAGCATCGCCCACGCTCGTCAACCAGTGGCCTTTGGCCTATCGCCGCATTGCCCGCCCCCGAGGCGGCGCCGCGGCGCGCTCTTGCTTCACCTCGGAGATTGCTGGCCTCGCCCCATCTCCGCCTTTGCTCGAATAATGCGATTTTGTGTTTTATTGTGGGCGCGACGGCGTAGCGGGCGCGCGGGCCTCGCGCTGGCGCGCGGCGAAAAAGGCTTCGATCGCCTCGGCCGTCTTGCCGGCCGCGCGGTCCCGCCAGTCGGGCGATGTGAGGCGCGCCAGATCCTTCTCACTGGAGAGATAGCCGAGCTCCAGCAGGGCGGACGGCACGTCATAGGACTTCAGGACGACGAAGCCGGCCGAGCGGGCGGGATTCTTGTTGAGGCTGCCCGCTTCCTTCCACCGGGAAATCAGGGCTTGCGAAAACTGGGCGCTGAAGGCGCGGGTCTCGCGCTGGGTGAGATCGAAGAGGATGTCGCCGACCTGCTCGACATCGGCCTTGCCGTCCAGCCCCGCCGCCTGATCGGCCAGATTCTCTTTCTCCGCGATCCGCGCCGCCTCCGCGTCGGACGCCTTGTTCGATACGGTATAGACCGTGGCTCCTTCCACATGCCCCTCAGCGAGCGTATCCGCGTGGATCGAAAGGAAAAGCGCGGCGTTGGCCTGGTGGGCGAGGCGCACGCGTTCATTGAGGGGGAGGAAGACGTCCTCGCTCCTTGTGAGCACGGCTTTCAACCGCCCGCCCGCCTCGATCTTGGCGGCCAATACTTTGGCGAATTCGAAGACGATCGCCTTTTCCTGCTCGCCATGCTTGCCCGTTGCGCCCATGTCGACGCCGCCATGTCCCGGATCGATGACGACGACGGGCTTGTCCGAGGCGGCTGGGACGACGCCGGCCGGCGTTGGGGCGGGCTCCGTCTTCGCGATCGCGGCCGCGTTCTCGGCGGCCTCCGCGTTGAAGCGGCTTTCGGACGTCGATGCGAGCTCGAGGATGAGACGGGCCCCATCCCCCGCCGGCTCGCTCTCCGCCCGCACGATGCGGGCCGGCCCCGCGAGATCGACGACGACCCGCGACCGGCCGGGGGCGAACTGTCCGTAGCGATAGGACTTGATCAGTTTTGAGCCCGCCGGCGTGCGACCCTCGCGGGGATCGATCCGAAAGGCGACTTCCGGAAGATCCACAAGGACGCGCGCGGGATTGGCCACGACATGGGCGGCGGGCGTCACGGCGCCGGTCATTTCGAAAACGAGGCGGGAATGGTCGCTCGTCGCCTCGACGCGGCTCGCGACGGCGGATACGGGCGCTGCGGTTTCCGCCGCCTGGGCCAGGCCGAAGCCCGCCGCAAGCGCGGCGGCCAGCGCGCCGGCCCGGCGCGATGCGGGGCGCGAAATCCAGCGCAAAGTCGGCTGCGGCATGGCCAAGGTCTCGCGAAAAAGCGTCAATCTGCGTCTGCGTTATAAACCATTTTGTAAGGGCGTCTCTTAAGGGAAGGTTAGCTTCCACACACGCTTCGGCCTCTTTCCTCTCTAAACGCAATTTTCGCGCGAAATCGCCGCAGCGGCGGCGCTTGCGCGTTTCGCAGGCGCCCGCTATGAAGGATTTGCGCTCTGTGGGAGTCCGCCGACGCAGCCCGACGGCGCAATCGCGCCTTGCAAATCGGGCCGGCGGAGACCTAGGATGGGCTGACGTCTTATCGTCATGCGCGGCCGCTGGGCCGGTTGTGACGCATACTCGCCGCCTTCAGGCGTCGCGAAAGGTTTTTTGACGATCTCATGGCCGGGACCATGATATGCGCAGCAGCGAAGGTTCGCCTCGCCCGGTTCGTCCGCGCGATGCAGCCGCGCTTACGCCGCGCGCCTCATGTCGCCCTCCTCGTTGGCCGCGACGCTGACGATGGTCGCGCCTTCGGTCGTCATCTTCTTCCGCCGTTTGTCTCGACGCCCGACCTCAACGGGCGCCGGGAGACCGGCTCAGGCGATCTGTCCGCCGGCGCTTCCGCCGGCCAGTGCGTTGAAGGCCTCCGGCCTTTCCCCCTTTCTCCGACAAGATGCGTTCGCGCCTTCGCGCGGCGCCGAAAAGCGGTCGCCCCGTCCCTGACCGGACGGCGGCGCGCCCCGCCGGCCGCCGCGCGCGCAACGCCGCAAAGAGTTCCCCATGGCCAACAAAATGCTGATCGACGCCTCCCACCCGGAGGAAACCCGGGTGGTGGTGCTGCGCGGTAACCGCGTTCAGGAATTCGACTTCGAGGCTGCCGACAAGAAACCGCTCCGCGGCAATATCTATCTCGCCAAGGTCACGCGCGTGGAGCCGTCGCTCCAGGCCGCCTTCGTCGATTACGGCGGCAACCGTCACGGCTTCCTCGCCTTCGCTGAAATTCACCCCGACTACTATCAAATCCCTGTCGCCGACCGTCAGGCGCTGCTCGAGGAAGAGAGCCGCGCCCATCGCGAGCACGAAGAGGAAGAGCATCGCCCGCATGGCGGCGGCGGTCGCCGCCGCTCGCGCCGCCGGCAGCATGAGGGCGCCGAGAAGCGCGCCGCCGCCGACGAGGCGCTGATCAGCGAGCCCGTCGACGTCGAGGCTCTCATCGAGGCGGCCCAGGACCACGAGGGCGAGAGCGCGTCCGCCGAGGCCGGCGAGGGCGAGACGGTCGCCGCTGGCGAGGCCGTCGCCGAAAGCCCGGTCGCGGAAGCCGCGCCCGAAGAGCCCGTCGAGGACGCCGCCCCGACCGACGTCGAGGTGGAGGCCGAGGCGGTCGCGGCGGCGGAAGTCGCCGAGCCTGCGGCTCTCGAGGAGACGCATCACACCATCTCCGTCGATCCGGCGGGCTTCGGTTCGGTCGAAGAAGGTTCGCCCGAGGAATTTGGCGACGAGGCGTCGGCCCCCGACCATGAGATGAAGGCTCGCCGGCAGGACGAGCGCGACGAAGAGCGCGAGCGCGAGGAGGCCGGCGCGCATGAGGAGGACGGCGATGACGACGCCGACGACGCCGTCGAGGCCCGCGCGCCGTCGCGCGAGTCGCAAGACGACGATCATGACGACGAGGAGCATGACGAGGAAGAGCATGTCGAGCACATTGGCGGCGACGCCATGGATGAGGCTCCTTTCCGCGTCGTGCGCCCGCGCCGCCAGTACAAAATCCAGGAAGTCATCAAGCGGCGCCGGGTGCTGCTCGTCCAGGTCGTGAAGGAAGAGCGCGGCAATAAGGGCGCCGCGCTCACGACCTATCTCTCGCTGGCCGGCCGCTATTCGGTGCTGATGCCGAACACGGCCCGCGGCGGCGGCATTTCGCGCAAGATCACCGACGGCGCCGACCGCAAGCGCCTCAAGGAAATCGTCCACGACCTCGAAGTTCCGGAAGGGATGGGCGTCATCCTGCGCACGGCCGGCGCGACGCGCACCAAGGCCGAGGTCAAGCGCGACTTCGAATATCTGCTCAGGCTGTGGGAGAGCGTGCGCGAATTGACGTTGCGCTCTTCGGCGCCGACGCTCGTCTATGAAGAAGGCTCGCTGATCAAGCGCGCCATCCGCGATCTCTATGGCCGCGACGTCGAAGAGATCGTCGTCTCCGGCGACGACGCCTATCGCGAGGCCAAGGACTTCATGCGCATGCTCATGCCGAGCCATGCAAAGAACGTGAAGCAGCATCGCGAGCCCGTGCCGATCTTCGCCGAGGCGGGCGTCGAGGCGCAGCTCGACGCCATGTTCTCGAATCACGTCACGCTGAAATCCGGCGGCTATCTGGTCATCAACCAGACCGAGGCGCTGGTCGCGATCGACGTGAACTCGGGCCGTTCGACCCGCGAGCACAATATCGAAGACACGGCGCTGCGCACCAATCTCGAGGCGGCGGACGAAGTCGCCCGTCAACTGCGCCTGCGCGATCTCGCCGGCCTCATCGTCGTCGATTTCATCGACATGGAGGAGGGCCGCAACAATCGCGCGGTTGAGCGCCGGCTCAAGGATGCGCTGAAGAACGACCGCGCCCGCATCCAGGTCGGCCGCATTTCTCATTTCGGCCTTTTGGAGATGTCGCGTCAGCGCATCCGCGCCGGCGTCGTCGAAGGCTCGACCGTGCAGTGTCCGCACTGCATGGGCGCGGGCCATGTCCGCTCCACCGCCTCGATCGCGCTGCATGTGCTGCGCGTGCTGGAGGAGGCGCTGCTCAAGAGCGCCGCGCATGACGTGACGCTGCGAACCCGCGCGGTCGTCGCCCTCTACATCCTCAATCAGAAGCGCGCGCATCTGCAGGCGCTGGAAAATCGTTTCGGCGTCCACATCACGGTCGCCGCCGACGATACGCTGACGGGCGCCAATTATCACGCGCTGGAGCGCGGCGAGCCGGCGTCAGGCCCGCGGATTCCGACGGCGCCCGCGCCGCTGCGCGTCGACTCGATCCAGGCCGAACCGATCGAGGACGAGATTCTCGAAGACGAGGCGCCGATCGACGAAGAGGCGGCCGATGGCGGCGACGAGGAAGCGAGCGCTGGCGGTCGTCGCGAGGGCAGGGAGCCGCGCCGCTTCAACGGCGAAGAGGGCGAAGAAGGCGCGGCGCGGTCGCGTCGCCGTCGCCGGCGTCGGGGACGCGGCGGACAGAACGGCAATGGCGAACTGATGGCGCCGGAGGCCGAGCAGCCCTCCGATGAAGGCCTCGCCTTCATGGCGGCGATCGAGGGTCAGCCCGCGCCGCGCGAAAACCGCGAACCTCGCAGGGGACGCGGCCCGGGTCGTTGGCGCCGCTCCGCGCCGTTGCCCGAGGAGTTCCGCGACCCGTCCGAACTGTTCCCGCTGGATGAGGGCGCGCAGGCGCTCGAAGGCGAGGTCTCGCCGCGCGAGGCGCATATGCCGGATTTCGCGCCGGAAGCCGAGCCCGCATCCGACGCGTCCGTCGTAAGCGAGAGCGGCGCGCCGCAGATCGAAGCGACCGAGGCGCCGACGTCCGAAGCGGTTCCGGTCGTCGCCGCCGCGCCGGAGGAAGCGCCGAAGGTCGAAGCCGCCGAGGCGACGCCTCGGCAGGCACCGACTCCGGAGGCTTCCGAGGCGGCCGCCGCTCCGCGGAATCGCCCCGAGTCAGCCCAAGATTTCCCGGCCGGGCTTCGGCCCGCCGGGAATGACGCGGAATATCTTCAGCGACGACCGAGCCACGCCGCCAGGCGCGCGACCCCTTCCGCGACATCCGCTTCCGGGCCTGCATAGGAGAGGCGGATTGTCGTCGCGCCGCGTCCTGGATCGAAATCAAGACCGGGCGTCGCCGCCACCCCGGCCTCGTGTAAAAGGCGTTTGCAAAAATCCATGGAATCGGCCGTGACGTCGGCGATGTCGAGGTAGAAATAGAAAGCGCCGTCGGGCGGCGCGAATTCGCCGAGGCCCATGCCCGGCAGGCGTTCGAGCAGAAGCGCGCGGTTGCGCGCATAAGCGGCGCGGTTCTCTTCGAGTTCGTCCGTCGCGTCGAAGGCCGCGAGCGCCGCGCATTGCGAGATTGTCGGGGCGCAGATCGCCAGCGACTGCTGCAGGCGTTCGAGCGGCCGCATGAGCGCGTCCGGCGCGACGAGCCAGCCGAGCCGCCAGCCCGTCATCGCGTAATATTTCGAGAAGGAATTCACGACGATCGCATTTTGCGTGAAGCGCAGCGCCGTCTCGGCGGGCGCGGCGTATTCGAGCCCGTGATAGATTTCGTCGGAAACGAAGACCACCTCCGCCTCGTCGCAAAAGGCGCAGATGCGCGACAGTTCCTCAGATTGGATCAGGGCGCCAGTCGGATTGGCCGGACTCATGAAAAGCGCGCCGTCCAGCTTCTTTACGCGATGCGCCTTTTCGAGCATGGCGGCGGTGGGCGCGAAGCGAGTCTCCTGGCCGAGATGGAGCGGGACCGCTTCGAGCCCCAGCGACGAGAGTATATTGGTGTAGGCGGGATAGCCGGGCGCCGTCACGGCGATGCGGGCGCCGGGATCGAAGGCGGCAAGCAAAGCGAGCATGAAGCCGCCCGAGGAGCCCGTCGTGACGATGATGCGTTCGGCGGGAATGTCGACGCGGTAGCGCGCGCCGTAATGCGCGGCGATACGCGCGCGCAGGGCGGCGTCGCCGAGCGCTTCGCCATAGCCGAACCGCCCGTCCCGCAGCGCGGCTTCGGCCGCCTCGCGCACCCGCCTCGGCGTCGGCGCCCCCGGCTCGCCGAGCTCCATATGGACGATATGCCGCCCTTCGCGCTCCAGCGCCCTGGCGTCGCGCAACGCGTCCATCGCCATGAAGGGGGCGACCCGGGACCGGCGGGAAGGGTTGAGGCGCGACATTGGAACATCCGGTTGCATGCGCGCCGGTCTGGTAAGATTTCGGCGCTTATGCTGGCCTCTGTAATGCAGCCGGCGCGCTCGCGCGACTCTCCCGGCGCCGAGAAAGCCGGGAACCGAGAAAGCATTATCTTCATATGTATGAAATGAGCACCGCCGAACTGATCCAGCGACTGTCCGTCGCCTTGGCCATCGGGCTGCTCATCGGGCTGGAGCGCGGTTGGCGCTCGCGCGAGGAGCAGGAGGGCGAACGCGCCGCCGGCCTGCGCACCCATGGACTCGCCGCCCTGCTCGGGGGCGTCTGGGGCGCGGTCGCCATGCAGTTCGCGCATGACGGCGGCGCCATCGCGCTCGGGCTGGCTTTCGCGCTGTTCGGCGCGGTGATGGCGTTCTTTCGTTATCGGGAGATCGTTCACAACCAGTCCTTCGGCGCGACGACGCTGGTCGGCGTGCTGCTCGCTTTCGCGCTCGGCGCGTTCGCGGTCGTCGGCGATCGCGTCGCCGCCGCCGCCGCGGCCGTCGCGGCGACGGCGCTTCTGGCGCTCAAAGCCCTGCTGCATGGCTGGGTTCAACGGCTGACATGGGTCGAGCTGCGCTCGGCTCTCGTCTTGCTCGCGATGAGTTTCATCCTGCTGCCGGTGCTGCCAAATCAGCCCATCGACCGATGGGGCGCGATCAATCCTCACGAGCTCTGGCTGATGACGGTTCTGATCGGCGTCGTCTCATTCGCCGGTTATGTCGCCGTTCGTCTTGTCGGTTATCGGCGCGGCGTCGCGGTTGCGGGCATGGCGGGCGGGCTGGCGTCCTCCACTGTGGCGACGGCGGCGATGTCGCGCCTTGCGGCCGACCAGCAGGAACAAGCCGACGCGCTCGCGGCCGGCGCGATATTCGCCAACACGGTGATGGCGCCGCGCGTGCTGGCGATCCTCGGCTTGGTCAATCCGGAATTCGCTCTACGCCTCGTCGCGCCGCTTCTCGCCGTGGGGTTGGTCTATCTGGCGGTCGGCGTATTTTTCATGTGGCGAAGCGCGGAGAGAGCGACTGGCGACGGTTCTCCGCTCACCGTCAGCAATCCGCTCGATCTGCCGGCCGTGCTCAAATTCGGCGCGCTGCTCTCCGCGGTGATGATCCTTGCGAAGATCGTCACGAAATTCGCGGGCAGCGCGGGCGCCTATGCGCTCGCCCTTCTCTCCGGGATCGCGGACGTCGACGCCATTTCGCTGGCGATGGCGAGTCAAGGGGTGACGACGATCGGCGCGGGGGCGGCGGCTTTGTCGGTGCTGCTTGCGATCCTCGCCAACACGATCGTCAAATCGGGGATCGCCTGGGCGATTGGCGGCTGGGGAATCGGATGGCGTTTTTCACTCGCATCCGCCCTGTCGCTTGCGGCGGGGCTCGCCGCCCTGGTCTTCATTCCCGTCCCGCCGGGCGTATAACTTGCCGAGCGTATAAACAAATAAAGTCGGGCGCATCGGCCGCGCGGCGGTCGTAAGCCGGACCGCGCGGCGGATGCCGGCGCGTTAGACCGCGGCGGAAATCCAGCGGGAGAGTTCGCCCTTCGGCGCCGCGCCGACCTTCTGCGCGGCGGCCTTGCCGTCCTTGAAGATAATCAGGGTCGGGATCGAGCGGATGCCGAGTTTCGAAGCCACGGCCGGATTCTCGTCGATATTGAGCTTCACGACCTTGATCTTGCCCTTCATCTCCGCCGCGATTTCCTCCAGCGCGGGAGCGATCATCCGGCAGGGGCCGCACCATTCCGCCCAGAAGTCGACGACGACGGGCTCGGCGGATTTCAGCACTTCCTGCTCGAAAGTGGCGTCGGTAATTTTCTGCGTCGTCATTGAGGAGGGTCTTTCTTCAGGGGAATAACGAATTCGGACGGAACGTAGGAACGGGCCCCGCGCGCGTCAAGCAGCGTTCGTTCCAGCATCGGCTCGGCGGTGGGCTGATCGGGCTAGAGAGAATCTCTATAATGCCCCCTTAAACACAAAGAGCGGGGACGGCCGGGCCGCTCCCCACTCTTTGGCACCCTGTCCTTTAACCGGATTGAACGCCTGGTCCCGAAGTCTTTTCCGCTCCGATAACCGCTCGCATCAGCTCGTTCATCGAGCACCTTCGCGAGCCGCGTTCCCTCCGGCGTCCTCCCCGACTTGGACCGTTGCTGGGAATTGAAAGGCTAAACGCTTTAAACGCTTAGGCTTACCCAACCAACTTGGCGAGGGGACATTATGCCAAAATAAAAGGGCTGTCACTCGAAATTGTGCACTCTGTCGAAAATTCGAGTTGGGCGCCGTGCATTTAAGCAATACTTACAGCCAAGCCGTTTCAAATCGATACGAAAGAGAAAGGCGCGGCTCTACGCCGCGCCTCCTCAAAGTTGTATTTGGGATCGCCCACTTACAATGGGATGTTGTCGTGCTTTTTCCAGGGGTTCTCCAGCTCCTTGTGACGGAGCAGGGCCAGCGCGCGCGCGATTCGCTTGCGCGTCGAATGCGGCATGATGACTTCGTCTATATAACCGCGTTCGGCCGCGACGAAGGGCGAGAGGAATCGATCCTCATATTCCTTGGTGCGCTGCGCGATCTTCTCCGGGTCGCCGAGATCAGCGCGGAAGATGATCTCGACGGCGCCTTTGGCGCCCATCACGGCGATCTGCGCCGAGGGCCAGGCGTAATTCACGTCGCCGCGCAGATGCTTCGACGACATGACGTCATAGGCGCCGCCAAACGCCTTGCGGGTGATGAGCGTGACTTTCGGAACGGTCGCCTCGGCATAGGCGAAGAGCAGTTTCGCGCCATGCTTGATGAGGCCGCCATATTCCTGCGCCGTGCCGGGCAGGAAGCCGGGAACGTCGACAAAGGTGACGATCGGAATGTTGAAGCAGTCGCAGAATCGCACGAAGCGCGCGGCCTTCTTGGAGGCGTCGATGTCGAGCACGCCGGCGAGCACCATCGGCTGATTGGCGACGATGCCGACCGTGCGGCCTTCGACGCGGCCGAAGCCGACGACGATATTCTTGGCGTGCGCCTCCTGAATCTCGAAGAAGTCGCCTTCGTCGACGACCTTCGTGATCAGTTCCTTGATGTCGTAAGGCTTGTTCGGATTGTCGGGAATGAGCGTGTCGAGCGACATGTCGAACCGGTCGACGTCGTCGAAGCTCGGCCATTCCGGCGGCTCTTCCGTATTATTCGCCGGCAGGAAGTCGATCAGCCGGCGCATCTGCAGGAGCGCCTCGACGTCATTGTCGTAGCCGCGGTCGGCGATGGAGCTCTTGGTCGTGTGCACCGAGGCGCCGCCGAGTTCTTCGGCCGTCACCGTTTCGTTCGTCACGGTCTTCACGACGTCGGGACCCGTCACGAACATATAGGACGTGTCGCGCACCATGAAGATGAAGTCGGTCATCGAGGGCGAATAGACGTCGCCGCCCGCGCAGGGACCCATGATCACGGAAATCTGCGGGATGACGCCCGAGGCCAGCACATTGCGCTGGAAGACCTCGCCATAGCCGCCGAGCGCCGCCACGCCCTCCTGGATGCGCGCGCCGCCGGCGTCGAAAATGCCGACGATGGGCGCGCGATTCTTGAGCGCCATGTCCTGCAGCTTGATGATCTTCTGGGCGTGCGTCTCGGACAGGGAGCCGCCAAAGACGGTGAAGTCCTTGGCGAAGACGAAGACGGCGCGGCCATTGACCGTGCCCCAACCCGTGACGACGCCGTCGCCCGAGGTCTTCTCGCCCTGATCCATGCCGAAATCCGTGCAGCGATGCGTCACGAACATGTCGAATTCTTCGAACGAGCCCTGATCGAGCAAAAGTTCGATGCGCTCGCGCGCGGTCAGCTTGCCGCGCGCATGCTGCGCCTCGATGCGCTTTGCGCCGCCGCCCAAACGCGCCGAAGCCCGGCGCTGCGCGAGCCCGTCGAGAATATGTTTCATGTCCAGCCCTGCTTGTTGTCTTCGTGATGTTCTTCTAGCGAGTCATGCGCAAGTCGAGTCATGCGCAAGTCAAAGCTTGCGCGATCCCAGCCGCCAGCGCGCAATGTCCGATCCCGTCAGCATGTAGAGCTGATCGGGCGAGGTGCGCTCGGCGAGGTGAACGAGGTCGGGGCTGACGCCCATACCGCTGGCGTAGCGCGCGAGCATGGCGCGCATGCCGCCATCGTCGTAATTGCGCTCGCGGACGATGCCCTCGGAGAAGTCGAAACTCGTCGAATAATTGAACATGCGGTGGATGCCGACGCGGCTCTGCGGCGGGATCACCCGCCTCTTGCCCCCCATCAGCGCATAGACGCAGGCCGAATAGCAGCGGCCGGAAACGAGCGACATGGCTTGCGACGAGGGTTCGGCCGCGGGGCGCGCGACGATCACCGCCATGCCCAGCCGGCGCAACGCCTGACCGAACTCCATGGAGGCGACGACCTTGCCGCCCGGGGAATCCAGCAGAACGATGCCGTGAAGATTGCCGCCGCCGACGCTCTCGCGCACGAAGTTTAGAAAAGCGTCGGGGGTGCCCTCGCCGATTTCGCCCTGTGCGGCGATCACCTGGGGACAGCGGGCGCCGCAGCGGCCAGCGTCGAGGCCGACGACCCGGAAGCTCATTTCCTCGGCCTGCGCCCCGCCGCCGGCGAGAAGGGCCTGTACGGCGAGGCCAAGCGCGCCGAGAGCCAGGGTCCTGAATATCTGCATGGGCGCCCGCACCTCGTGAATCTCCGACCGACCCAGCCTAATTCCCAAAACGCGAGCGGCAAAGGACTTTCACCTGCGCCGCGAAAACGCTGGTGGGCGGTGAGAGGATCGAACTCCCGACATTCTCGGTGTAAACGAGATGCTCTACCAGCTGAGCTAACCGCCCACGCCGCCTATCGACGAGAGGCGGCGCGCACGGTTTTAGAGAGGCCGCGCACGGGAGGCAAGCGGCCCTCGGAGAAAACCGGCGCGTCCAAACGGAACGGCCGCCGACAGCCGCCGACGGCCGTGCCCGAGCCCGAGATTTCCGTCTTTTACTTCGTCTTGTTGAGCGCGGTTTTCAGCGTCTGGCCGGGTTTGAAACGGGCGCTCTTGGAGGCCGGAATCTTGATCTCTTCGCCCGTCGCGGGGTTGCGGCCCTTGCCGGCGGCGCGCTTCTTGACGGAGAAAGTGCCGAAGCCCACGAGGCGCACTTCGTCGCCCTTCTTCAACGCCGTCGTGATGCCGTCGATAACGGCGTCGATCGCAGCAGCCGCGGCGGCCTTCGAGCATTCCGTCTCGTTGGCGACGTGCTCGACCAGTTCCAATTTGTTCATGGTCTTTTCCTTTTTCTAGCGCGCTGCGAGGCCGGCGACGCCCGCGCGGAGACGCGGCGGTTCGAATCGTCGGCGCGTAGCGAGGGCGAGTGTTGGGTCCGAATCGTTGGAAAGGCAAGGGATTGCGGCCGACGGACTCCGGAAAATGCCGGAAAACCGGGGGAATCAGCCGCTGCATTGCGAAAAACCGCAGAAATTATGGCGTTTTTGGGCAGCGCGGCGGTCGCGGCTCCCATGAAAAAAGCCCCGTCCTCAGGACGGGGCTTCATTCGCTGCGTCATGCGACGCGGCTCAGTGCGCGCGCACCCCGGCGTCGTCCTCGGCGAGCGCCGCCGAGCGTGTCGAAAGCGCCGACGTATCCTCTTCCCAGACGATTGGCGTCGGCTGCGAGACGAGGGCGTGTTGCAACACTTCCTCCATGCGGGCGACGGGCACGATTTCGAGCTCGTTCTTCACCGCGTCCGGAATTTCCGCCAGATCCTTGGCGTTCTCCTCGGGGATCAGCACCTTCTTGATGCCGCCGCGCAGCGCCGCGAGCAGCTTCTCCTTCAGGCCGCCGATCGGCAGCACGCGGCCGCGCAGCGTGATCTCGCCCGTCATGGCGATGTCGCGGCGCACCGGGATGCCGGTGACGATCGAGACGATGGCCGTCGCCATCGCGACGCCGGCCGAGGGGCCGTCCTTGGGCGTCGCGCCTTCCGGCACATGCACATGGATGTCGCGACGGTCGAACATTGGCGGCTCGACGCCGAAGTCAACCGCGCGCGAGCGGACGTAAGACGCCGCCGCGGAGATCGACTCCTTCATCACGTCGCGCAGATTGCCCGTGACGGTCATCTTGCCCTTGCCGGGCATCATCACGCCTTCGATCGTCAGCAGCTCGCCGCCGACTTCGGTCCAGGCGAGGCCCGTGACGACGCCGACCTGATCCTCAAGCTCGGCCTGGCCGTAACGGAACTTCGGCACGCCCAGATAGTCGGAAATGTTCTCCGCCGTGACGACGATCTGCTTCGTCTTCTTGAGCAGAATCTCCTTCACCGCCTTGCGGGCGAGATTGGAGACTTCGCGCTCCAGATTGCGCACGCCCGCTTCGCGCGTGTAGCGGCGGATGAGCTCCATCAGACCGTCTTCCGTGACCATCCACTCCTCCGGCGCGAGGCCGTGTTTGTGGACGGCGCTGGGGATCAGATGCTTGCGCGCGATCTCCAGCTTCTCGGCTTCGGTGTAGCCGGCGATGCGGATGATCTCCATGCGGTCCATCAGCGGCGCAGGGATGTTCAGCGTATTCGCCGTCGTCACGAACATCACATTGGAGAGGTCGTAATCGACCTCGAGGTAATGGTCGTTGAAGGTCTGGTTCTGCTCGGGGTCGAGCACTTCGAGCAGCGCCGAGGACGGATCGCCGCGGAAGTCCATGCCCATCTTGTCGATCTCATCGAGCAGGAAGAGCGGGTTGGACGTCTTGGCCTTGCGCATCGACTGGATGATCTTGCCGGGCATCGAGCCGATATAGGTCCGGCGATGGCCGCGGATCTCCGCCTCGTCACGCACACCGCCCAGCGACATGCGCACGAATTCGCGCCCCGTCGCTTTCGCGATCGACTTGCCGAGCGAGGTCTTGCCGACGCCGGGCGGGCCGACGAGGCAGAGAATCGGGCCGGTCAACTTGTTGGCGCGGCTCTGCACGGCGAGATATTCGAGGATGCGCTCCTTGACCTTTTCGAGGCCGAAATGCTCGGCGTCGAGCACGTCCTGCGCCGCCTGGAGGTCGCGCTTGACCTTGGAGCGCTTGCCCCACGGGATCGAGAGAATCCAGTCGAGATAATTGCGCACCACGGTGGCTTCCGCCGACATGGGCGACATCTGGCGCAGCTTCTTGAGTTCGGCGGTCGCCTTGTCGCGCGCCTCCTTCGAGAGCTTGGTGCTCTTGATGCGCTCCTCGAGCTCGGCGAGATCGTCCTTGCCGTCCTCGTCGCCCAGCTCCTTCTGGATCGCCTTCATCTGCTCGTTGAGATAGTACTCGCGCTGGGTCTTCTCCATCTGGCGCTTGACGCGCGTGCGGATGCGCTTCTCGACCTGAAGGACCGAGATTTCGCTCTCCATCAGCGAGAGGCACTTCTCCAGGCGCTTCGAGACGTTGAGCGTCTCCAGCACATCCTGCTTGTCGGAAATTTTAACCGAAAGATGCGAGGCGACGGTGTCGGCGAGCTTGGAGAAATCCTCGATCTGCGTCACCGCGCCGACGATCTCGGACGAGACGCGCTTGTTGAGCTTCACATAGCTTTCGAACTCGGAGATCACCGAGCGGCCGAGCGCCTCGACTTCGACCGGATTGCCCGGATCGTCGGCAAGCGCCTCGGCCTCCGCTTCATAGAAGTCGTCGGCGCGCGAATAATCCCGCACGGCGGCGCGCGCGACGCCTTCGACGAGCACCTTGACGGTGCCGTCGGGCAGTTTGAGGAGCTGCAGCACGGAGGCCAGCGTGCCGATCGGATAGATCGCGTCAGTCGCGGGATCGTCGTCGCCCGCGTTTTTCTGAGTCGCAAGCAGGATCAGGCGATCGCTCTTCGTCACTTCCTCGAGCGCGCGGATCGATTTCTCGCGCGCGACGAAAAGCGGCACGATCATATGCGGAAACACGACGATGTCGCGCAACGGAAGGACGGGATAGCTCTCGATGGCCCCCGGCGTTATGGCTTCGCGCTTTTCATTGCTCATCTTCGTGTCCTGCTTTCTTTTTTGCGCATCCCGCCCGGCGGCGACGCGAAAATTGCGAGCGAAGGGAAAACTAGCAAGACTTAGGCCGTAGCAATCGGCCGCTGATCTTCAGCCAGCTTGGCCGCACGACGCTCGCTCTCGCGTCCGTGCGCCACAGGAGCAAATGGCGAAACGCCCAAACTGCCCCGTCAACGCAGGAAATGGGATACTCGGACTGGCGATTCAAGGACGGCGTAAAAGAGCCGGCTCAGCCGGCGTCGCCGTCCTGAAATTTGTGACGGCGCGCGTTTTACGCGCTGGCGCCGCTCTTCTCGCTGCGTTCGGCGTAGATATACAGCGGTCTCGCTTTGCCTTCAACGACTTCCGGACCGATGACCACCTGCTCCACGCCTTCGAGGCCGGGCAGGTCGAACATGGTGTCGAGCAGAATGCCCTCCATGATCGAACGCAGGCCGCGCGCGCCGGTGTGGCGCTCGATCGCCTTGCGGGCGACGGAGGTGAGCGCCTCGTCCTGGAAGGTCAGCTCGACATTCTCCATTTCGAAGAGGCGCTGATACTGCTTGACCAGCGCATTCTTGGGCTCGGTGAGGATCTTCTTCAGCGCTTCCTCGTCGAGGTCTTCGAGCGTCGCGAGAACCGGCAGACGGCCGACGAATTCGGGGATCAGGCCGAATTTCAGCAGGTCCTCGGGCTGCACCTGGCGGAAGATGTCGCCGGTGCGGCGCTCGTCCGGCGCCTGCACATTGGCGGCGAAGCCGATCGAGGTCGAGCGGCCGCGCGCGGAGATGATCTTCTCGAGGCCGGCGAAGGCGCCGCCGCAGATGAAGAGAATATTGGTCGTGTCGACCTGCAGGAATTCCTGCTGCGGATGCTTGCGCCCGCCCTGCGGCGGCACGGAGGCGACGGTGCCTTCCATGATCTTGAGCAGCGCCTGCTGGACGCCCTCTCCCGACACGTCGCGCGTGATGGAGGGATTGTCGCTTTTACGCGAGATTTTGTCGATTTCGTCGACATAGACGATGCCGCGCTGCGCGCGCTCGACATTGTAGTCCGAGGCCTGCAGCAGCTTCAGAATGATGTTCTCGACGTCCTCGCCGACATAGCCCGCTTCGGTGAGCGTCGTGGCGTCGGCCATGGTGAAGGGCACGTCGAGAATGCGGGCGAGGGTCTGCGCCAGCATGGTCTTGCCGACGCCCGTCGGACCGATCAGCAAAATGTTGGATTTCGCCAGCTCCACGTCGCCATGCTTGGTGGCGTGGTTAAGGCGCTTGTAGTGATTGTGGACCGCGACGGAAAGAACGCGCTTCGCCTGCGCCTGGCCGATCACATAGTCGTCCAGAACCTTGCAGATCTCGCGGGGCGTCGGAATGCCGTCGCGCTGCTTGACGAGCGAGGACTTGTTCTCCTCGCGGATGATGTCCATGCAGAGTTCGACGCATTCGTCGCAGATGAAGACGGTAGGGCCGGCGATGAGCTTGCGGACTTCATGCTGGCTTTTGCCGCAAAACGAGCAGTAAAGCGTATTCTTGGAATCGCCGCCGCCGACTTTGCTCATGATTTTCTCCTGATGAACCAACTCGCCGCGCGAATCGATCCAAACATATGATTTAACGGCCCCGACCTAACAAAAGGTGGAGAGAACCGGTCGGCTCTCGCCCCCTCGCGAGGGTCAGGCCCATCTGGCGCTTTCCCTGCGCCCTGTCGAACCGCGCGGGCCGGTCGCACCTCCGCGCAGCTCCACTTTATTTTAGACGCGCCGGATTTTGCAACCTTGTCACAAATCGTGTGGTTAGCAAGATCGGCGCCCCAGCTTCCGCCCGGCCGGGGCGCGCCCGGCCGGCGGGGGCTCCTCAGCCGGTCAGGTCAAGATCTTGGGGACCCGGTTGAGCCTGAGCCGGAAGGCGTCCGGCATGCCGCTGCCGAGCAGCGGGCGCAGATAGAGGCGGAAGGCGTCGGTGACGTCCGTGCCGCAGGGGCTGATGAACTCATCCGGCATCACTTTTGTCTTGGCCGCGATTTGTTCAAGGGGCGTGAGGTGGTAGTCGACTGAGTAAAAGCCGGTGCGGTGAATGGTCACCGAGCCGTCCCGATCGCCCCAGATCGCATATTGAACGGCTTTTTCGCCCACTTCGCGGGCCTCGCGCTGGTCGACGTCGGAGACGCAGCCCACAAAGCTCCTCTGAACATAGCCGAAAGTGTCGGCGCGGACGCGCTTGTAGCCGAGCCGCTTCTTGACCAGTTCTGTCAGTTCGTCGGCGAGGCCCCCGCCGCCCAGATGCACATTGCCATGCGCGTCGCGCTCCACCTGCTCGGCGAGCTTCTCGGCGATCGGCACATGATTCTCGTCGCTGACGCCTTCGGACACGGCGACCACGCAGCGGCCATATTTGTCCATGGTCGCCTTCACGTCGGCGAGGAACTTCTCGACGATGAAAGCGCGCTCCGGCACGTAGATGAGATGCGGGCCGTCATCGGGAAACTTCTTGCCCAGCGCCGAGGCGGCGGTGAGGAAGCCGGCGTGCCGCCCCATGACGACCGCGATATAGACGCCGGGCAGCGCCCAATTGTCGAGATTGGCGCCGGCGAAGGCCTGCGCCACCCACCGCGCCGCGGAGGGGAAGCCGGGCGTGTGGTCGTTGACCATCAGGTCGTTGTCGATGGTCTTCGGAATGTGAACGGCGCGCAGCGGATAGCTGGCGTTCCTGGCTTCCTCCGAGACGATGCGGACCGTATCCGACGAATCATTGCCGCCAATATAGAAAAAGCAACCTACGCCATGGGCGCGCAAAACCCTGAAAATCTCCTGGCAATATTTCAGGTCAGGCTTGTCGCGCGTGGATCCCAGCGCCGAGGAAGGCGTATTCGCGACCATTTCCAGATTATGCGTCGTCTCCTGCGTCAGATCGACAAAGTCCTCGTTGACGATGCCGCGCACGCCGTGGAAAGCGCCGTAGACGCGCTCGACTTCGCGGAACTTGCGCGATTCCAGCACGGCTCCGACGAGCGACTGGTTGATGACGGCGGTTGGGCCGCCGCCCTGTGCGACGACGACTTTGGAGAAATCAATGGACGACACGCGAGGCTCCTGTCCAAGTGCTGCTGGCTTCGCATCCCCGGAGCGGGGCGCGAGGGTGGCTTCCCGATGGGGAGGCCGGGCGGGCGGCTTTGGCCCGGCGTGAATTTAGCCGCCATTTCCTCAACAAGAGGAAACGGCTCCGGCCGCGCGCGCAACTCTTATTATCAATAGCCGGAAATTTCTATAAGAGGGGGCGGCGCGGGGCGCGACCGCCCCTTTTACCCGGTAGGGCCGATGGATCGTCAAAAGGAGCTTCTCAAGCATATTGGCAAAGAGGCTCGGGGAATTGAGATTGGACCTTATTTCTCGCCTTTGGCCCCCAAGCGGGAGGGCTATAATTGCCTCTCTCTCGACGTCTTCGACACGGAGACCCTCAAGCGGCGCGCGGCGACGGACCCGAGCCTCCCGCCGGAAAAGGTCGAGCTCATCGAGCCGGTCGATCTTGTCGGGAGCGCGGTGACGATCGACCGGCTATGCCGGGCCAAGGGCTTCGACGGCGACTTCGACTATGTCGTGTCGTCGCATAATTTCGAACATCTGCCCAATCCAATCGCCTTCCTGCAGGCTTGCGGGCGCGTTCTGAGGAGGGGCGGCTATCTGTCCATGGCGCTGCCGGACAAGCGCGCCTGCTTCGATTTCTTTCGTTCTCGCACGAGCCTCTCCGCCTGGATCGAGGCCTTTTTCGACGGGCGCGAACGGCCGACCCATGCGCAGATTTTCGACCAGAACGGACTGATCGCAAGCGCCGAGATGTGCGGCCGGACGGCCATCACCTTTTTTCTCGACGAGGACGTCGACAGAATATCCGTCACGCCCGCCTTGCAGGAGGCCTTCGCAGCCTGGAAGCAGAAGCGCGAGACGCAGGACGCAAGCTATTACGACGTGCATTGCTGGGTCTTCACGCCGAGCAGTTTTCGTCTGCTGCTTTCCGATCTTTATTTCCTCGGACTTTCGCCTTTCGCGGTGGAGGAAGTCAGCGAAACGACGGTCTCGGAATTCTACGCGCATCTGCGGCTTGCCGGCTACAAGACGTTCTCGGGGGAAGAGGCGGAGGCGTATCACGCCGCGCGGGAGCGCATGCTTCGCGACGTCCTTTGCGATGAAGCGCGCGCCGCGGGTCGCGAGATCGCGCTGTTCGAGCATATGCGCGCGCGTTACCGCCGTATTGGATGGAATGCGCCGATCGTCATGGCGCGGGCGCTGAAGATCCTGTTGCGCACTCGAAAGCCGGCTCTGCTTCGGCAATATCTCGCGATCTGCGACTCGGTCTTCTTTGACGCGGACTTCTACAGGCAAAATTACGGCGTTTCGGACGCCGCAACGCATTATTTGCTTGCGGGCGCCAGGCTCGGCTTCGATCCGGGGCCGTTTTTTTCGACCCGCCAATATCTCGAAAGAAATCCCGACGTCGCCGAGCGGGGCGTGAATCCCTTGGCGCATTACGAGCTTTCCGGCAGGCCGGAAGGACGCCAACCTGCGCTGCGCTGACGTCACGAGCGCGGCGCGTCGGGCCGGACGGGCTGCGGTAGCCAGAAAAAAGGACCGCTGAAGCACAGCGGTCCAAGTCGGGGGAGAACGCTCAAGGAGTGAGCGGAACGTCTTAGAAAGGCCAGGCGGCGGTTACAATCAACCCTGCAAGGGGCGATTGACGCAATCTGCGACGACTCGCCGCAGGGCTCCAAGCAGGCGCGGAGCCGCGTTCGGCGCTCCGGATCGGCGCGCGACCGTCCGCCGGATCGTAACGGCTTCAACCGGAAGCCGCTGATTTCGCGCCCTTACATGAGCTGTCCGTGGCAGTGCTTGTATTTCTTGCCGGAGCCGCAGGGGCAGGGCTCGTTGCGGCCGACCTTGCCCCAGCTATTGGGGTCGGCGGGATCGCGCTCAGGAGCCGGGGCGAGCGTCTGGGAGGAAAAGTCCGCGGCCGCAAGGCGGGCGTTCAGATCTTCCAGCGCCGTCATCTCCGCGCTGACGCCGCCCGAAAGCGGAACCGGATTGGGGTGCGACATCTCCATCGGCGGCAGTTCCGGCGGCGCCGAGGGCGGGGCCTCGAAGCTCACCTCGACGCGCATGAGCTGCGCGGTCACCGCCTCGTCCCAGCGCGCCATCAGGCTGCGGAACAGCTCCAGCGCCTCGGATTTATATTCGTTCAGCGGATCGCGCTGCGCCATGCCGCGCCAGCCGATGACCTGACGGAGATGATCGAGCGCGACGAGATGCTCGCGCCAGAGCGTGTCGAGCGACTGCAGCACGACCTGCTTCTCGATCATGCGCATGAGGGGAGCGCTGTTCTTCTCGACGCGCTCCTCATAGGCCTTGTCGGACTCCTCCAGCAGGCGCTCCTTGATCTCCTCGTCGGCGATGCCCTCCTCCTTCGCCCAATCGGCGACCGGCGCATCGAGATTGAGCTTGGTGCGCACATCCTCTTCGAGGCCCTCGACGTCCCATGCTTCGGCATAGGCGTCGGCGGGGATATGCGCCGAGACGAGATTGTCGACGACTTCCGCGCGCATGTCGGAGACCTGCTCCTCCACGCTCTCTTCCGCCATGATCTCGCGCCGGCGCTCGAAGATGACCTTGCGCTGGTCGTTCATCACGTTGTCGAATTTCAGGATGTTCTTGCGGATGTCGAAATTGCGCGCCTCGACCTTGTGCTGCGCCTTCTCGATCGCCTTGTTGATCCAGGGATGGACGATCGCCTCGCCCTCCTGCAGGCCGAGCTTGACGAGCATGCCGTCCATGCGCTCGGAGCCGAAAATGCGCATGAGATCGTCCTGCAGGGACAGGAAGAATTTGGAGCGGCCGGGATCGCCCTGGCGGCCCGAACGTCCGCGCAGCTGATTGTCGATGCGGCGGCTCTCATGCCGCTCGGTGCCGATGATGTAGAGGCCGCCGGCGGCGAGCGCCGCCTCCTTGAACTTCGCGACTTCCTCGCGGATCTCGGCTTCCTTCGCCTCGCGCGCCGCGCCTTCGAGCCCGGCGCATTCCTGCGCGACGCGCATCTCAACATTGCCGCCGAGCTGAATGTCCGTGCCGCGGCCCGCCATATTGGTGGCGATGGTGATCGCGCCCGGCACGCCCGCTTCCGCGACGATATAGGCTTCCTGCTCGTGGAAGCGCGCGTTGAGCACGGCGAGCATCTTGGAAGGCTCGCCGGAGCGGGCGGCCCTGTAGAGATCGGACAGGCCTTTCGGATCGGCGAAATCGATCATCTTATAGCCCTGCTGGATCAGGAACTCCGCGAGCTGTTCGGATTTTTCGATCGACGTCGTGCCGACGAGCAGCGGCTGCATGCGGGAGCTCGCGTCCTTGATCTCTTCGAGGATCGCGCCGAGTTTTTCCTTCGCCGTGCGATAGACTTCGTCGTCGTCGTCGCGGCGCTGCACGCCGCGATTGGTCGGGATCTCGACGACGTCGAGCCTGTAAATTTCGGCGAATTCGTTGGCTTCCGTCGCCGCCGTGCCGGTCATGCCGGCCAGCTTCTCATAAAGGCGGAAATAATTCTGGAAGGTGATCGAGGCGAGGGTCACGTTCTCGGGCTGAACCTGCACGCGCTCCTTGGCCTCGAGCGCCTGATGCAGGCCTTCGGAGTAGCGGCGGCCCGGCATCATGCGGCCGGTGAATTCGTCGATGATGACGACTTCGCCTTTGCGGACGATATAGTCCTTGTCCTTCTGGAAGAGCTTATGGGCGCGCAGCGCCTGATTGACGTGGTGAACGAGGGTGACGTTGTGCGCCTCGTAAAGCGCGCCGTCGGTCAGCGCGCCCGCTTCGCGCAGAAGCTCCTCCATATGCTCATTGCCGGCGTCGGTGAGATGGATGGTGCGCTGCTTCTCGTCGAGCTCGAAATCGTCCTTGCTCAACTTCGGGATGAGCTTGTCGATCGTATTGTAGAGGTCGGATTTGTCGTCCACCGCGCCGGAGATGATGAGCGGCGTGCGCGCTTCGTCGATCAGGATGGAGTCCACCTCGTCGACGATCGCGTAATTATGGCCGCGCTGCACCATCTGCGCGAATTCGAACTTCATATTGTCGCGCAGATAGTCGAAGCCGAATTCGTTGTTCGTGCCGTAGGTGATGTCGGCGGCGTAGGCGGCGGCGCGCTCTTCGTCGGAAATATCGTGGACGACGCAGCCGACGCTCATGCCGAGGAAGCGGTAGATCTGGCCCATCCAGTCGCTGTCGCGCTTGGCCAGATAGTCGTTCACCGTGACGACATGCACGCCCTTGCCGGCGAGCGCGTTGAGATAGACGGCGAGCGTGGCGACGAGCGTCTTGCCTTCGCCCGTGCGCATCTCGGCGATGGCGCCTTCATGCAGCACCATGCCGCCGATGAGCTGCACGTCGAAATGGCGCTGGCCGAGCGTGCGCTTGGCCGCCTCGCGGACGGTGGCGAAAGCGGGGACGAGCAGGTCGTCGAGCGACTTGCCATTGGCGAGCTGTTCACGGAACTCGACCGTGCGATTGCGCAGCTCGTCGTTGGAGAGGGCGGCGATCTGCGGCTCGAGGGCGTTGATCGCCTTGACCTTCGGCGCATAGGTCTTGAGACGGCGGTCATTGGCCGTGCCGAAAATCTTCTTGGCGAGGGCGCCGAGCATACCCGCGAACCTTTCTGATGGCGCGCCGCCGCCAACGCGGGCGCCGGTGTCGGCGGGCGGGGCGGAACGTCGCAAATCTCTTTGGAAAAGCAACCGCTTGCGACAGCGACCGGGACTCCGGGCGTCAAGGTCGACGCGGCATTTCCGCCGGAGAGATAAGAGGGCGGGGAACCCTTGTCAATGTAAGGGTAAACTTGGCAACGGAGGGTTTGGGGTGGGTTACAGTAGCGGCCGGAGCGACGAAAAGGGCAGAACTGCATTTTCAGCATGCATTACTTCATGAGGTATATTACCGTATTGGGTATCAAGTCATAAGGAGATCCTGTTATGGCTAAAAGAGAGTTTTCCGAAACTGTGCGGGCGTTCGGCGAAGAAGTCGGTCGCCTATCGTATCCACTCTATACGCTCGGCATCATGTGCGCGCAGGCGGCGGCAGATAACATGGCGCTCGAAGAAGACGCGCGCAAGATGTTCGAAGTCTATCATGAAGCAAGGCGGCGCGCCGCAGGCCTGCCGAGGCCGGCCGATGCACCGAGCCCGGTTCAAATCTCGAAAATCAAGAAATTTTTCGAAGTAGGCGCGCGGCTTAAGCAACCGGGCGTCGAGATGCTCCGCGAAATGTATGGAATCGCGATAGCGGCAGATGGAAGTTCGACAGATCTTTACAATGCCTGCATCACGGCTGGCAGAAGGGCAATTGAAGAACGGCGTCCTTTGACAGAAGAAGAATTAAAAACAATCATTATTGCCGAGCGCCGTGGAACGGCGAATCCCAAGCGGAAATAACCCTCACGGTGCCTCCTCGATCCCCCGAAACGGCTTCGGCATCCGCCCGCTCTTCAACAGCCGCGAGAAAATCGCCAAGCCCCCCGGCTCATTGCCGTTGGGATGCACCAGCACAATCGACCCGGCCTTGGGCGGCGGCCCCAGCGCCAGCCACGAATCCGCCCCGAGCGCCACGAGATGGCGCTCCTTCAGCTTTTCCAGCAGCGCCGCGTCCGCGACGAGCCCCGGAAAGCGGAAGAAGACCGACGGCGTCTCGCCATGGGCGATGAGGATTTTCTCGGTCTCGAAAATCTCGCGGTCGAGATCGACGCCCGGCCGCAGCAGATAGTTCTGCGCGTCCTTCAGCCCGACGACGTAAGGGTGCGAATAGGAGTGGTCGGCCCAGGTGATGTCCAGCGCGCCGGAGCGCGCCTTCTCCTGCAACCAGGCGAAGTCCTCCTTGTGATGCGCGATCCAGGCGCCGGAGACGGCCAGCGTCAGCGGCGTTCCCGGCCCCTGCGCGGCGACTTCCTCGATGAAGGCGCGGTCGAGCGGTTTGTGGCTCGGGCAGAGGTCGCCGGTGATGAACGCCCCGGCGCCTTTGCCGTGGATCAGCCCGGCATTGACCAGAGCCGGCGGCCGGTCGGGATCGGCGGGCGGGCGCACGGCCTGCATGAAGCGCGTCTCCGCTTGCTCCTCCGCCGTGGTCGGCGCGCAGCGCCAGCAGGCAACGCGTTCGAGCGATGTCTTCAGCGTTTGCGGGTCGACCGTGAGCAGCAGCTTCTCGCCGTCGACGCTCATGCGGCGCGTCGCGAGCCGCGTGTCGCCATCCTTGGCGCAGGCCTCGAAGACGGCGGCGTAATCATGCACGCGCGCGCCCGTCGAGCCCGCCTGCGGCGCGAGCGTCGCCGGGCCGCAATCCTCCTGCGCGCCAGCCATTGCAGGCGCCGCGAGGCTTGCGCAGAATAGAATGAGCGAGAGAGCCTGTTTCACGGGGCGCGATGTTTAGCAGAAAGATTCCGATTGAGAACCTGGCGCTCGAGATAAAAGCGCAGGAGTGCCCGGAAGTCGCCTCGGTTCTGGGCGCGGAGATCGCCGCGCGTTTCGGCCCCCGCGACGAGACGCCGCTCGCCATCGCTTCGCGCAACGGGGATGGCGCGCTGATTGGCGGCCTCAACGGCGTCATCCACTGGCGATGGCTCTATATACGGCATCTGTGGGTCGCCGAGAGCATGCGGGGACAAGGCCTCGCCAGACGGCTCATCGCCGCCGCCGAAGATGCGGCGCGCGAGCGCGGCGCCATCGGCGCCTATATCGACACATTCGATCCGGCCGTCGCCGGGTTTTACGAGAGGCGAGGCTTTGCGCGTTTCGGGGAAATCGAGGATTTCCCGTTGGGAGGGCGGCGGATTTATCTGAGCAAGCGGATCATCGCGAAATGAGCGCCATCCGTCTTAAAAATCTCTGCCCATCGCCGGCTCGCGCCGCATTCGGCTTCCCGTCGCGCCGAAGGGCGGAGAGAGACGCCCGCTCCCGACGGGCTATGGCGAGGACAGGCTTGGCGGGCGACCCTCTATGACCGACACAATGAAAGCGATGGTTCTGCGGAGGCCCAATACGCCCCTCGTCATGGAGGCGCGCCCGCTTCCCGCGCCCGGCCTGGGCGAGCTGCGCCTGCGCGTCGAAGCCTGCGGCGTGTGCCGGACCGATCTTCACGTCGTTGATGGCGAACTCACGCGGCCAAAACTCCCCATCATTCCCGGACATGAAATCGTCGGCCGCGTCGAAGCGATCGGCGCCGGCGTAAGCGGCTTTTCCCTCGGCCAGCGCGTCGGCGTCCCCTGGCTGGGCCATACATGCGGCCATTGTCCCTATTGCGCCAGCGCGCGCGAGAACCTCTGCGACGATCCGCTCTTTACCGGCTATACGCGCGACGGCGGCTACGCCACCCATACTGTCGCCGACGCCTCCTACAGCTTCCCGCTGCCGGAAAGCGCCGATCCGACGACGCTCGCGCCGCTGCTCTGCGCCGGCCTCATCGGCTGGCGCACGCTGAAGATGGCGGGGCCGGCGCAGACGATCGGCATTTACGGCTTCGGCGCGGCCGCGCACATCATCGCGCAGGTCGCAATCCTGCAAGGCAAGCGCGTTCACGCCTTCGTGCGGCCGGGCGACGCCGCCGCGGCTGAATTCGCGCTTTCGCTCGGCGCGGCGAGCGCGCAAGGCTCGGACGCGCCGGCGCCGGAAAAGCTCGACGCCGCGCTGATCTTCGCCCCCGTCGGCGCGCTGGTCCCGCCCGCCCTCGCGGCGACGAAGAAGGGCGGCGCGGTGGTCTGCGGCGGCATCCATATGAGCGACATTCCGAGCTTTCCCTATTCGCTGTTATGGGAGGAGCGCCGCCTCCTGTCCGTCGCCAATCTCACGCGCGAGGATGCGCGGGAGTTCCTCTCGCTGGCGCCGACATTGCCGCTCAACATGCATGCGACGCCCTATCCGCTCGCGCAGGCGAACGAGGCGCTGAGCGATTTACGCGACGGGCGCCTGCAGGGCGCGGCGGTGCTCATTCCGTGACGTTGCGAAATCCGGCATAGGCGACTTCATAGAAAAGATTGATGCGCTTCGCTCACTTCCCCTGCAAGGGGGAGGGCCGGGGGGGGGGGGGGCCACCTGGCGATTTGATTGAAGAAAGCCGCTACGGCTCTGGATTGCTTCGCACTTTTGCGAAGTCGGGTATACCCGACTTCGAGAAAAACGCTCGCAATGACGGCGCAAGATTTGCGATAATCTCATCCGCAGTTTTTTGCGGTTCACGTCCGGCATTCACGCGCAGCCATGCGATTTCTCCGGTCTCTTTCGTCATCTGCGCCTGCAGCACCTCGCGCGTCGCGTCGGAAACGTCATTCACGCGGGCGTCCACGCGCGCGAGGCGTTGCGGAAGATCGAGATCGAGCCAGAATCCGAAGAAGGGCGCGCCCGCCATTTGCGCCGCCGCTTCGATCGCCGCGCGATCCTCGGGGCGATCGAAGACGGCGTCGACCACGACCGGCCATCCGATCTTCGCAACGCGTTCGGCCGCGTCGAACATTTCCCGATAAACCTTTTCGGATACGTCGCTGCGATAGGCTTTCGGCGGCAGCCGATCCGTCGACGCCGCGCCGAACAGTTCTTTGCGCAGCCGGTCGCTGTTGAAGATGCGCGCGCCGGGCGCAGGGGTCAGAAGCGGCGCGAGCGCCGCCGCCGCGCTCGATTTGCCGGAGCCGCTGAAGCCGCCAATAGCGATGACGACGCCTTGCGCCGGCGCGAGCAGCGCTCGCGAGAGATTGAAATAATCCCGCGCGACATCCGCGTGCTGCTGCGAGGCCTCCACATGCGCCCGGATCGCGGCGCGCAGCGACATGAAGAGCGCCAGCAAAGGCAGGCCCTCTTCTTCCTTCTCCTTGCGCGCGTCGAGATAGCGGTTGAGCGCCAGATTGGCGAGCGCGGGAAGACCGACGCGCCAAAGATCCATCAGGAGGAAGGCGAGATCGTAAAGGACGTCGATCGTGGAGATGTCGTCGGAGAATTCGATGCAGTCGAAAGGCGTGGGCTCCCCTTCGAACAGGCAGACATTGCGCAGATTGAGATCGCCGTGACAGGGACGCACCTTGCCCGCTTGCCGCCTCGCATCGATCAATGCGGCATTTTCGGCTAGCGCGCGGCGCAGCGCGGCGAGATGCGCATCGATTTCTTCCATCGGGGCAGGCGGGGCTTGGCGCAGACTCGTTTCCATACTCTCGATGATTGCGCGCATCGACGCGGCCCCGCCTCGCGCAAAGTCGGGCGCCGCCGCTTCATGGGCGGCGGCGATCCGGCGCGCCAGTCTTTCGATCATCTCTTTGGTCAAGCGTCGCTCGCGCGCCATGTCGTCGAAGAGCGCGTCGTCGGGAAAGCGGCGCATTTCGACGACGGATTCAACAAACGCCCCTGATCCGTCGAGCGTAAGATTTCCATCCGCTTCGCGCGTCACGCATCGCAGGCCGAGATAAAGCGCGGGCGCGAAACGGCGATTAAGCGCGACCTCGCGCGCGCACATCGCCGCGCGCAGTTCGGGCGTCGAGAAATCGAGATAGGGGAGGTGAACGCTCCGCTTCAGTTTGTAGACGCGATCCTGCGAGAGCAACACAGTCGATATATGCGTGACGATCGTCTGCGTCGCGCGGAGACGAGTCGCAAGGAAGGCGATGACGTCCTTTTGCGGATCGGGCGGGATGGGCGAATGCGTCATTCTTCGAACCGCGCGAAGAAGGCCGATTTGGCCAGATGAGCGAGAACGGCGTAGCACATGAGAAAGCCGAAGATCGCCGGCCAATAGCTGAGGGGCAGGGGCGTGAAGCCGAAGACCGGCGCGAGCGGCGAATAAGGCAGCGCCGCGCCGACAAGGCAGACGACGATGGTGGTGAGCAGCAATGCGCCGCTCGCGCGGCTCTGGAAGAACGGGATTTTGCGCGTTCTGATGACATGGATGATGAGCGTCTGCGTCAGGAGCGACTCCACGAACCAGCCCGTCTGAAACATTGCGGGATTGTCCCATGCGTTGAAGGCGACAACCATGAGAATGAAAGTGGCGTAATCGAAAATCGAGCTGACGGGTCCGACATAAAGCATGAAACGCGCAATGCCTTCTATGTCCCATTTGCGCGGACGCGTCAGAAATTCCTCATCCACATTGTCGGTCGGAATGGCGGTCTGCGAAAAATCATAGAGCAGATTATTGGTCAGAATCTGGATCGGCGTCATGGGCAGAAAGGGCAGAAAGACGCTCGCGCCGAGCACGCTGAACATATTGCCGAAATTGGAGCTTGCGCCCATGCGCACATATTTGAGGATATTGGCGAAGACTTTCCGGCCCTCGATCACCCCCTCATTGAGGACGGCGAGACTTTTCTCCAGCAGGATGATGTCGGCGGATTCCCGCGCAATATCGACCGCGCTGTCCACCGATATGCCGACGTCTCCGGCCTTCAGCGCCGGCCCATCATTGATTCCGTCGCCGAGATAGCCGACGACATGGCCGTTCTTGCGCAGCGCCGCGACGACGCGCGCCTTCTGGGTCGGCGACAGCTTGGCGAAGACGGTGACGCCCGAAACGCGGGCGGCGAGCGTCGCATCGTCCATGGCGTCCAGCTCGGCGCCGAGCATGAGCGCGCCGATGTCGAGCCCGACGTCATGACACACTTTGCGCGTGACGATGTCATTGTCGCCGGTGAGAATCTTGACGTCTATGCCGCCTTTGCGCAGGTCGGCGATGGCCTGCGCGGCGCTGTCCTTCGGCGGATCCAGAAAGGCGATATAGCCGAGAAGCGTCAGCCCGCTCTCGTCCTTGGGCGAAAAGACGCTCTGTTCGCTTGCGACCGACTTATAGGCCACGGCGACGACCCGGAAACCGTCCGCGTTGAGCGACGCCGTCTCCGCCTGCGCCGTTTCCAGATGGGACGAGTCCAGCATGCCGCTCGTTTCTTCGGTTTCGAACCGATCGGCGACGGCGAAGATTTCTTCGACGGCGCCCTTGCAGATCAGCAGACGCGCGCCGTCGTCTCGCTCCACGACGACCGATAATCTGCGGCGTTCGAAATCGAAGGGGATTTCGTCGATCTTCCTGAAACTGTGGCGAGGCGTCAGCCGGGCTTCGATCTCGGCGTGCTGGAGCACCGCGACGTCGAGCAGATTGCGCAATCCCGACTGAAAATGGCTGTTGAGATAGGCGAACTCCAGCACGCGTTCGGAATCCGCGCCGTAAATGTCGAGATGACGTTTGAGAATGATGCGGTCTTGCGTCAGCGTGCCGGTCTTGTCGGTGCAGAGCACGTCCATCGCGCCGAAATTCTGAATGGCGTCGAGACGCTTGACGATGACCTTCTCCCGGGAAATGTTCATCGCGCCTTTGGCGAGATTCACCGTAACGATCATGGGCAGCATTTCGGGCGTCAGGCCGACGGCGACGGAGACGGCGAACAAAAAGGCGCCCAGCCAGTCGCCCTTGAAATATCCGTTCACGAAAAACACGAGCGGCGCCATCACGGACATGAAGCCGATCATCAGCCAGGTGAATTTGCGCACGCTTTCATCGAAGGCCGTGGAAGTGTCCGCTTCGGCGATTTTATCCGCGATCGCGCCGAAGAAGGTTCGCTTTCCCGTGACGACGACGACCGCCTCGCCATAGCCGCTTACGACATTCGAACCCATGAAGAGGAGATTTTCGGCCTCCAGGGGATCAGTGACTTTTTCGAGCCGCCGGCCGAATTTTTCGACGGGCATGGATTCGCCCGTGAGCGCGGATTGATTGACGAAGAGGTCTTTGCCGGCAATCAGCCTGATATCCGCGGGGGCCATGTCGCCGGCGGTGAGGCGGATGACGTCGCCGGGCGCGAGCGCGTCGAGAGACGTCTCCACGAAAGGATTGTCGGCCACGCCCGGCCGGCGAACGGAGGCATGGGTGCGCACCATGGCGCGGAGCTTCGCGGCCGCGGCGTTGGAGCGGTGCTCCTGCACGAAGGCCAGCAGAACGCTGAGAACGACCATCGCGGAAATCACGATGGCGGCGCGGCGGTCGCTCAAAGCCCACGAAGCGCCCGCCAGCGCGAGGAGAAGCCCGTTCAGCGGATTGAAGACATGGCGCGCCAGTTCCCGCACGACCCCCGGGCCGCTCTCCTGAGCAACGAGGTTGCGGCCATATCGCCGCAGCCGGAGGGCGGCCTCGGCTTCGGACAGGCCGGCGGCGGAGGAGTCGAGATCGCGAAAGAGCGCGTCTATGTCGCTCAGCGCGGCGCGACGAAGCGGAGCGCGGGCCTCGTTTTCCCTGGCGCTGAAATTCATCCGCGTGCCTGCCTTCCGCTCTCGTGGCGATTCATCTTCGCGTAACCGTCCAATACTAGGATACTGCACCCGATTTGCGACGAAAGCCCAGCCGATGAACGCCCCGCCCATCTCTCTCGCTCAAGCCGTGGGCCGCAAGCCGCTGGAAATCCGCGATATCGTGGCGCGGCTCGATTATGATCCGGATTTCAACTGGGCCTGGGAAAATTACAAGCGCACGATCGTCGAGATCGCGCAGCAAAGAGGGTTAACGCGGCATCTGGAAATCGGCGGCGGCCGCGATCCGCTTTTTTTGCCGCCGGAAGTTGCGGCGCACGGCTTCGAAGTGACGCTGAACGACATCTCGGCGCACGAACTCTCGCGCGCGCCGCAGGGCTATTCGACCGTCCAATGCGACATTGCCGGGAAAGACGCGAAAGCGATCCTCGGCGCCGGACGATATGACATCGCCTATAGCCGCATGGTGATGGAGCATGTGCCGGACGTCGCGCGCATGTGGGAGAATATCGCCTATGCGCTCGCCCCCGGCGGCGTCGCCTTCAGTTTCTTTCCGACGCTTTACGCGCCGCCCTATGTGCTGAACCGTCTCATTCCCGAGAAGATTTCGCGCTGGATGCTCGAAACCGTCTTTCCGGATCGCAAGGAGGACGGCGACAATCCAAAATTCCCAGCCTATTACGATTACTGCTTCAGCGAGGAAGCGAAGATCGTTCCCATGCTGAAGCGCGCCGGCTTTTCGGACGTCGTGGCGCTGCCTTTCTGGGGATACAGCTATTTCTGGAAATTTCCGGGCGTGAAGCAGATCGACGCGGCCTTCACCAGAATCGCGCGCGAACGCCAATGGCGCGCCGTGTCCAGCTTCGCCTATATCATCGCGACCAAGTGACATGCGCATCGTCGTCGTCGCAGATCACGCGCATATCAATGGCGGACTCGCCAAAGTGGCGATTGACGGCGCCAAGGGCTTCGCGCGGCGCGGCTATCGGGTCGATTTCTTCGCGGCGGTGGGGCCGGTCGAGCCAAGCCTGACGGAAGCGGGCGTCGCGGTGACGCTGCTCGACCAAGCCGACGTGCTGTCGACCTCGTCGCTGGCGCGCTTTGGCGTTCAATGGCTGTGGAACGGCGCCGCTTCGCGGGCGCTCGCAAAACTTCTAGCGACCTGCGATTCGGACGAGACCATCGTGCATGTGCATGGCTGGGCGAAGGCGCTGTCGCCGTCGATCGGCGCGGCGCTCAAAAATGCGGGCCTTCCCGTGGTTCATACGCTGCACGAATATTATCTCGCCTGCCCGAATGGCGGCTTCTACGATTATGGCGCGGCGCGGAACTGCGACTATGAGGCGATGTCGCTGGGCTGCATCGCCCATAATTGCGACTCGCGCGGCTATCACCGCAAGCTCATGCGCGTCGGCCGGCATGCGCTGATGCGCTATGGCAGCGGGCTCTACGGGACGGCGCGCCATCTCATCACAATATCCAAGCTGCAGCGCGAAGCGATTGCGCCTTACATGCCGAAAGACGCGGTCTTCTATGAGGTCGGAAATCCCATAGACGTCGAGGATCTGGGGCCCAAGGGCGATGGGACGCCGGGCGATTTCGTTTTTGTCGGGCGCCTTTCAGCCGAGAAGGGGCCGCGCTATTTCGCTCAGGCCGCGCGCCTCGCTGGAGTCACGTCTGTCTTTGTCGGCGAGGGGCCGGAACGCGCGGCGCTGGAAGCCGAATTCCCCGAGGCGAGATTTCTGGGCTGGCGGAGCCCGGCGCAAGTGCGCGAAATTCTGCGCGGCGTGCGCGCGCTCGTGTTCCCGTCGGTCTGGTACGAGGGGCAGCCGCTCACGGTTTATGAGGCTCTCGCGCTCGGCGCGCCGGTCATTGTGAGCGACATTTGCGCGGGTCGGGAAGCCGTAACGGATGGGGAGAACGGTTTCTGGTTCCGTTGCGCCGATCCGCAGTCTCTCGCCGCCGCGATCGGCAAGCTGAAGGATGACGCGCTCGCCAAACGCATGTCGCAGGCGGCCTATGCGCGCTATTGGGCCGATCCGTTGACGCTCGAGCGCCATCTCGACGCCGTGGCCGCCGTCTATGAGAAAGTCCGCGCCGATTGGCGCGAGGCGCCGAGCGTGGCGGCTCCTATCGAAGCCCTTTCATAGGCCCGTATGAAGATCGTCGTCGCCATCGCCACAACCGGGCGTCCCGAGATTGTGGGCGCCTGCCTCGAGCGCTTTTCGCGACTGACGCGTCAGCCCGATCGCCTGCTGGCGATCGGCGCCGCGCCGGAGGATGCGCCGAAAGCGCTGCGAGGCGCGGAATTCTATTTGGCGCGCGCCCGCGGCCTGCCGATCCAGCGCAATCTCGCGCTCGACCTCGTCGCCAGCGACGCGGAGATCGTTGTCTTCATCGACGACGACTATGTTCCCGCGCCCGGATTCGTCGAAGGGATCGAGCGCTTGTTCGCGGAAAATCCCGACGTCGTTGCGGCGTCGGGCGTACTCATCGCCGACGGCGTCAATCGCAAAGGCCTGAGCTTCGATCAGGCGGACAAACTCGTCTCGGCCTACGCGCTGAATCAGCCGCTCATGCTCGCCGACGCCACGGGCGCATATGGCTGCAACATGGCCTTCCGCCTTTCCGCCGCCCCGCATCTGCGCTTCGACGAGAATCTGCCGCTCTACGCCTGGCTCGAAGACACGGATTTTTCCGCCCAATACGCCCGCATCGGACGCGTCGTGCGCACGAACCATTTTACCGGCGTGCATCTCGGCGTCACCTCGGGCCGCACCTCGGGGCTACGCCTCGGCTATTCGCAGATCGCCAATCCGCTTTATCTCGTGCGCAAGGGCACGGTCGCGCCGCGCTTCGCGCTCAATCTCGCGCTGCGCAATATGATCGCCAATCTCGTGAAGTCGCCGCGTCCAGAGCCGAATGTCGACCGCTTCGGACGGCTTCGCGGCAATCTCATCGCGCTCGTCGATATGCTCCGCGGACGCTCGCATCCGCTCAGAGCGCTCGATCTTTAGGTCTACTGCAATTGTGGTTCGCGGCGTAGCCGCGCGACGATTTTCGGGCCGATCAGGCTGCGCAGGCCGGCGACGTCGAACGCATAGACGAGCACGCCATAAACCGCGACGCCGGCCGCGACCTGCAGCAGCATTGTCAGGATGCACGGTTCGAAATTACGCAGGGGCGCGCCGATATAGAGCATGGCGCCGACGCCCGCGGCCGCTCCCATAATATCGCGGGCGCGCGGCCACATCGGCTCCAAAAGGAAAAGCATGGAGACGAGCGCGACGAGGCCGCTCATGCTCGAAATGGATTGCGCATAGGCGAAGCGGGTCGCGTCCGCCGTCGCGGGCAGCAGCATGATGGCCAGCAAATTTGCGAGCTGGGCGACGAGCGCCGCGATGATCAGCGGCGTGAGCCGGTGAGCGAGCTGAAAGGCGGTGTTGACGCCGTAATTCATCATCGCGAACGCGAAAAGCGCGGGGATCATCAGCGCAAAATAATGACCGAAGGACCCGCGGAAAGTCTCCGGAACGAAGAGCGCTTCGAAACTCGGCAGAATGAGCCAGCAGCCCGCCACAGCCGGCGCGAGCACGGCGAAGACAACGCCAAGATTTCGTGAGATTTGCGCCCGCGCGGCGTCCGCGCCGTCTGTCTTCTCGGCATGGACGGCGATCTGGAAGAGGATCACGTCGACGGCGGAGCCGATGGCTCCGACGATGCGGATGCCGGTCTCGAAAGCAAGCGAGAGCCGCCCGACCTCGGCGAAGCCGTGCTGTTCGGAGAGCAGCGTGCGATTGATCAGCGGCACGGCTTGATAAAGCACGGCGGCGATGATGATCGGAAAGCCATAGGCGAAAAAGCGCGCGACAAGGGCGCGCTCGGCCGCGCGAAAGCCGGTGTTGGGATCGACGAGCTCGCGCCGGGCGACGAGGAGGCAGCCGGCGACGGAGACCATCATGCCGACGAGCGCCACATTGGCCGAATGGAAAAGATAGGCGCCGCCGACGGTCAACGCGAAAGCCAATATGTTCTTGGCGATCACCAGCGCGCCATAGGCTTTGTCGTGGAATCGCGCGCGCACCAGCGCCGTCGCGGTGTCGAAAAGCGCATTGGTGACGGAGACGCCCACGGCCAGCGCGGCAAGATCGTGGCTCAAGGGCAGATCGAGCCTGAGCGCCCAGAGCAGGAAGGCGGCGAATATGGCGAGCGCGGCGAGAGCCGAGAAGGAAGCGTCGAGCGTCGCGCGGATTTGCGGGCGCTCCAGCCGGTCGCGCTCCGCGTAGAAGCGCGTCGCCGCGAGACGCAACCAGTCGAAAACGAACGTCTGTACGACGACCGCCACAGAAAGCGCGAGCACGAAGCGGCCATATTCCGCCGGACCCAGAAATTTCGCGACGAGGAGGCTGACGACGAAATTGAGGAGGCTGTTGAGGATGAAGGGCGCCATCATCCACATGACGCGTCGCCTCTTTTCGGTTGCGCGCTCAAAGCTGGAACCTCAGGCCCACCAGATAGACATTCGCCGTATAGTCCGCATTGGGAAACGTTGTGTCGAGCAGTTCGTATCGGTAGCTGCCGCGCAGCGAGATGGTGCGCGTCACCTTGTAGTCGAGCGTGACTCCGGCAAAACCGCCCCGTTCCTGGACGTCGGCCCCTTGATAGTTGTTGTTGAAATAATTTCCCGTGATCGTGACGTTTAAATTTCTCATGAGATCGTGCGAAAGCGTCGCCGTGACCGAACGCGTGAGCACGCCGCTGGCGTTGGCGAGGGTCGTTTCGTTCATCGAAGTCGAACCGCGCAAGGTGAATGTCGTCAGCGCGGAGGGCGTGTAGATGAGCGCCGCGTCGATGACGGGGCCGCGCAGCGGCACGAGGCTCGGGTCCTCGTAGTTTCGCTGGCCATAGCCGCCGGAGACTTCGCCCTTCACCATGTCCGTGACGTTGAACTCGGCGCCGCCCCGGACGATATAGCCGGTGCTGTCGCGGTAGAAACCGTTGAAATCGACAGGCGAGTCGTGAATGCGCCTGTCGACGGTTCCTTCGACGAAGGGTTTGAGGTCCGGCGTCACCTCATAGGAGCTGCGCAGCAAAACGCCGAAATCATTATAGCTCGTCGCGGCGAGGTTGAGCGTCGTGCCGTTGGAGTATTGCGCGTCCGTGTACCAGACGCGATCATACGTGCCGCGCAGCTCCACGCCGATGCGGCCGAATTTCTGCGACACGCCCGCCTGCGCGCCGACCCCGAAAATGACGGGCCGGTTGACGACATAGACCGTGGATTGGCCGGGCTGGATCGCCGGCGCGCCCGGGCGTTGGGTGTCGAGCGACATGCGGCCGCGCAGGACGAGCGCGGTGTCCTGGGTGACGTCGTAACGGCCGTTCATCGAGCCGGTCGCTTCGGGCCGGTTCGCTGCGGGATAGTCGAAATATTCCGTATAGGCGCCGCGAAGCTCGCCATCGAGGCTGTGCCGCGCCCAGTCGGACTTGACCTTCAACCCGCCTTCGCCGCGAAAAAAAGTCGAGCCGCGCGGATTGTAGTTCGGCGCCAGGCGATTGGGGTTGTCGTCATAGCCGCTGCTGGCCTGGGCATAAGGAAAGAGCAGGGTCGAGCCGACCGCGACGCCGAGCGGATCGTATGGGTTGAGTTCGACTTTCGGCTTCGGCTTGGTTTTGATCGTCGGTTCGACCGCGACCGTGACCGGCGGCGGCGCAAGCGGCGCCGGCGCGCCGGGCTGGGCGGTCGCGCGCAACCGCAGACGTTGCCTTGCGACGTAGGAGGATTTGTAGGGCTCCAACGCCGGCAGCGGATTTTTCGGCGAAAATTGCGGCGGGTAGGGCGCGCGCGGCGGCGGATAGGGCCGCGGCAGCTTCTCCCTCTTGATCGGCGCTCCATAATTCGCGGCGGTGGAGACGGGGACGTCTCCCTCTCCCGTGGAGCCGCGCATGAGCGGAACCGGCTCCGCGGGAATCGTCAGCGGCGAGGGCGGCTGCGCCTGGCCCGGCTTCGGGAATGGCGAGGAAAGCGTGGGGAGGGCAAGCGCCGAAGAGGCGGTCGTCTTCTTCGCCGCGCGCGGAGAGCCCTTGCCGCCCTGGGATGGGGACGAAGCCTGACCGAAAGCCGGCGCAGCCGCGAGCGCCGCCCATGCGGCGCAAAGCGCAGCCAGCGCGACGCGGCTTCCCAAGCTTCCCGACGGCGCCATTTTCCCTCGCCTGTGCGCCTTTGACCCGCTCGGTTGAGCGGGAGGCGCCTGCGTAGGGTTAAGGCGTTATGGTTAACGGGAGCTTATCGGAGGCCGTCACCCCATTCCGATCGCCGAGAGGTAAAGCTCTAAAATCTCTTCCTCTTCCTCCCGCTTGTGTTTGTCCTGACGGCGCAGCGAGACGATCTTGCGGATAATCTTTGGATCGAAGCCGGTGCCTTTGGCTTCGCCGTAGACGTCCTTGATGTCGTCGGCGATGGCGCGCTTCTCCTCCTCGAGCTTTTCGATTCGCTCGATGAAGGCGCGCAGATGGCCGCCGTCGACGGCGTCGGTATTCATGGCGTTTTCCTGCGAGAGTGGCGGGCCGGCGGGAAATTTTCGTTCGCCAGCCGATTCCAGCGAGGCTTGCGATAGCTTCGTGACCCCGTCAAGGCAGGGGTGGACGAAATCCCCACAATCCGCAACGCCGCCGCGTTTCGCGCGGCGGCGCGCGCCAAACCGGGGGCGACGAACGCCTTGAAACTCGCGGCGCTGCGTCCGACATTGCGTTTTGCGCGGCGTTTTGCGCGCGATCGGCGCGCGAAAGGATGAACGAGATGAGCGACGGGGATTTTCGCGGCGATTATTCGAGGGGCGCCCCCAGCCTGCGCGCCGCGCCGCCGCCCTATATCCCGCCTCAGGCGCTGGAGGGCGTGCGGACCCGTCGAATCATGGCCGTGGGTCTGGATCTCATTCTGGTGAGCGGAATTTCCGTGGCGCTTTTCTTTGGGCTCTTCATCTTGAGCTTCGGCATGTCGGCGCTTCTCCTGCCGCCGATCTTCCCGATCGTCGCCTTCTTTTACAATGGCTTGACGGTCTCCGGCTGGCGCATGGCGACGCCCGGCATGGCCTTCATGGACCTTGAGATGCGCACCATGCAGGGCGAGCCGGTCCCCTTCCTGCAGGCGGCGGTCCATGCGGTTCTCTTTTACGTGACCTGGATGTTCCCGCCATTGCTGCTCGTTTCTTTCGTCACGGGCGACAAACGCTGTCTGCACGACATTGTGGCGGATGTCATTGTTTTGAGACGATCCGCTTAATTTCGGGATTGGCGCGGCGCAGGTTCCCGCCCTATTCTCAGGCGTTATCCGGATTGAGACCAGCGTGACCAAAGAGCCCCGCGACGCGCCGCAATTCTACCTCACCTCGCCGGCGCCGTGCCCCTATCTACCGGGGCGCGCCGAACGCAAGGTGTTTACGCATCTCATCGGACTGCGAGCGCCGGCGCTCAACGACACGCTGACGCAGTCCGGATTTCGCCGCTCGCAGACCATCGCCTATCGGCCGGCCTGCGAGCATTGCCGCGCCTGCGTATCGGTGCGGGTGAAAATCGGGGAGTTTGAGCCGTCGCGCACCCAGAGGCGCATCGCGCGCCGCAACGCCGAAATTGTCGGAGAGGGCCGACCCGCGCGGGCGACGGCGGAGCAATTCGCGCTTTTTCGCCGCTATGTCGGGGCGCGACACGCCGATGGCGGCATGGCCGACATGAATATGGTCGATTATCAGATGATGATCGAAGACAGCCATGTCGACACGCGGCTCATCGAATACCGCCTTGCGCCCGATCTGCCGGGCGGCGACGCCGACCAGCTCGTGGCCTGCTGCCTCACCGACCGGCTCGCGGACGGCCTGTCCATGGTCTATTCCTTCTACGAGCCGGCGTTCGAGTCCCGCTCGCTCGGCTCCTTCATGATACTCGATCACATGCGCCGCGCGCAGGCCGCGGGCCTGCCGCATCTCTATCTCGGTTATTGGGTCGAGGGTTCGCGCAAGATGGATTACAAGGCGCGCTTTCTCCCGCAGGAGCGCCTGGGGCCCGAAGGATGGGCGCGCATCGGCTAGGTTTCGAGCATGGCCTCGACGAAGCCTTCGGGATCGGCGCAAAAATTCCTGAGCAAAGTGAAATGCCTGGTCTCGCGCAGCGTGATCGGCCGCAGCCCGCCTCTGTCGAGGCCAAGCAGCGTCGCGCCTTTATGCGCCATCAGCAGGGGCGAATGGGTCGCCATGATTACCTGGCAGACGCCCGACTCCTCCATCCGCCGCAGCAGTTTCAGGAACTCGATCTGGCGCCTCGGCGAGAGCGCGGATTCTGGCTCGTCGAAAATATAGATGCCCTGCCGCTGGCAGCGCTCTTCGAAGAAGAGCAAAAAGCCTTCGCCATGAGAGTGCGAGAGAAAATCGGGCGGCGGCCCGCCAGCGTCCAGAGCCGCCTCGTCGAGATAACGAGCGACTGAATAAAAGCTTTCGGCGCGAAAGAACCATCCGTTCGTCATGCGCGGAAGCCAGCTCGCGCGTAACGCCTCGCCAAGCCGGCCGCCCTGCTTTTCCAGCGCGCGGGAATGATCGACCGGCATATAGCCCTTGCCGCCGCCAGCGTCGTCATAGCCGGCGAAGGCGGCGATTCCTTCCAGCAATGTCGATTTACCGACGCCGTTCTCGCCGACGATGATCGTCACCGGAGACTCGAATTCGAGTTCGAAGTCTCCGCTTCCGAACAAAGGCAGGCAAAAGGGATAGGCGTTGCGGTCTGAAATGCGCTCGGGATCGAGCCAGACGCGCTTGAGATAGGGCGCCTTTAAACGAATATCGCGCGGGCGTCGCATAGGGTCTCGAAACGAAATGCGGCGCCCCGCCGAAGCGGGGCGCCTTTGCCTCACATGAAGCGAAGCTTGACGTCCGCCTTCAGCGCCGTCATGCGATCCGCGATCTGCCGGTCGCGCAGGATGACGTCGAGTTCGGCGAGCTTGGCGCTGGTCTCCGCCTTGGTCGCGGCGAAGGTCGGGATTTCGCCCGCGGCCGCTTTCATCGCGCGCTCGAAGGCCGCCACGGATGTCTCGACGCGGCGGTCGGGCGTTTTGACGGCGTCGGCTCCGGCTGGCGCGTCGCGCTCGGCCTCGCGCCGCGCGGCGGCGAAGGCCTCGAGCGATTCTCGCATGTCATTCATGCGGGCGGACAGCGCCGCAATGTCGCGCGCCATTGCGCTCTCGTCGCCGGCGGCTTCCTGCTCGGCCTTGGCCAGTCCTTCGAGCTGCGCTTCGAGATCGAGCTGGCGGGAGACCGCCGCCTGCGCGAGATCTTCGCGGCCTTCTTTCATCGCTGCGCGAGCGTTGTCGCCAAGATCTTCTATTTTCTTGCGAACCATCTGCGCCTGCCGCGTGGCCTGAAGTCGGCGCGCGCTGGCGCGACCCATTTCGCTGCGGGCTTCGTCGATAATCCGCTCGACCTCGCGAACGGTTTCTTTCATCACGCTTTCCGCGCGCGAGGCTTCCATGCGATCGACGAGATCGCCAAAATCGCCGGAGAGAATGCGCTTGATGCGCGCAGCAATGCTTTCGGTCATGATATGCTCCTCATCGCCCGCGCGCCGCGACGGCGGACCGAACGAAAAGCTAGGTCAGCCGCGCTAACCCTGCGTTAAATTGCGGCTCTATTTGTAAGCGGGAATTTCACCGCCTGTTCACCATCGCCGCACTCTCTCGATTTTCGTAACGTCTCACAAAGCGCCATTGTCGAAACTGCCTTCATTCGCTTCAGGCTCGGAGGGGCGCATGAGCTTTTTTTGGATTTTGGCGACCTGTCTCGGCGCAGTCGCCGCATTGTGCTGGATGACGTATAACCGCCTGATGGCGCTCGACTCGCGCTGCGAGCAGGCGATGGCGGACATCGACGTGCAGCTCAAGCAGCGCCATGCTTTGCTGCCCAATCTGCTCGAAACCGTGCGCGCTTTTACGCAGCATGAGCGCGACGCGATCGAAGTCGTCGCCAAGGCCCGCGCCGCCGCGGTCCGCGCCACGACGCCGCAGGCGCAGCTTCTGGCGGAAACGGCGCTCGGCGACGGCATTCGTCAATTGCTGACGATCGCCGAAAGCTATCCCGATCTGAAGGCCTCGCAGCATTTCCGCGAGCTGCGGATCGAGATCGCGGACGTCGAGAACAAGCTGGCGGCCTCCCGACGCTATCTCAACGCGACGGTGAATGAATTCAACGCCACGCTTCGGCAGTTTCCCGCCAATGTGCTTGCGGGCCAGTTTCATCTCGCGCGCCGCCCCTTCTACGACATCGGCGTCGAGCGCGTGCTGCTCGATGATGCGCCCGTTCTCAAAATGTGACGCGCCGTCGCAGCGGGACGCGGCAAGCGCCCGTCAGAACGAGGCGTCGCGCTTCAAGCTTGTATTGGAAGATAAATTATGGCCGGGGCGCTACTTATTTGCTTTGCGTTCGATCTTGGCTGGCGCGGCTATGGCTGGCGCTCGCATCTCTGGCTCGCGCTCGCCTTTGTCGTCGTCATGACGATTTTCAGCGTCCTCACCAGCCGGCTGACTATCCTGGGCATGCTCTTTAGCAGCTATATCGAAATGGCCGCGATCTTCGAAGCGCTGTTCGTTCTGCCCTTCTGGGGCGTCGGGCTCGGCGCTCGGCGGATATTCGGGGGCGGCAACCCCTATTCGCTGAAATTCTCCTTCGACGTTTGAGCGCCTTCGCCATGCTCCCCGCGCGCGGCCTTTACGGCCATATACGAAACAACAACGCGAAATCGCTGCTGCTGCTCGGCGCCTTTCTGCTGCTGTTCGAGTTTCTGGCGCTCGCCGTCACTCATGCGCGCTTCCTGAACGTTCAACTCGCGGGCGAGCGCTTCCTGCAATGGACGACGCGCGCGCCCGAGAACGCGCCCGCCTTGCAGACCGAGGCGCAAAAGGAGAACGCGGCGAAGCGGAAGGCCGGGAAGGAGAAAGGCGTCAATGACGTCGTCAAGATCCTCGACTCGCCTTTTTTCCAGTCCTTCCGCCGCAATCTCTGGTGGCAGACGCTGATCGGCGCCTTTTGCTGGTTCGCCGTCGCCTGGGTGTTTTTCAAACATGCGGTGATCCGCGCGACGGGCGCGGAGCCGGTCGAGCGGCGCGACGAGCCGCGCCTTTACAACATCGTCGAAAATCTCTCGATCCTCGCCGGCGTGCCCCGTCCGTCGATCCATGTGATCGAAACGCTCGCGCGCAACGCTTTTTCCGCCGGACTGTCGCCTTCGTCGTCGGTCATCGCGGTCACGCGCGGTCTGCTCGACCGGCTCGACGACCGCGAACTAACGGCGGTGCTGGCGCATGAAATCACGCATATCAAGAACGGCGACATCCGCCTCGCGGCGGCGGCTTCCCTCTTCTGCGGCATCCTCTTCCGTTCCGCCTGGGACGTGCTGACGGCGCCCAAGCTCGGCAAGGACCCGCGCGCCTATATCGCCCTCGTCTTCATGCTCCCTTTCGTGACGGTCGCGCTCGCCATCGTCGTCTGGGCGGTCGTCGTCGTCATTCTCGGCGGCTGGCTCGTTCGTTTCCTCTTCTCGCGCTCGCGCGACTTCATGGCCGACGCCGGCGCCGTGGAGCTGACCAAAGACCCCGAGGCGCTCGCTTCCGCCCTGCGCAAGATCGAGGGCCGCGAGTCGCTGGAGGGCGTCGACGTCGCCGTCGAGGCGATGCTCTTCGCCTCCGCCAATGGCGGTCCGCTCTCGACGCATCCAAGTCCGCGCGAGCGCATTGCGGCGCTTCGCCTGGCCGTTCCGGACATGGCCTCCGCCGCCGCTGTCTCCAGCGCCGCCGAACGCAAGACGAAACTGGGCTATTTAGAGATCAAGGCCGCCGCCGGCCGCATGCCGAAATGGGTCTCCAGCCGCTGGATTCTTTTCCCGGCGAGCGCGCTCAGCCTGGTTCTCGCCTATGGCGTCGGCGAGATCGTCGACCCGACGATGAACGACACAATGACGGCCTGGTGGAGCGCCTATCTGCCGGGCGCCGATACGAAGGCGATTACGGCGAAGCTCAACGCCGCCTTCAACATGGATGCGGGGGAATTCAGCTCGCAATCGCTCGCGGAACGCAAATCCGAGATCGGCGCGCAGCCGGCGGCGTGCTTCCCGCTCAACGGCTTGGACGCCTACGATCCGGGATCGGCGGCGTTCAGGCCGCCGCCGGTGGACGACGCCGCGATGCGGCGAGGCTTCGTCCCTTCCAATATGGACGGGATCATCTTCGCCTGGCGGGGACGGCTCCTGCTGGAGAGCGCCGCCAGCCGCTGCCCGCGTGAGAACTGCGCGGGCAAGGCGCTCGCCGACTATAAGGAGGCGCTGCGCGATTATGTCCGCGCGCGCGTGGGTCTCGCGCGCGGTTTCGATCGTCGCTACGGCGCGGCGGGACTGGCCTTCGCTCAAGACTACTACAAGCGCGCGTCCCATCCGGAATTGATGGCCGACCTCCGCGCCCGGATGGCGCAGGGGCAGGTCGACCCCCGGGAATTTCCGAATTATTACGACGCCGTCCTGCTCGCCGCGGAAAAGCCGCCAGAGTCCTTCAAGCCCTGTCGCACCGACGCCGAATGGCGCGCGAGCGCTTTTCCTGCTCCCGCTCCGGCGCCCGCGACCAAGGCCGGCGTCTCGAAGCCCTATCCGATGGTGAGCCGGGCGGCGCTGGGGAAATAAGGCCGCAGGTCATAAAATCGCCGCCTATTCGCGCCTTGTTAACTCTCAAGCTGCACATCATGTCAAACTTCGTCCGGCGCAGCCTCGGCGGCGCCGGACTGAACGATTTCCCTCCGCGGCCGCGGAAAAGCTGCGACTGGAGCGAATGTTGCGAAAATTAGCGATCCTCCCGCTTTCTCTTGGACTTGCGCTTGGCGCGACCGTCTCCGCGCGCGCGGAGACGGGGCAGGCCGAATGGGCCCAAAGCTATGACGCCGCCGCGCGTCTCACCGTGTCGCGTTCGACGACGCCCATTCTGTCGGAAGCCACTGTCGCGGCGACCGAGCGCGCCATAGAGCGCTATCGCGAGATCGTCGCCAATGGCGGCTGGCCGACCGTGCCGAGCCAGCAATTGCGGCTCGGCTCCAACAGCCCGGGCGTGTCGGCCCTGCGCCGACGCCTGATCGTCAGCGGCGACATCGGCCCCGAGACAGGCACGAGCCCGGTCTTCGACTCTTATGTCGAAGCCGCCGTGCGCCGCTTTCAGGCGCGCCACGGCGTCATCGAGACGGGCGTCGTCAATCAGCAGACTCTCACCGCGCTCAACGTTCCCGCCGAGACGCGCCTGCGTCAGCTCGAGACCAATCTCGTGCGCCTGCGCAGCTTCTCGCATGATCTCGGAAGCCGCTACGTCACGGCGAACATTCCGGCGGCGCAGGTCGAGACCGTCGAGGGCGGACAGGTGGTCTCCCATCACATTGCGGGCGTCGGCAAGATCGACCGACAGTCGCCGGTGATGCAGACCAAGGCCTATCAGATCAATTTCAACCCGTTCTGGACGGTGCCGGCTTCGGTCATCCGCAAGGATCTCATCCCCAAGATGCAGGCGGACCCCAATTACCTCCACGACAACCACATCCGCGTCTACAACAAGGAAGGCCAGGAGCTGCAGCCCGAGCAGATCAACTGGCGCTCGCTCGACGCGCTCAATTACAAGTTCAAGCAGGATATTGGCGGCGACTTCAACTCGCTCGGCGTCGTGCGCATCGACATCGCCAATCCTTATGGCGTCTACATGCACGACACGCCGGCGAAGGGCGTCTTTGGCGACGATTACCGCTTCGTCTCGTCGGGCTGCATCCGCCTGCAGAATGTGCGCGACTATGTCGCCTTCCTGCTGCGCGATACGCCCGGCTGGGATCGCGAGGCGATCGACCGCGCCATCGCGTCCGGCGAACGCCTCGACGTGAAAATCAATCCCGCGGTGCCGGTCTATTGGGTCTATGTCACCGCCTGGGGCACGCCCGACGGCGTCACGCAGTTCCGCGAAGACATCTATCAGCGCGACGGCCTGACCGCCTCGCGCGCCGAACCGGCGGATTATTCGCAAATGCCGGTGACGCAAGCCGCCGCGCCGCAGGCCGCTGCGCCGCAGAGTCAGGGTCCGCGCCCCATGCGCAGCGAGCCGCTTCTGCCGCGCGACGATCAATAAAGATCGCCGCTTCCGTGATCGACTCGGCGCTCGTCGGCTATGTGGCGGCGGTCTCGACGACCGTCGCCTTCGTCCCGCAAGTCGCGCGCACATGGCGCACGCGTTCGACCGGCGACATCTCGCTTAACATGTATCTGCTGCTCGTCGCCGGGACGGCGCTCTGGCTCGCTTATGGCCTGATGACGCAGGCCGCGCCGGTCATCGCGTCGAATGTCGTCAATATCTGCCTGCAGGGCTCGATTTTATATTTGAAGCTGCGGCACGGATAGCCTTTCTCCGTCATTGCGAGCGAAGCGAAGCAATCCAGCTCCATGGCGACGACGCAGGATTGCTTTGTCGCATTTTCTCGAAGTCGGGTATACCCGACTTCGCATGTGCTCCTCGCAATGACGCGTGCAAAATCAGCACGTAACAAAGTCAGCGCGTAATCAGCCGCGCGCCGCGATGGTAGGTGAAATAAGCGGCGACCCAGCTGATGGCGACGAAAATTCCGCTGCGCAGATTCACCAGAAAATAGACGTCGATGGGAAGGGATGATGGGAGCTCCCTCTCCCCGTTTCACGGCGAGAGGGAAAGCTTTACTGCTGCGCCGCCTTCCAGGTGCCGCCGCACATATCGGTCGATGACGACCACGCGCCCGAGCCCTTGCCGCCTTTTAGCGTGCCGTGGAAGCGCGCAATGTGGTCGCCCGAGCCGGTGAAGCGGGCGACGATATTGCCCTCTTCGTCGACATAGCCCCAGGACTCGACCGCCGCGCCTTCGGCTGAGGCAATTTTGCCCTCAGCGATTTGCAGCTTGGTCGGAATAAGCGACGGGCACGTCCCGACGCTTGTCGTCGCCTCGATGCTCCAGGAGCCGTTTGGTTCCGACGCCGTCGAGGCCGGGGCCGCGCTCTGCGGGGTCTCCGCCGGCTTGGCGTGATGCTTGTGTCCCCCCTTCGCCAGCGCGCCGCTCGTCGCGAGCGACGCCGCAATGGCGATTGCCCATAACCTCATTTGGCCTCCCCCAACCCACGCTGAAGAACGTCGTACATATCGCACCCGACGAAAATAAACGCGCTCACGCCGGCGCTCCGAAGCTTTTGCTCCAGATCGCCGGGGCGCCCGGCGGAATAAAGCGTCGCGCCAGCATTTTTGAGCGCGACGGCGGCCTGCTCGGCGGCCTCGGCGTAGACCTTGTCGGACGAACACAAGCAAGCGAGTTTCGCGCCAGAGGCTTTGAAGGCGGCGACGATTTCGTCGGCCTGGTCCGTCTCCGGCCCGAAAACCGCTTCGATCCCGCCAGCTTCGAAAAAGTTCTTCGAGAAATTGGCGCGTGCGGTGAAGGCCGCGATAGAGCCCAGATTGGCGAGGAACACTTTCGGGCGGGCGCCTGTCTTTTGGGCATGAGCGTCCGACTCGTCGCGCAGCCGCTCAAAGGGCTCGGAGAGTCGGCGCGGGGAGAGGGGGGCCGTCTTTACCGCGCCGGCGGGGACGTCCGCCGATTGACGCGTCGCGTCGAAGGGCGCCAGCACGTCGAGCAGCTTTTCGTGGATATCCGGGAATTCGTTTGCGCCGATAAGCTTTTCCCTGGCGCGCGCGACCTTCCTGGCGCGCTCGCCGGCGATCGTCGCCACGCGGCCCTGAAAACTTCCCTTTTCGAGCGATGCGGGCAGCCCGCCCTCCGTCTCGATCTCCTGAAAGGCCGCCCAGGCGCGTTCGCAGAGCTCATCGGTCAGCGTCTCGAATCCGCCGGCGCCGCTCGTCGGATCGTCGACGACGTCGATATGCGACTCGTCCTGCAGCACGAGCTGCGTGTCGCGGGCGAGGCGATGGGCGAAGCCGTCCGCCGCGCCGAGCGCCTGAGTGAAGGGCAGCACGGTGATCGTGTCCGCTCCGCCGATCGCCGCCGAGAAAGTCGCGAGCGTGCCGCGAAGAATATTGTTCCACGGATCGCGGCGGGACATCGTCCGCCAGGCGGTCTCCGCGAAGATGAGAGCGGGCTTCGGCGCAAGGCCGCAGGCCTCTTCCACCCGCGTCCAGAGGCGGCGGGCGGCGCGGAATTTGGCGACCCCCATGAACTCGTCCGCGTCGGCCGCGAAGCGCAGAGCGATGAGCGCGCGCGCCGTCTCCACGTCGAGACCGTTCTCCGTCAGCGCGCGCAGATAGGCGATGGCGGCGGCGAGCGCGAAGGCGAGCTCCTGCGTCTCGGAGCCGCCCGCGGCGTGAATGACGCGCGCGTCGGCGACGACGGCGCCATTGGCGAAGCCGGCCTTGGCGATCGTCTTCGCGGTTTCGGCGAAAGATCTGGACGCCTGCGTCCACGGGGCGGGCGCGAAACCGTGCAGCGCCTGCAGTCCCAACGGGTCGAGGCCGAGCGAGATGCGCGTGATCGACGGTTCGATGTGACGGCTGTCGACATAGCGCATGATCGCGCTCGTCGCGTTCGGGGCGCAAGGCGAGGCTTCGACAATGACCGGAATGCCGTAATCGAGGCGCACGCCTTCCAAGAGGCGCGCGATCGTCTCGTCGCCGTCGCCGCTCAGGCCCGCGCCATAGGAGCCCTGCGAACCGGCGAAGACGATATGCAGGCCGTCGGCGCCGCCTTCGAGATCCTCCAGAGCCAGCATGTTCGCGGCGTCCGCATCGGCGAGGTCCACGCGGCCGAGAATCGACCAGCGGCCGGGGGTGCGGCGCAAGGCGCGCGGCGCCTGGGCTTGGGCGCGGGGATAGAGCGGCGCGATGGCGACGCCGTCATAGGTTTTGGAGAGGAGGGAGTCGAAGGAGCCGCCCTTCAGCGCCTTATCGACGAGCTTGCGCCACTGCTCTTCGTTCGGCTGTGGAAAAACCCCGGCGATCGCTGTCTCATTGGCGCTCATTTGGTCCTGACCCCTCATGTTTTGCGGGCCTTTTGCCAGAAAGAGCCGCCTTGGGGAAGCGGCCGCAGGTCCGGCATGGTTGAGCCGGGCTTTATTTTCGGCGTCAAAACCCGTAACCAGAGCGCGCCGCTCATGCGCGGGGCGCCGTGGGCCGGGCCCGCCCTGCGTCAATGCGCCGCGCGGCGGCGCCCGCTCCCGTCAGGGGCGGGAGAGACCTTAAAGGAGGGGTTTCGTGACGGATAATCCTCAGGACATTGCCAAGCTCAAAGAAGAAATCATTGAAGTGATCGCTTCCGAAGGCATGGTCGACCGCACCAAGGTGACGCCGGACGCGACGATCGAGAGCCTCGATTTGAAGTCGGTCGACATCGTGATGATCCTCACGGCGCTCGAAGAGAAGTTCAACGTCTACATCCCCATGGACGGCTCGCTCCAGGAAGCGAAGACGGTCGAAAGCCTCATCGACGCGATCGCCGAGCACATTCAGAAAGAGCGCGAGACCCAGTAAATGGCGGCATCGCTTGGGGGCGACAGAGGGCGTCGCGTCGTCGTCTCCGGCATGGGCGCCGTCTGCGCCTCCGGCGTCGGCGCGCACAAGCTATGGCGGGCCGCGCGCGACGGCGTCGCTCAAATCCGCGAACTGAAAACGCTGCGGCCTTATGACGGCCGCATCAGGATCGCCGCTCAGGTTCCGGATTTCGAGCCGGCGGCCCATATCGAACCCGGCGTCCTTCCCTTCTGCGATCCCTTCACGCAATTCGCCGTCGTCGCCGCCGACGAGGCGATGGCGCAGGCGGGCTTCGGCCGCAAGGACCTCGCCGGGCCGCGCACCGCCGTCATCATGGGCACCGGCATTGGCGGCATGACCACGATCGAGGACGGCATCTACCGCTATTATGTGGAGAAGACCCGGCCCGAGACGCTGAGCGTCCCGAAGCTCATTCCAAGCGCCATGCCGACGACGCTCGGCGCGCGTTTTTCGGCGCTCGGCCCCACATTCGCCGTCGGCAGCGCCTGTTCCTCCGCCAGCCAGTCCATCGGCATCGGTCTTCAGATGATCCGTTCCGGCATGGTCGACAAGGCGATTGTCGGCGGCGCCGAAGCCTGCGTCATCAACGCGACCATCCGCGCCTGGGAAGGGCTGCGGGTGATGACGCCGAATTTCTGCCGGCCCTTCTCGATCGGCCGCAACGGCATGTCGCTCGGCGAAGGCGCGGCGGTCTTCGTCCTGGAGACGGCGGAGTCGGCGAAAGCGCGGGGCCACGAGCCGCTCTGCGAACTCGCCGGCTACGGCACGACGAGCGACGCCAAGGACCCCGTGCGCCCCGATCTCGACGGCGCGTCGAGCTGCATCGCGCAGGCGCTGGACGACGCCGGACTTGCGCCGACCGACATCCATTACGTCAACGCCCACGGCACGGCGACGCACGCCAACGACATTACCGAATCCGAAGCGATCCTGCGCGTTTTCGGCGGCTATGGCCGCGAGGTTCCGGTCTCCTCGACCAAGCCGATCCACGGCCATGCGCTCGGCGCTTCGGGCGGGCTGGAGCTCGCGATCACGATTCAGGCCTTGCGCGAGCAGGTCGCGCCGCCGACGATCAACTTCCTCGAATTCGACCCGCGCTGCCCGATCGACGCGGTGCCGAATGTCGCGCGCCCCCACAAGATCGACGCCGCCATGTCCAATTCCTTCGCCTTTGGCGGCATCAACGCCGTGCTGGTCGTACGCCATGCCGCCTGACGCGCAGTCCCTCGGGCCGTTCCGGCTGCGCGTCGATCCGGCGCAGGCCGAAGCCTATTCGCGCGAGACCGGCGGCGACGGGTCGAGCGTGCCGCTGTCCTTTCCCGCCGTCTGGCTGACCGACGCGACGCTCTTCGATCCGGTGCGCGCGCTTTGCGCAGCGCTCGACGTCGTGCCCGTGCAAGAGTCGCAAAGCTTTTCTTACGAGACGCCGCTCGTCGCGGGCGAGAGCTACGATGTGAGCGTCGCGATGCGGCGCGAGGAGACGCCCCCGCGCCTCGTCATCGACGCGATCATCGCCACGCCGGGGGGTGCCAGCGTCGCGACGAGCGAAACCATGCTGCGCCTCGTGCCGCGTACGGGCTTTGGAGGCGCGTCGTGAGCGACAAGATCAAGATCGGCGACAAGCTGCCTGAAACGGTCGTCGGCCCGTTCGACGCGCAGGCGCTTGCGCGCTACGCCGAAGTCTCCGGCGACGACAATCCGCTGCATCTCGACGACGCGCTCGCCGCCAAAATCGGCCTCGCCGCGCCGCCGGTGCATGGCATGAAGCTGCTCGCCTCATTCGAGCCCATGCTCAAGAAATGGCGTCCCGACCTCAGCCTGGTCGGTCTCGGGGCCAAATTCATCCAGCCCATCCTGCGCGGCGAGACGGTGACGCTCTCGGGCCGCGTGCTGCGGGCGTCCGATAAGGAAATCTTCCTGCGCCTCTTCGCGCATGGCGCGGCCCGCACGCCGGGCGTCATCGGCGAGGCGACGCTGCGGCGCGAGCCGGGGAAATGAGGACTGCTTTGCCTCTGCATCTGCGCCCCCATTCACTCCCCGTCATTGCGAGGAGCGTAAGCGACGAGGCAATCCAGGGCCGCGATGGGGCTCTGGATTGCTTCGCGTTTCCGCGAAGTCGGGTATGCCCGACTTCGAAAGAAATGCTCGCAATGACGGACCTCTCAGAGCGGGTCAGCTTGTGGGCGAGCTGCGGCAAAGAACCCACATTGTCGACTCCTGCCCCCGCCCCGCAAAGGGACGTCGCGGGGGGACATCCCGTATGACCCAACGTCTGCTCATCACCGGCGCCTCCTCCGGCATCGGCCGGGCGCTCGCCATCGCCTACGCCAGGGACGGCGCGAGCCTCTATCTGCTCGGCCGCGACCAGAAGCGGCTCGACGCGACGGCCGAAGCCTGCCGCGCCGCCGGCGCCGCGGAAGTCGAAATGCGCGTCGCCGACGTTCGGGACCGCGAGGCGATGGCGCAAATCATCGAGGCGGCTCATAGCGCGCGCCCGATCGACATACTGGTCGCCAATGCGGGCGTCGCCACCGGCCTGTCGCCCGGGCAGATCCTCGAAACCCCTGAAGCCGTGCGGGCCATGATGGCGATCAACGTCTCGGGCGTTTTCAACACGGTCGAACCCGTCATTCCGCCCATGGCCGCGCGGGGGCGGGGTCAGATCGCCATTGTCGGCTCCATGGCGGGCGTCAGGAGCCTGCCTTATTCGCCGTCTTATTGCGCGGCCAAGGCGAGCGTTCATATGTGGGCGGATTGCCTGCGTGGGCGCCTCGCGCCGCATGGCGTGAAAGTGAGTCTCGTCGTGCCGGGTTTCGTCGAGACGCCCATGGCCGCGCGCACCAGGTCGTGGCAGCCGGGCGCGATGTCCGACGAAAAGGCCGCGCAGATCATCAAGCGCGGGCTGGCGCGAGGCCGTCCCGTCATCGCCTTCCCGCGTTTCATGTATTATGCGATGCGCTTCTTCACATTCGTTCCCCACAGCCTCGTCGACGGCGTGATGCGGCGCTTCCATGTGGAGGTCCCGGAGACCTCCGAACGCGAGGTCTCGTGAGTTTCCTCGACGTTCTGACATGGGCTGCGGCGGCCTATTGGGCCGCGGCCATCGCGCTGCTCATAATTTCCGTCGTCGCCACGGTTCTGCAGCCGCGCATCGCGGAAAAGCGGGCGCGGCGGCGCGACCAGCCGCCGGTCTCCATCGTCCTGCCCGTGAAGCTCCTGGACGCGGACTTCGAACGCACGCAGGAATCGGTTTTCGCGCAGCATTATCCGCGCTTCGACGTGACGGCCTCGGCCGTGGACACGGACTCCCCCGCCGCGCGCAAGATGCGCGAGCTTTTCGCGCGCCACCCGGAGACTCCGTCGCGCCTGCTGGCTTCCACCGCGCATTTCGCAGCAAGCCCCAAGGTCGACAATCTTTACGCGCCTTTCATGCAGGCGGAAAATGACGTAATCCTGATGAAGGACGCCAATGTCCTTCTGGAGCCGGACGCGCTCGCCGAGCATCTGCGTCAGCTCAACGACGATGTCGGCCTCGTCTGCGCCATTCCCTATTGCGCGGGGCTCGACAATTTCGCGGCCCATGTCGAGGCGGCGATCATCAACGGGCCGCATGCCCGCATACTGTTCCTGGCCTCCTGCCTGGGGCAGGGCCATGGGATCGGCAAGATTATGTTGTTCCGCCGCTCCGACTTTCTGCGGGCGGGCGGCTTCGACGCCATTTCGCATACGGTGGGCGAGGACAACGCCCTTGCCAAGGCCATGCGGCGAATCGGTCAACGTCCAGTTTTTTCGCATCGCGCGGTGCGGCAGGAACTGGGCGCGAGGCGATTTCTCGATGTTTATCAGCGGCAATTGCGCTGGTTCGTCATCCGGCGCAACGACGAGCTGCTGTCCTTCGTCGCGGAGCCGATTTGCCAAGCTTTTCCAGCGCTTGTGGCCGGCGCCCTGGCGGCGCCGCTCATCGGAATGGCGCCGGTGTCGGGCTTCGCAGCGACCTTTGGCTTCTGGTTCACGCTCGAGACATTGCTTTCCATGGCCAAAGGATGGCAGTTATCCTACGCAGCGCCTGCGGTTTTCGTCATCCGCGAGGCTATGATGCTTGCGGTCTGGGTGAACGCCTGGATGACCGACCGGGTGGTCTGGGCGAAGGACAAAGTTCACGCGCGCGTCGCGGCGCAGCCGGCGCCCCCCGCGCATGAAGAAGGATAACCTTTTGCTGCTCGGACTCTTTCTGTTCCTGGTCGACGCCGTCGCCTATCTTTGCGCCGCGATCCTCGTCGTCATCGGACTCGGCTATTTCGTCGTCATCGGGCGCTTCCTCTATGATCTGGCGCGCGGCGCGCGCGATCCGGAAGCGCCGGCGCTGCCCGACGCCGATTTGCCGGCTGTGCTGCTGCAGATTCCTGTCTTCAACGAACCGCTTGTCACCGAGCAGTCGCTGCGCTGCGTCGCCCTGCTCGATTGGCCGAAGGACAAGCTGCGCATCCAGCTGCTCGACGATTCCACCGACGAAACGAGCGAGCGCGCCGAGCGCGTGGCGGAGGAGCTGCGCGCCAATGGGACGATTATCGACCATGTGCGGCGCACGGACCGCTCCGGCTTCAAGGCCGGCGCCTGCGCCCACGGCCTGACGCTGACGGACGAACCCTTCGTCGCCATGCTCGACGCGGATTTCCGCCCGCCGGCGAACTGGCTGAAGCGCACCGTGCCTCTGTTTCTGACGGATGCGCGCGCGGGCTTCGTGCAATCGCGCTGCGAATTCCAGAACTACGAAACCAACTGGCTGACGCGCGCTCAGGGCCTGATCCAGGACGGCCACTACATGGTCGAGCAGCGCTCGCGCGCGCTCGCCGGCTGGCTCTTCCAGTTCAACGGCACGGGCGGCGTCTGGCGCCGCGCGACGGTCGAGGACGCGGGCGGCTGGTCGGACTATTCGCTCTGCGAAGACCTCGATCTCACCGTGCGCGCGGAGCTCAGGGGCTGGCATGGCCTCTTCGTCTCGCAGCCGCCGATCCCCGGCCAGGTGCCGGACGGCATTCGCGACTTCCGCCGCCAGCAGCGCCGCTGGTCCAACGGCTTCGTGCAGGTGGCGCAGAAAACCATCCTGCCAATCTGGGAAGCGCCCTGGCCGCTGATGAAGCGCGTGATGGCGATCTCGCTCATCGTCCATCAGATCTTCTTCCCCGTGGCGGCGATCGGACTCATCGCCTTCGCGCTCGGCGCAATTCTGCACGGCTCGTTTGCGCCTTACGCATGCCTTCTCGAACTGATCCTCGTCATGACGCTGATGGTGGCGCTGGGCATGACGCTCACGCCCTATCTGGCGCTCAAGCGCGGCGCGGTTCTCGATTACGCCAAAACCGTCGGCTCGGTGCCGCCGCTCTTCATCTATCTCGCCTTCGCCAATGGCGCGAAGATCCTGCAGACGATCCGCGGCCGCAAATCGACTTTCAAGCGCACGCCGAAACAGGAGACGGCGGCGGCGGGCGAGGCGGCGACGGTCGATGCGGAGGCGGAGTGAGTTTTTTAGCCTGCGTTTAATGGCGCGCGACGCATTGGGTTGGAAAATCCGCTCAATACTTATTTGAAGCGTTACGCGCGCCAGAACCATGAGAGCGGCGGCGCCAAGTGCTTTGTCGCGACGCCGCGCGAGACGGCTTTTATACCCTGAGTCGAGCCTCGCTCGAATTCACTCGCGTTCCTGCATCGGTCACGAAAGGCCTCGGGCGCTACGAAGCGCCCGTATATCGGCTCGGCCGGCTTGCGGTGGACAAGAGCGTCCAGGGACGGGGGCTCGGCGGAAGGCTACTCATGCGTGCAGCGGAACGCTGCATCAAAGTGGCGGAAGAAGCGGGCGGCGTGGCTATGCTCATCGACGCGAAAGACGCAAACGCGGCTCGCTGGTATGAGGGCTATGATGCAGTGCGGCTCCACGATTCGCCGTTCTCTCTTGTGCTGCCTGTCGCAACTGTCCTCGACGCGTTGCGACAGGACGATTAGAGCCTCACTCCAGCCGCACGGGCGCTTCGAAGGCGCCCTTGTCGGTGATCACGGTCAGCGTCGTATCCGCGCCTTTTGGCGCTGGCCCGGTCGAAAACAGCGTCAGCGAGAAATCCGATCCCGTCCGCTTGCTCTCGATGAAGAGCGGCTCCTCCACCTCCGCAAACACGTCCTGCGCCTTGCCGGGGCCGGCGACGCTGAGGCGCCAGCCTTCTCCACCCTTCTTCAGCATTAGCCGTTTCTTGGCCTCCGCCGCGCCGATCTTCGCCGGCACGCGTTTCTCCGCCCCGGCGATGGCCTCCGCGAAAGGCGAGGCGCCGGCCTGGGGCAGAGCAAGCGACAGTTCGGCTTTCGCCGGCAGGCAGATTTTTCCGCAGGCCGCATAATCGAGCTTCAAGTCGAGCGTCACGGGCGCCTTGGGATCCTTGGGCGTGACCTTGAGCGGAAAGATCACCGTCGCGTCATATCCGGCGACGATCGTGCCGGCCTCGTCGATATGCGTGGGGGCGGGGAAAGCGGTCTCGACCGTCGCGACATTGCTCGATTTCGAGAAATCGAAGACGGGCGCCGAGCCCGCTTCGCCCGGCTGGCGCCAATAGGTGACGGTATGCGGATCGAGGCTGATCTCGACCCCGGCCCGATAGGCGTCGTCCTGCATGGGACCGGCGGAAAGCAGGCGTACGGCCGAGACGCTTCCCTTGGCGGAAGGAGAGACGAAACCGGCGTCGGCGGCGCATGCGGGCCCATGGCCGAGCATTGCGATCAGGGCGGCGGTCGAGGCGGAGAGAGCGAGGGTCTTCGGCTTGGGCGAGTTCATTGACTTGATTTCAGGGCGGTTCGAACGCAGGGTCTTTCCACGCCGCTTGTTAAGGGGGCGATGCGGGCGTAGCATGACCCTATGAGCGTGCGGCAATCAAAGCAAGGTTCCGACTATCCGCTGGGCGACGGCCCGCGTGAGGCGGGGCGGCGTTATCTCGACGGGCAATTGCTGGTCGCGATGCCCGGCATGACCGATGAGCGCTTTGCGCGCTCGGTCATCTATCTTTGCGCCCACTCCGAAGACGGCGCGATGGGAATTGTCGTCAATCAGCCGGCGCGGGTGAAGAACTTCCCCGATCTTCTGGTGCAATTGCAGGTGATCGCGCCACAGGAGCGCATCAGCCTGCCGCGCGGCGCCGAGGAAATTCAGGTGCTCTCGGGCGGACCCGTCCAGACCGATCGCGGCTTCGTGCTGCATTCGCCGGATTTCTTCCTCGACAATTCGACGCTGCCGATCGACGACGGCGTCTCGCTCACCGCGACCATCGACATTCTGCGCGCTATAGCCGCCGGCGAGGGGCCGCACCATGCGTTGCTGGCGCTGGGATATGCAGGGTGGGACGCCGGGCAGCTCGAGGATGAAATTCAGAGGAACGGCTGGCTGCATTGCCCGGCCGATCCCGCGCTGCTTTTCGATCGGGATCTGGGCGGCAAATATACGCGCGCGCTGCGCTCGATGGGCATCGAACTGGAGCGTCTCTCCGCCAGCGCGGGGCACGCTTAGCAGGCGTCTCCCGTCATTGCGAGGAGAATATATGGCGAAGTCGGGTATACCCGACTTCGCAAAAGCGCGAAGCAATCCAGGGGTCGCGCGCGGCTCTGGATTGCTTCGCTTTGCTCGCAATGACGACGGGGCGAGGGGCTGCCTTTCTTACGGCGCCGGATTGCTGTGAAGCTGATGGATCTCGTCGATGCGCGTCTCAATTTCGGGCGTGATCTTTACGTTGACGGAATCCAGATCCGTCTTCAACTGCGCCATCGTCGTCGCGCCGATAATGTTCGAAGTTACGAAGGGGCGCGACGTCACATAGGCGATGGCGAGCTGCGTCAGCTCGATCTTTAATTCCCTTGCGAGCGACAGATAGGCGTCGATCGCGGCTTCGACCCCCGGTTTCTCGTAGCGCTGCGCGCGTTCGAAAAGCGTGGTGCGGGCGCCGGGCGGACGCGCGCCGCCCTGATATTTGCCGGTGAGATAGCCCTGCGCCAGCGGCGAATAGGCGAGCAGCCCGACGCCGTCGCGCTCAGCGAATTCGGCGAGGCCCATCTCGAACGTGCGGTTGATGAGATTATAGGCGTTCTGGATGGAGACGACGCGCGGGCCATGGCCGAGCTCGGAGGCGCGCAGGAACCGCGCGACGCCCCAGGGCGTCTCGTTGGAGAGGCCGATGTGACGGACCTTGCCCGCTTTCACCAGATCGTTCAGCGCCTCGAGCGTCTCTTCGATCGGGACTTCCGCGCGCCTGGAGGGCCGACGATAGGTCGTGCCGCCCGCGCCCCAGAGCGGTAGCGAGCGGTCGGGCCAGTGGAGCTGGTAGAGATCGACATAATCGGTCTGCAGCCGCTTCAGCGAGCCCTCGATGGCGTAATGGATGTTCTTGCGGTCGAGGACCGTGCCGACGCCGTCCTCGCGCAGCCAATTGGCTTCGCCGCGTCCGGAGACTTTCGTCGCGATGACGACCTTGTCGCGGTTCTTCCGGCTGGCGAGCCAGGAGCCGATGACGCGTTCGGTCGAACCCTGCGTCTCGGGGCGCGGGGGGATCGAATACATCTCCGCCGTGTCGATGAAATTCACGCCGCGGGCGAGGGCGTAGTCGAGCTGTTCGTGTCCCTCCGTCTCGGTGTTCTGCTGGCCCCAGGTCATGGAGCCGAGGCAGATGGCCGAAACAGAGAGATCGGTATGTCCGAGTTTTCGATATTCCATGGCCGCGCCTATCGCAGGAATTCGCTCGACTGCAGGTCGAGCCGCAATTCGAAACTTTGCAGTTGGGTGAAAATCGGGAGAAGCCACGCCTTCAGCGCCGCGCGCACGACGATCGACATGCTCGCCGGCGGCTCCTGGAGGAAGGCGGAGAGCGAGAGGTCGAAATCGTCGAGCGATCGCGCGATCGCGCTTTCGAGACGGGGGATGACGAGCTTCCCGCGCGACGGATACTGGGCCAGAATCTGGAGCGCGTCCGGTCCAAGCGGAGCGGCTCCTTCATTGTGAATGACCGTCATCAACAAATCCGGCCATGTCGTGTTCAGCATCCGCGCATTGCTGGCGGCGGTCTGCGAACTGTCAGACTGGAAGAGAATGATCGGTTCGACGCCCATTCGCCGCGCTTCTTCCAGAAAGCCGATCTCGGCGATGGTCGCGAAGAGCTGATCGAAAGAGCGGCTCCAGACATCGACGATCTTTGGCGTATCGTCCGAGGCGAGAAGCCGGTCGAAAAGCGAGATCTGGCCTTTGACGTCGTTGATGTCGACGACCTGGGACAGGCCCGGAAAGCGCAAGGCGTAGGATGGCTCGCGCGAATCCGTGTCGAAACCTTCGACCGGCGCGCCGCGCGAGAGATAGTAGTCCGTCAGCAGTCGCGCCGCAGTGGTTACGCCAGTGCGCGAATGCGGCGAGCAGACGAAGAAAACGAGAGTGCGGCGACTCATTCAATCCTCGCGAGCGAGGGCGGCGCCGCCCTCGCTTTAACGCCCCTTGCCTGCGCCGTTGATGAGGTCGAGGAGACCCACGCGCTCGAATTCATCGGCGACTCTGGCGAGCCAGGTGCGGACATAACCGCGCAGAACGAAGGAATGGTCCGCGGGTTCGCCGTCCGCCATCTGATTGGCGATGAAGGTCGAATAGGGCGTGCCGGCCAATTCGACCTGTTCATAGGCCAATTCGCCGAGCTTCGGGATGGTGATTTCGCCGGTCGTGTGCACGTCTTCGAAATATTTGGCGTGAGTCTGCGGATCCCACTCGAAGAATGTCGTGTCGTTCACATGGTTCTTCACCATGAAGTAGTTCGCGTCCGTCATATAGGGCGCGATCTCGGCGATTTCCTCGAGCGACGCGATCGACGGTCCGATGACATGCAGCAGGATGAAGCGGAATTCGCCGGCCTTCACCGCGTCAAAAAAGCCGATTTCGTCCAGCGCCTCGAGCGCGGGGCTGAGGCCGCCGGCGCGCACGTCGATGATGCTCACCTTGGCGTGCGACGAATTCAGCGTGTCGATGATCTTCATCTGGTCGGCGGTCGACGTCAGATCGACGATCATCGTTTCGTCGGGATGGAAGCGGTAGAGCGTGCCCCGCGGCGTCTCGGTGTCGAATGCGCGGGCCTCGATGCTGTTGAGGGAAAGGAAGTCGAGAACGGCTCGCGCAATTGTCGTCTTTCCAACGCCTCCTTTATCGGCGCCGACGACAATGACCGTTGGTTTCATAATAGCTCCTGAAGATTGCGGCGTCGCGGCGGCGATTTCCCTGACCTCGCGACGCGATTCCGGCTCCCTCTTCGGAGGCGGCGTTTCCTTCGTGGTTCTGGTCGGCCTTTTTACCATGCGGTCTCCTATGGCGCTTGCGCGCCGCCGTTCCGATTGGTCACCCGATTCTTAACAAACATAGATTGTGGCCGCTTGTCATGTCCCAGCTGTGAATTCTCTAGTGACAGCGGCTTTCTACAATATATTTATGTGATTAAACATATAAGGCGTTTTCCTAAAGTGAATTGACTTACGGGCGATTTAGAGTATCTAACCGTTCGAAATACAGAACGCCACCGCGAAACCGCGCGACGCCCTTCGCGACATGACCGAAACGAGCGCATGAGTATTGCATTGGAAATCGCCGCCGATCCGCCCGCCACGCCGTTAGAGCCCGAAACGCCCTTCCTGCGCGTAGAGGACCGGAACGGCGTCGTTCATGAGCTTGTGGCGGTCGAAGGATGGCGGCTGATGGAAATATTGCGCGACTACGGCATTGGTATGGAGAACACATGCGGCGGCGCGCTCGCCTGCGCCGAATGCCATGTGGTGCTCGACGCCGAATCCGCCGCACGCGTGCCGTCCCCGCGCGAGGACGAGTTGGAGAAACTCGACGAATTGCCGATGCTTTATGAAAATTCGCGTCTGTGCTGCCAGATCATCTGGTCGGACGAGATGAGCGGCCTTTCGCTCAAATTGGCGCAGGAAACGTGATGACGGCGCTCAAACATCCGCAGATCCTCTTCGCCTCCGATCTCGCTGACGGCGAGGTGGTCTTCCTTGGACAAGCGGGCTGGGAGCGCGACCACGCCAGGGCCCGCATCGCCCGCGACAAGGAAGGGGCGGGCGCGCTGGAGGCTTTCGGCAAGGCCGAAATCGCGGCCAACCGGGTCGTGGACGTCTATCTCGCCGATGTGGAAATCGGCGCGGACGGCGCGCCGACGCCGCTGCATTACCGCGAAAAGATGCGCATCAAGGGGCCGAGCGTGCGCCGCGATCTCGGCAAGCAGGCGCGAGGAGCCGCGTAGATGACCGCCCACGATCCCGCTCTCGCGCGGCCCAACGCCCCGACCACGACCTATCGCTACGACGAATTCGACGCCGCCTTCGTAAAGGAGCGCGTCGCCGAATTTCGCGAGCAGGTGCGCCGGCGCCTCGAAGGGTCGCTGACGGAAGACGAATTCCGCCCATTCCGCCTGATGAACGGGCTCTATCTGCAACTGCACGCTTACATGCTGCGCGTCGCCATTCCCTATGGCGTGCTGACGGCGCGCCAGATGCGCCGCCTCGCCGACATCGCCGACAAATACGATCGCGGCTACGGCCATTTCACGACGCGCCAGAATCTGCAGTACAATTGGCCGAAGCTCGTCGACACGCCCGACATTCTGGAGGCGCTCGCCGAGGTCGAGATGCACGCCATCCAGACCTCGGGCAATTGCATCCGCAACGTCACGGCGGACCATTTCTCAGGCGTCGCGCCCGACGAGATCGAAGATCCGCGCCCGACGGCGGAATTCCTGCGCCAATGGTCGAGCGCGCATCCCGAATTTTCGTTCCTGCCGCGCAAATTCAAGATCGCCGTGACCGGCGCGGCGCATGACCGCGCGGCGATCATGGTTCACGACATCGGCCTCGCAATCGAGACGAATGAAGCGGGCGAGACCGGCTACAAGGTCGTCGTCGGCGGCGGTCTCGGGCGTTCGCCTTTCGTCGGCAAGGCGATCCGCGACTTTGTGTCGCGGGCCGATCTCCTCGCTTATCTCGAAGCGATCCTGCGCGTCTACAACCGTTTCGGGCGTCGCGACAACAAATACAAGGCGCGCATCAAGATCCTCGTTCACGAAAAGGGGATCGACGAGGTTCGGCAGGCGGTCGAGGCCGAATTCGCCGCGATGGACCGTTCGGTTTTCTCCTACGATCCCGCCGAATTCGAGCGCATCGCGGCTTTCTTCGCGCCGCCGCCCTACGAGACGCTGACGGCGGAATCCGAGAAGCTGCGCGCCGAAAGCGTCGCGCATCCGGCCTTCGGCAATTTCGTCGACGTCAATGTCTCGCCCCACAAGGTTCCGGGCTACGCCGTCGTCACCGTGTCGCTGAAGCCCATCGGCGGCATTCCGGGCGACGCCACCTCGCAGCAGATGCGCGTTCTCGCCGACGCCAGCGAGCGCTTCGGCTTCGGGGAGCTCCGCATCAGCCACGAGCAGAACGTCATCCTGCCGCATGTGAAGCAGGACGAGCTCTTCGATCTTTGGAAGACGCTCGACGCCGCCGGCCTCGCCACGGCGAACGCCGGCCTCGTCTCGGACATCATCTCCTGCCCGGGCCTCGATTACTGCGCGCTCGCCACGGCGCGCTCCATTCCGGTCGCGCAGGCGATCTCCAGGCGCTTCTCCGACCTGTCGCGCCAGCGGCGCATCGGCAAGCTCGGGATCAAGATTTCCGGCTGCATCAACGCCTGCGGCCATCACCATGTCGGCGCCATCGGCATTCTCGGCCTCGAAAAGAAGGGCCAGGAATCCTATCAGATCACGCTTGGCGGCGATCCGACCTTCTCGGCGGCGATCGGCGAAATCGTCGGTCCCGGCGTGACCGCCGACCAGGTTCCCGACGTGATCGAGCATATTGTCGATTTCTATCTGGCCGAGCGCCAGGAGAACGAGACGTTCATCCAGACATGGCGGCGCGTCGGTCACGCCCGTTTCAAGGACGTGCTGCGCCGGGAGGGCGAAGATGGCGCTGATATCTGACGGCCGTTTCGTCGAAGACGGCTGGCGTCGGCTCGCCGAGGAAGAGGGCCTGCCCAAGAGCGGCAAGATTGTCGTGTCGCTCGCGCGGCTCGAGCACGCGCTCGCGCATCTTTCCGACGGCGTGTCGCTCGGCGTGAATGCGCCGAACACGACCGATCCGGGCGCGCTCGCCGCCGCCCTGCCGCGTCTGCAGCTCGTCGAGGTCGTCTTTCCGGCCTTCGCCGACGGACGCGGCTTTTCACTCGCGCGGCTGATCCGCCGCGCCGGTTTCAAAGGCGAGTTGCGCGCGAGCGGCCGCCTGCTCGCCGATCAATATGCGCATGCGCTGGGCTGCGGCTTCGACACGGTCGAAATCCCCGACGACATCGCCGAACGGCAGGACGAATCCCAGTGGCGGGCGGCGCTGGCCGCGCATGCCCGCACTTACCAGCGCGGCTATGTCGCCGCGGGCTCGATCCTTGACGCGCGGCGGAAGGCGGCGGCGAAATGACGGTTTCTATCGCGGAGATTCTGGAGCCCCGCCTCGCGGCGCTCGATCTTGACCATCGCCTGCAGCTCGTGCGCGAATTCATTCCCGGCCGCCTCGTTTTCACGACGAGCTTCGGCGTGGAGGATCAATTCATCACCCATTCGATTTTCACCCAGGGTCTCGACATCGACGTCGTGACGATCGATACAGGCCGCCTCTTCCCGGAGACCTATACGCTTTGGGAAGAGACCGAGGCGCGCTACGCCCGCCGCATCCGCGCCGCCTATCCGCAGGCCGCGCCGCTCGAAGCGCTCGTCGAAGAGCAGGGGGTCAACGGCTTCTATAAATCCGTCGACGCGCGCAAGGCCTGCTGTCATGTGCGTAAGGTCGAGCCGCTGTCGCGCCTGCTCGACGGCGTCTCGGGCTGGATCACCGGTCTGCGCGCCGATCAATCTCAGGCCCGCGCCGACGCGCCTCTCATCGCGTTCGACGCCGGTCACAAGGCGCTCAAGATCAACCCCGTGATCGATTACACGCGCGACGCGATCGTGGAGGCGACGCAGGAATTTTCAATTCCAGTGAACGGGCTGCACGCAAAGGGCTTCCTCTCCATCGGCTGCGCGCCCTGCACGCGCGCCATTCAGCCCGGCGAGGACGAACGCGCCGGCCGCTGGTGGTGGGAGCAGGACGACAAGAAGGAATGCGGCCTGCATGTCGGCGAAGACGGCGTTCTGCGTCGCGGTCCGGCGAAGCCCGCCGCGCCGGAGGTCTTCGGATGAGCGCGCTGCCGACACGTTCGCTCGGTCATCTCGATCGCCTCGAGGCCGAGAGCATTCACATCATGCGCGAGGCCGTCGCGGAATGTGAAAAGCCTGTAATGCTGTTTTCGATCGGCAAGGATTCCATGGCGATGCTTCATGTCGCCCGGAAAGCTTTCTATCCGTCGAAAATTCCCTTCCCGCTTCTGCACGTCAACACGACGTGGAAGTTCCGGGAAATGATCGAATTTCGCGACAATATCGTCAGGGAATGGGATCTGGAGCTGATCGAATATGTCAATCCCAAGGGGATTGAGATGAATATCAGCCCCTTCGTGCATGGTTCGAAACTGCATACCGAGATCATGAAGACGGAGGCGCTGAAGCAGGCGCTCGACAAATACAAGTTCGACGCGGCCTTTGGCGGCGCGCGCCGCGACGAGGAGAAGTCCCGCGCCAAGGAGCGCGTGCTTTCTTTCCGCACGGCGCAGCATCGCTGGGACCCCAAGAACCAGCGTCCCGAGTTCTGGCGCCTCTACAATACGCGCAAGGCGCCGGGCGAGAGCCTGCGCATCTTCCCCATGTCCAATTGGACCGAAGCGGACATCTGGGACTATGTCGCGCGCGAGAACATTCCCGTCGTGCCGCTTTACTTCGCCAAGGAGCGCCCGGTCGTGCGCCGCAGCGGCACGCTGATCATGGTCGACGACGCGCGCATGACGCTCGAGCCCGGCGAAACGGTCGAAAAGAAGATGGTGCGTTTCCGCACGCTGGGCTGCTATCCGCTCACGGGCGGCATCGAAAGCGAAGCGGCGACGCTCGACGAGATCATTACGGAAATGCGCGAGAGCCGCTCCTCCGAACGGCAGGGCCGCCTCATCGACCATGACGGCTCCAGCTCGATGGAGCAGAAGAAGCAGGAAGGGTATTTTTGATGAGCGCCGAGGTCATCGACGCGCCCGCGCCGGCCGTCGCGCGTCACGCCGCCGACAAGCCGCTGCTGCGCTTCATCACCTGCGGTTCGGTCGACGACGGCAAGTCGACGTTGATCGGCCGTCTGCTCTACGACGCGGAACTTGCGCCGGACGATCTCATCGCCGCTCTCGAAGCCGACTCGAAAAAGCACGGCACGCAGGGAGACGATCTCGACTTCGCGCTGCTCGTCGACGGCCTCGCGGCCGAGCGCGAGCAGGGCATCACCATCGACGTCGCCTATCGCTATTTCGCGACGGACAAGCGCAAATTCATCGTCGCCGACACGCCCGGCCACGAACAATACACCCGCAACATGGCGGTCGGCGCCTCGACGGCCGATCTCGCCATTCTGCTTGTCGACGCGCGCAAGGGCATCCTGCCGCAGACGCGCCGCCACAGCATGATCACTTCGATGTTCGGCGTGCGGCACGTCGTCGTCGCCGTGAACAAGATGGACCTCGTCGATTACAGCGAGGAGATCTTCCGCAAGATCGAGGCGGATTTCCGCGAATTCGCGAAACATCTGCGCTTCGCCTCCATTTACGTTCTGCCGCTCGTCGCCAAGGACGGCGACAATCTCGTGCATGGCGGCGCCGTCAACATGCCCTGGCATGACGGCCCGCCTTTGCTGACCTATCTCGAAGGCGTCGCGGTCGAGGATGTGATGCGCATCGCGCCCTTCCGCATGCCGGTGCAATGGGTCAATCGCCCCAATCTCGATTTCCGCGGTTTTTCCGGCTTCATCAGCGGCGGCAATATCCGCCCCGGCGACATTGTCCGCATCCTGCCCCTGGGCCGCGACACGCGCGTTTCGCGCGTCGTCACCTATGACGGCGATCTCGAAAGCGCCGTCTCCGGCCAAGCCGTGACGATCACGCTCGCGGAAGAGATCGACTGCTCGCGCGGCGATCTCCTGTCCTCGCCCGTCTCGCCCGCGAAAGCGGGCGACCGGCTGGAGGCGAAGCTGCTATGGCTCGTGCGCGAGCCGCTTGTGGTCGGCAAGAGCTATCTGCTGAAAATCGGCGCCAGGACGACGCCAGCGAGCGTGAGCGAAGTCGAATCCCGCATCGAGATCGAGTCCGGCCTCGCCGCGCCGATCGCGTCGGGCGAAACGCTCGCCTTCAACGAGATCGGCGAAGCCAGATTGTCGTTGGAGACCGTCGTCGCCTGCGACGCTTACGTCGAGAATCGCGAGACGGGCGGCTTCATCCTCATCGACCGCATCACCAATGAGACGGTCGCCGTTGGCATGGTGAAGACGGTTGCGGCCTCCGAGCGCCGCGCCGCCGCGCCGTTGACCGATCTCAGCTACGCCTCGATGGAAGGCGTGGCGATCGAGCGCGAGAGCTATCGTCCCTCGCGGCGGCGCAGCCTTGCAAAGGCCTTCTCCTGGCTGGTCCCGGCGAGCCTCTCGACCTTCGTGATCGTCAACGCTTTCCTGCACGATCCGTCGCTCTCCGCCGAGATCACCGGCGTCGAGATGATCGCGATCTTCGCGCTCTATTACTTCCACGAGCGCTTCTGGACGCGTTACAGCTACGGGCTGGAAGGAAAGAAGGAGCGGCCGGCGCCGGGCGTTGATCCGGGGATTTGATCGCCCTTACCCGTTCCGTCTATCGTCTACCGTCATTGCGAGCGAAGCGAAGCAATCCAGAGCCACATCACGGCTCTGGATTGCTTCGTCGCTTGCGCTCCTCGCAATGACGGGAAGAAGTGGCCTCAATGCGCCTCATCCCAGTTCTTCGCCGCGCGCGCGTCGACATGGAGCGGCACGCTCATGTGAACGGCAGGAAGCGGCGCCTGCTCCATGATGCGGCGCGCGACAATGATCGTCGCCTCGGCTTCCGCCTCCGGCGCCTCGAACACCAGCTCGTCGTGCACCTGCAATAGCATCTGCGCATGGAGGCCTGCGTCCGTCAGCGCCTCATCCATCCGCACCATTGCGCGGCGGATGATGTCGGCCGCCGCGCCCTGAATCGGCGCGTTGATCGCCGCGCGTTCGTAGAAGGCGCGGTCCGAAGGATTGGCCGACGACATGCGCGGGAAGTGCAGTGAGCGGCCGAAGATCGTCGTCACGCAGAATTTTTCGCGCACCGTCTTCTTCGTCGCCTCCATGTAATCCTTAATGCCGGGAAAGCGCTCGAAATATTTCTTGATATAGGCGCTCGCCTCTTCGCGAGGGATGGAGAGCTGATTGGCGAGGCCGAAGGCCGATATGCCGTAGATGATTCCGAAATTGATCGCCTTGGCGCGGCGGCGCACTTCGGGCGGCATGTCCTTCACCGGCACGCCGAACATTTCGGACGCCGTCATGGCGTGAATGTCGATCCCATCCGCGAAGGCTTTCTTCAATTGCGGAATGTCGGCGATATGGGCGAGGAGCCGCAGCTCGATCTGCGAATAGTCGGCGGAAATCAGCACATGGCCGGGCGAGGCGATGAAGGCCTTGCGGATCTTGCGGCCCGCCTCGTTGCGCACGGGGATGTTCTGCAGATTGGGCTCCGAGGAGGATAGCCGCCCCGTCGTCGTCGCCGCGAGCGAATAGCAGGTATGGACGCGCCCCGTTTCCTTGTTCACGAAGCCGGGCAAAGCGTCCGCATAGGTGCTTTTCAACTTGGAGAGCTGGCGCCAGTCGAGGATGCGGCGCGCGAAATCATTGCCTTCGGCCGCGAGGTCTTCCAGCACGCTCGCCGAGGTCGACCACGCGCCCGTCGCCGTCTTCTTCGCGCCGGGCAGGCCCATTTTGCCGAAGAGAATGTCGCCCAATTGCTTGGGCGAGCCGAGATTGAAGCTCTCGCCCGCCAGCTCGAAAATATCGGCCTCCAGCCGCACCATCTCCTGCGCGAATTCGCCCGAGAGGCGCGAGAGCATGTGGCGGTCGATGGTGATCCCGCGCCGCTCCATGCGCGCGAGCGTCTCGACCATCGGGCGCTCCAGCGTCTCATAGACAGCGGCCTTGCGCTCGGCGGGCAGGCGCGGGATTAGCGCGCGCCACAGGCGCAGCGACACGTCGGCGTCCTCCGCCGCATATTCCGTCGCCTTGTCGAGGGCGACGCGCGCGAATCCGATGAAATTGCGTCCCGTGCCGGCGACCTGCGCGAAAGTGATGTTCTCGTGGTCCAGATGTTTCTTCGCGAGTTCGTCGAGGCCGTGATTGTTGCGCCCCGTATCGAGCGCATAGGAGATCAGCATCGTGTCTTCGATGGGGCCGACGGCGATCCCGTAGCGCGACAGAACCTCCAGATCATATTTCATGTTCTGCGCGATCTTCAGGACGGCGTCATCCTCAAAAAGCGGCTTGAGTTGCCTGATTGCGGTTTCAAGAGGGATTTGCCCGGCGACAAGATCGGCCCCGCCGAAAAGATCGCCATCGCCGCCTTCGCGATGGCCCAGCGGAATATAGCAGGCGCGGCCCGGTCCAAGCGCGAGCGACACGCCGACGAGCTCGCAGCTCATGGGATCGAGCGAGGTCGTCTCCGTGTCGAGCGCGACAAGGCCGGCTTCGAATGCGTCGGCGATCCATTGGTCGAGCCGCTCGATCGACATGACCGTCTCATAGCTCGAACGGTCGATTTTCGAGGCGAGCGCTTCGGCCTTTCGCGCGGCGGCGAGCGCGGAAGGGGCGTAGCCATCGGCGACGAGCTTGTGGGCCGCCGGTTCTTTCCGTTCTACCGGCTTCGGAGCCGCCGCATGGTCGACCTCGCCATTGCGCGCGCGCCAGCCGGCCGGGCCGACAAAGTCGGGATCGGGCTCGATTTCGTGAATGTCCACGCCGTAAAGCTCGCCGACGCGGCGCGTGATCGTCGTGAACTCCATCGCCTGCAGAAAGGCGACGAGCTTTTTCGCATCTGGCTGATGAAGGCCCAAATCATCGAGCTTCGTCTCCACCGGCGCATCGCGCACCAGCTCCACGAGCTTCTTCGACAAGCGGATGAGTTTGACGGCCTCCGGGTCCGTCAGCGCTTCGCGGCGCTTGGGCTGCTTGATGCCGGGCGCCTTCTCCAGCAAAGTGTCGAGATCGCCATATTCATTGATGAGCTGCGCGGCGGTCTTCACGCCGACGCCTTTGGCGCCGGGCACATTGTCGGTCGAGTCGCCCGCGAGCGCCTGCACGTCGACGACCTTGTCGGGCGTGACGCCGAAATAGTCGACGACCTCCGCCTCGTCGATCAGCCGCTCTTCGCGCGCGCCTTTCGTTCCAGCCGTCCCGGAGGCGGGGTCGTACATGGTGACGCCCGGATCCACGAGCTGCATCAGGTCTTTGTCGGCGGAGACGATGAGAACGTCCGCGCCCTTGGCGCGCGCCTGCGTCGCATAGGTGGCGATAAGGTCGTCCGCCTCATAGACGTCCTGCTCGATCGGCGTGAGCCCGAAAGCGCGCACGGCGGCGCGCATGAGCGGAAACTGCGGAATAAGGTCTTCCGGCGGCTCGGAGCGATGCGCCTTGTAATCCGGGTAGATTTCCTTGCGGAAGGAATTTTCGCTCTTGTCGAAGATGATCGCGAGATGGGTCGGCGTCCGGCCCGCCGCGCCCTCGCGCACGAATTGCAGCAGCTTCGTGCAGAAGAGCCGCACCGCGCCGGTGGGCAGGCGGTCCGAGCGGTAGTTGTATTTCGCATCCTGCCGGATCGACTGGAAATAAGCCCGGAAGACGAAGGAGGAGCCGTCGACGAGGAAGACGTGGGAGCCGGGGCCGACGGGTTTGTGCGTGAGAGTCATGGGCGCATTGTAGCGCTGGCTTGCCCCGCCGTCTTCCGTCATTGCGTCGCTTCGCTCACAAGGACAATCGCGTTTCGGGACGGCGGCGATCCGCGGTCTTGATGAAGGCCGCGGACTTTCCCTCCCCCCTTGCGGGGACGGCGGGGTGGGGGGAACGCCCGCGCAACGATCCAGATTGTCGACCCCCACCCTTAATCCCTCCCCGCAAGGGGAGGGACGCGGCTCGCGATCAGCGCCGTTATTGACAGCGGCTATCAGCTTGCTCTCGGGCGTCAGCGGGGAACGGGGTTTACGCGAGCCGCCCCAGCGCCGCCGTCAGCTTCTCGATCCGCGCCAGCGCCTCGTCGCGGCGTTCTTTGTGTTCCTCGATCACGTCCTCATCCGCCTTGGCGAGGAAGCCGGGATTTCCGAGCTTGGCGTCGACCTTCTTCACCTCGCCCTCGAGCTTGGCGATTTCCTTGGTCAGGCGCGCTTTCTCGGCGGAAAGGTCGATCACGCCTTCGAGCGGAATGGCGACGACGCTTCCGCGCACGATGATCTGCGCGGAAGATTTCGGCGCCGCGTCCGCAAAACCGATCTTCGACTGGCGCGCGAGCTTCCTGATCGTCTCCTCCCAGCGCGACGCCCGCGCCTGCAAGCCCGGGTCGGCGCCGATGAGCAGCAGCTCGGTTTCGGCGTTCAGATTCATCTCGGCGCGCAGCGAGCGGATTTCCGAGATGAGCTCGACCACCCAGCCAATCTCGCTCTCGGATTCGGCGTCTTCCAGACCCTCGAGGGACGGCCATGCGGCGAGAACAAGCAGGCTCTCGCGCCTGGGTCCGTCGGCGCCCTTGATCGCCCACAGCTCCTCGGTGAGGAAGGGCATGAAAGGATGCAACAGCGCGTAAATCTGGTCGAGCACGAAGGCGGTCGTCGCGCGCGTCTCGTCCTTCTCGGCGCCATCAGCGCCGGTGAGCAGCGGCTTCGACAGCTCCACATACCAGTCGCAGAAAATGTTCCACACGAAGCGATAGGCGGCGCCGGCCGCGTCGTTGAAACGATAAGCGTCGATGGCGGCGGAGACGTCGGCTGCCGTGCGCGCGGCTTCGCCCACGATCCAGCGATTGAGCGTGATCCTGTTGGCGCGCGGATCATAGTCGGCGACGCGCGCGCAGCCGTTCATCTCGGCGAAACGCGAGGCGTTCCAGAGCTTCGTCGCGAAATTGCGATAGCCTTCGACGCGCTGCGTCGAAAGCTTGATGTCGCGCCCCTGCGCCGCCATCGCCGCCAGCGTGAAGCGCAACGCGTCGGCGCCATATTCGTCGATGAGATGCAGCGGATCGATGACGTTGCCCTTGGACTTCGACATCTTCGCGCCCTTCTCGTCGCGGACGAGGGCGTGGATATAGACGTCGCGAAAGGGAATTTCTTGTCTGAAGTGCAGGCCCATCATCATCATGCGGGCGACCCAGAAGAAGATGATGTCGAAACCGGTGACGAGGACGTTGGTCGGATAAAAGCGCGCGAGCTCCGGCGTCTCGTCCGGCCAGCCGAGCGTCGAGAAGGGCCAGAGGGCGGAAGAGAACCAGGTGTCGAGCACGTCCTCGTCGCGCGTGAGCGTCACGTCGGCGCCGGTGCGCGAGCGCGCGGCGATATGCGCGGCCTCCTCGCTTTCCTCGACATAGACATTGCCGTCGGCGTCGTACCAGGCGGGGATGCGATGGCCCCACCAGAGCTGGCGCGAGACGCACCAGGGCTGGATGTTTTCGAGCCAGTCGAAATAGGTCTTTTCCCAGTTCTTTGGCACGAAGGTCGTGCGGCCCTCGCGCACGGCGGCGAGCGCCGGCTGAGCGAGCGTCTTGGCGTCGACATACCATTGGTCGGTCAGGCGGGGCTCCATCACGGCGTTGGAGCGATCGCCATGCGGGACCATGTGCTTGTGATCGTCAATGCCGTCGAGAAGGCAGCGTTCTTCCATCATCTCGACGACCAGCTTGCGCGCGGCGAAACGGTCATGGCCGTCGAGCGCGGCGACGGTCGCGGCGAGTTCCCCGGACGGCTCGACGCCCTCGTGGAAGTCGGCATTGGCGCCGAGCGCTATGCGCGCCTGCGCGTCGAGAATGTTGATGAGGCGCAGCCCATGGCGCTTGCCGACTTCGAAATCGTTGAAGTCATGCGCCGGCGTGATCTTCACCGCGCCCGTGCCCTTTTCGGGATCGGAATAGTCGTCCGCCACGATCGGGATCAGACGCCCGACCAGCGGCAGGCGCAGTTTCCTGCCGACGAGCGCCTTGTAGCGCTCGTCCTCGGGATGCACGGCCACCGCCGTGTCGCCGAGCATGGTTTCGGGACGCGTCGTCGCGACGACGATGAATTCGCCCGTCTCCTTCCCCGCGTCGTCCACGACCGGATATTTGAAGCGCCAGAGATGGCCCTTCACTTCCTGCTGCAGCACTTCGAGGTCGGAGATCGCCGTGTGCAGCACAGGGTCCCAATTGACGAGGCGCTTGTCCTTGTAGAGCAGCCCGTCGCGATAAAGTTGCACGAAGACTTTCGCGACGGCGCGCGAGAGGCCGTCATCGAGCGTGAAGCGCTCGCGCGACCAGTCGCAGGAGGCGCCGAGGCGCTTCAATTGCTCGACGATCTTGCCGCCCGACTCCGCTTTCCACTCCCAGACCCGCTCGAGAAACTTCTCGCGACCCATTTCGCGGCGGCCGGGCTCCTGCCGCTCCATGAGCTGGCGTTCGACCACCATCTGCGTGGCGATGCCGGCGTGATCCGTGCCCGGCTGCCACAATACGTCCTCGCCCTTCATGCGGTGATAGCGCACGAGAATATCCTGCAGCGTATTATTGAGCGCGTGGCCCATATGCAGGCTGCCGGTGACGTTTGGCGGCGGAATGACGATGGAATAGGGCGCGGCTTGCGCGCGTTCGGGCCGCCCGGCGCGGAAGGCTTGCGCGTCGTCCCACACATCGCGGATGCGGGATTCGATGGAGGCGGGATCGAAGGTTTTTTCCATGGTCATCGGGTTAAGCCGGGCGTTTGTTACAAAAATCCCTCCCCTTTACGGGGAGGGCAGCCCTGCGAAGCAGGGTCGGACGGGGTAAACTTATCGCACCTTACGTCATTGCGAGGAGCAAAGCTCCGAAGCAATCCAGCGGCGTCACGCGGGCTCTGGATCGCTTCGCTCGCAATGACGGCGGACAGCAAGGCCGGACCCCACCCGGCTCGCTTCGCTCGCCACCCTCCCCGTAAAGGGGAGGGATGGGAGCCCGCAGATTGCGGCTCTTACGCGAACTGCTTGAGCGCGCTCTTGCCGGCATAGATCGCCGCGTCGCCCAGCTCTTCCTCGATGCGCATGAGCTGATTGTATTTGGCGGTGCGGTCCGAGCGGGCGAGCGAGCCGGTTTTGATCTGGCCGCAATTCAGCGCGACCGAGAGATCGGCGATCGTCGAATCTTCCGTCTCGCCGGAGCGATGCGACATCACGGTCGTATAGCCGGCGCGATGCGCCATATCGACGGCGGAGATCGTCTCGGTGAGCGAGCCGATCTGATTGACCTTCACGAGGATCGAATTGGCGACGCCGCCCTTGATCCCCTGCGACAGGCGATCGACATTGGTCACGAAAACGTCGTCGCCGACGATCTGCGCCTTCTTGCCGATGGCGTCGGTGAGTTTCTTCCAGCCTTCCCAATCGTCCTCGGCCATGCCGTCCTCGACGGAGACGATCGGATAGGCGCTCACGAGCTTGGCGAGATAGGCGACCTGCTCGTCGATCGTGCGGGTCACGCCCTCGCCTTCATAGACATATTTGCCATCTTTGAAGAACTCGGTCGCGGCGCAGTCGGTGGCGAGATGCACGTCGACGCCCGGCTTGAAGCCCGCGTCCTCGATCGCCTTCATGATGAAGTCGAGCGCCGCTTCGGCGGAGGGAAAGTTCGGCGCGAAGCCGCCTTCGTCGCCGACCGAAGTGGAGAGCCCGGCCTTTTTCAGCGCGCTTTTCAGCGTGTGGAAGATCTCCGCGCCCCAGCGAACGCCGTCGCGGACATTGTCCGCGCCCGTCGGCATGATCATGAACTCCTGGAAGTCGATCGGGTTGTCGGCATGCACGCCGCCATTGACGATGTTCATCATCGGCGTCGGAAGCACCCGCGCCTGCGTGCCGCCGATATAGCGATAGAGCGGCAGGGCGCTCGCCTCGGCCGCGGCTTTGGCGACGGCGAGCGAGACGCCCAGAATGGCGTTGGCCCCGAGACGGCTTTTGTTCGGCGTCCCGTCGAGCTTGATCATCGCCTGATCGATCGAGACTTGATCCTCGGCGTCGAGACCGAGCAGCGCGCCGGCGATTTCGTCATTCACATTGTCGACGGCCTGCAGCACGCCTTTGCCGAGATAGCGGCCTTTGTCGCCGTCGCGCTTCTCCACGGCCTCATGCGCGCCGGTCGAGGCGCCCGACGGCACGGCGGCGCGGCCCGAAGACCCGTCCTCGAGCGTCACATCGACCTCGACGGTCGGATTCCCGCGCGAGTCGAGAATTTCACGGGCGTGGATGTCGATGATCTCGGTCATTAATGGGCCTCTTACGTAATGCGCCGCGAAGCAGCGCCGCCTTTTAGCCTTATTAATCGGCGCGGGAAAGCCTGACGGGCGCTATTCGTCGCGGCAAGCTTGTGCGGCGCGGCGGCCGGGCCGCCCCCGAGCGCTTATGAATCGGGTTGACGGCGGCCCGGCGGGGGCTACCTTGAGCTATATCAAATAAAAAGCGAGAGTTGCGGAACATATTCCATTGCGCCCGCAATGAAGCCGCAGCCTCCCAAATGAAGAAAAAGACAGAGGCGGGAGAGAAACATGAGTTTCGGACGAAATCCGGTCGGCCTCGCCATCGCCGCAAGCCTGATGGCGGCGCAAGCCGCGACGGCGCAGACCGCCGAACATGCGGCGGCGGTCAAGGCGGCGATGGACAAATCGCTTCCGCGCGCCGGAACCTGCGCCCCCGTCTCCGAGGATTTCATGGGCTGGCCCGCCGCGCTCGTGCAGCGCTGCGAATATAGCCAGGGCGTCGCCTATCTTCTCGACGTGAAGCCCGAGACCCTCGCCAAATGGATCGAGACGGGGTGCAACGCGCATGAGTCCGGCGTCGCCGCCTGTTTCGACCGCATGCTGAAATGTTCGGTCGAAAAGTCGAATGCGACCTTCGTCATCGGCGGCAATCTCGCGGCCGAGCGCAAGGGCTCCGTGACGAACATGTTCTTCCGGAACGGCGTCGTCATCGCCGCGCCGGCGAACGGCAAGTCCGACCCCGTGCCCGTCGCGGAGCAGGAGAAGCTGGCGAAGACGCCCAAAGCCGCGGTCGAGGGGCTGCCGGGCGGCGGCGGCGTCGCCTTCTGGCATACGATGCCGTTTCAATTCGCCGTCAAGGCGATCGACCTCGGCGTTCCTGCTGAAATGAACACCCCCGACCGACGCCAGAAATGGCTGGAGATCATCCGCGCCGAAATGCTGGCGGCGCTCAAGACCGACGGGAACCGCTTTCTGTCCGGCTGGATGACCGCGCATCCGATTACGCTGCGAACGGGCGAATGTGCGGACGACCGGGATCCTTAGTCGGAAGAGATAAGGAGAGGCTTTACTTGACCTCCCGGGCGCGCCGTTATCTTTAGCCTCCATGACCAAGACCCATGACGGCGCGCTTCTTCTCGGCGAGAAAGCGGCGCTGCCCGCTTCGCCCGACGACGCCGAACTCGACCTCGTGCCCAATCCGCACAAGGACGCAGCCTATCTCGTGCGCTTCACCGCGCCGGAATTCACCTCGCTCTGCCCGGTGACCGGCCAGCCCGACTTCGCCCATATCGTCATCGACTATGTTCCCGGCGAAAAACTCGTCGAGTCGAAGTCGCTGAAGCTCTATCTCGGGAGCTTCCGCAATCACGGCGCCTTCCACGAAGACTGCACGATCCGGATCGCCCGCGACCTCGTCGCGGCCATGAAGCCGAAATGGCTGCGCATCGGCGGCTACTGGTATCCGCGCGGCGGCATTCCGATCGACGTCTTCTGGCAGACCGGCGCGCCGCCGGAGGGCCTGTGGCTGCCGGACCAGGGCGTGCCGCCCTATCGGGGGCGGGGATGATTTTTTGACCTGGTGGTCATGCGTGGCTACTATGCTCACATGCCGACCGTCACGATCAAAGAAGCTAAGAACCGCCTCACCGAACTCGCTCGGCAAGTCGAGAAAGGCGAGACGGTCGTGGTTACGCGGAATGGACGCCCTGTCTTCGACCTTGTTCCGCACCGGCCTCAGGGAGGTTTGCGTCGAAGCGCGATCGAGGCGTTCAGAAAAGCGCATGGCGGCCAATTAGTCTCGAATCTTGCTGAAGATTTCGACGCGCCCTTGCCCGAGGACTTTTTGTTGAAGCCGAGACCGGAGATAGGATGAGGCTCCTCCTCGATACGCATATTTTGCTCGCTGTGATCGATAACAAGCTGGAAGCCTTCGGACCACAGATCGGCGCGCTACTGAAAAATACAGAGACGGAGTTCGTCGTGAGCGCCGCCAGCCTTTGGGAGATCGCGATCAAGCGCCGGCTCGGAAAACTCACGCTCACTGTGCCGATTGATATTTTGCCCTCGGCCCTCGACAGCTTCGGAATCGAACTTCTATCGATCCACCCCGCCCATGTGCTGGCCGACTTCGAACCCAAACCACCGACCCGAGATCCCTTTGACCGCCTTCTGCTCGCGCAATGCAGCGTCGAGGGCCTTCGCCTGGTGACTGCCGATCGAGCGCTTATCGATCATCCTCTCGCTGCGGCGAACTAGAGACCGTCTTGGTTAACCGGTCAAAAGCCAAGAGCGTTTCAACCATCTCTCCTAATTCGCGCAACGGAATTTGCGTCGCGCCGTCGGATAGCGCCTTGTCGGGATCGGGATGCGTCTCGATAAAAATCCCCGCGACGCCGACCGCCACGGCCGCCCGCGCCAGAGTCGCCACGAAGCGCCGCTCGCCGCCGGACGATGCTCCGCGTCCCCCCGGCTGCTGGACGGCGTGGGTCGCGTCGAAAATAACGGGCGCGCTTGTCTCGGCGAGGATGGGCGGCGCGCGCATGTCGGCGATGAGCGCGTTGTAGCCAAAGCTCGTTCCGCGCTCGGTGACGAGGACGCCGCTCGCCCCCGCCGCGCGGGCCTTCTCCACCGGGTGGACCATGTCCCAGGGCGAGAGGAACTGACCTTTCTTAATATTGAGCGGCCGGCCCGTGCGCGCCGCCGCCACGATCAGATCCGTCTGCCGGCAAAGAAAGGCCGGGATCTGCAATAGGTCGGCGACTTCGGCGACAGGCTCGCATTGCCAGCTCTCGTGAATGTCGGTCGTAACCGGCACGCCGGTCTTTTCCTTGATTTCCGCGAAGATGGGCAGTGCGGCCTCCAGGCCCATCCCTCTTTGCGAGAAACCGCTCGTGCGGTTGGCCTTGTCGAAGGAGGCCTTGAACACGACCCCGATCGCCAGCCGGTCGGAGAGCCGCGCAAGCTCCATGGCGACTTCCAGCGCCATCTCCCGGCTCTCGAGCGCGCAGGGGCCGGCGATCAGCGCCATTTTCCGGTCGTTGCCGAATATTGCGCGGCGCGCGCCCTCTCCAATGGCGACAATGCTCATGCCGGCTTGTCGCATGTTCCGACAAGCCGGGCGACCTCGGCGCGAAGCGCCGGCAGAACTTCGGCTTCGAACCAGGGATTTTTCTTCAGCCAGCCCGTGTTCCGCCAGGACGGGTGGGGGAGTGGGAAGATCAGGGGCCGCGCGCCCTGAAACTCCCGCCAGCGCGCGACCGTCTGCGAGACGCTCGCCCCTTTGGGCAGGCCATGACCGAGACGCGCGAAGTGATAGTCCTGCGCATAGCGTCCGATGGCGAGCACGGTTTCGATCTTTGGAAGCGCCGCGAAAAGCGGATCGTGCCACAGCTTGCGGCATTCAGGGCGGGGCGGCAGGTCGCCGCCGGCGGCGTCATTGCCCGGAAAGCAGAAGCCCATGGGGACGATGGCGATCCGGGAGACATCGTAGAATATGTCGCGATCGACCCCCATCCAGTCGCGCAGCCGCTCGCCGGAGGGATCGTTGAAGGGGACGCCCGTCTGATTGACGAGATTGCCTGGAGCCTGGCTTGCGACGAGAAGCCGCGCGGTAGGGGAGACCCGGAACACCGGCCGCGGATCGTGGGGCAGGGGCGCGGCGGCGTCGGCGCAGCGGCGGCAGGCGCGGATTTGCGTCGCCAGCGCCTCCAGTTTCGCGGCCTCCTCGCGCGCCATCAGGCCGCCGCGCTCGGGCGCGCGCCCGTCTCGGCCCGCCAGCGCGCGAGATTGGCGAGTTCCGCCGGGATGTCGATCCGCGCCAGTTTGGTCAGCTCCAGGGCGACGAAGGCGGTGATGTCGGCGATAGAGAAAGTTTCTCCCGCGACGAAAGGACGGCCGGCCAATTCGCGGTCCAGAAAGCGCATGGCGTCGATCGCACGCGGACGCTGTGCGGCGGCGAACTCCGGCATTTGCGGCTGTTCGAGCGCCGCCAATCTCGGGTGGCTGTGCCGGAAGGCGAAGGCGACAGGCATGAAGAGGGCGAACTCCATTCGTCGTTGCCACATCTCGACGAAGGCCTGATCGCGGCCGTCGCGCCCGAAGAGGTTCGGCTCGGGGTGAAGCCATTCAAAGTAACGGCAGATGGCGACGGACTCGGTCAGCACAGCGCCATCGTCGAGAACGAGCGCGGGAACCGCGCGCAGAGGGTTAACGCCTTCAAAATCGGATCGCTTATGCTCGAGGGTCATGAGGTCGACCGGGCGCGTGGGGACGCAAACGCCCTTCTCGGCGAGAAAAATCCGGACTCGCCTTGGATTCGGCGCGAGCGGCGAGTCGTAGAGCAGCATTGCCGTCCTCTCAGGATCCAACCCGGATCTGGTCCAAATCATGGCGATTTGTGAGTGGGCTGTTAATGTTTCCCGGTGATTATCACGGATATCGATATTGAGTTAGTTCCGTCCTGCGTGCGTGGGAAGAATGAGTGAAGTCACCGCCGAGATGATCGAGCGCGGCCGCGGGCTCGATCCGCAGACGGCGACGCAGAAGCGTCGCCTCGGCGCCCGGGTGCGCCAAGCGCGCGAGCGGCTGACGACCTCCGATACGGGCCATCGCGGCGCCGATCTCGAATTGCTGCGCGCCTATGCGGAAACGAGGATCAATTCCGCGTTCTCGGCGGTCGCGCTGATTTTGATGATGTCGCTGCTCGCCCTCTATTGGGTGTCGAGCGAGCGCATCGTGATCTGGCTGGTGCTCGCCTTTTCGAGCCTCATCCTCTGTTACGGCATGGCCAAGAACCTCCAGTCCGTCGCGGACGACAAGGTGACGGTCAAGCAGTGGCGCAAGAAATTCGTCGGCGCCGAGCTCGTGCACGGGATCGTCTGGGCCGGCGTTGCGGGGATGCTGCTCGCCGTCAAGGATCCCAACGCCCGCACGCTCGTCATCGTGATGCTCGTTCTGTCGTCGGCCTTCAACACGATGGTCACGGCGACGATACCGGTGGCCGTCTACGCCGCCATTGCGCCGAGTTCGCTGACGGCGATCGGCTACATCGCTTATGTCAATCGCGGCGGCGGCGACGATACATTCGTCGCGCTGCTCGCAACAATCGTCGCGACGCAGGTCTTCTCTTTCGTCCTCGCCCGGCGTTTCCATAAGCTCGCCTCGGAAAGCCTGTTCTTTCGTTCCGAGAAGAACGACCTGATCGCGGAGCTGGAGCAGGCGAACGCGAATATGGACGAAGCGCGGCGGCGCGCGGAGGAGGCCAATCTCGCGAAATCGCGCTTTCTCGCCACGATGAGCCACGAGTTGCGCACGCCGCTCAACGCCATTCTCGGCTTTTCGGAAGTGTTGAAGGGCGAGCTTTTCGGCCCGCACGCCAATCCGGCCTATCGCGACTATTCAAACGACATCCATTCGAGCGGCCAGCACCTGCTGATGCTGATCAATGAAATTCTCGACCTTTCGCGCGTCGAAGCCGGTCGCTACGAGCTGAAGGAAGAGAGCGTCTCGCTCGTCAGCATCGCGCAGGAATGCCGGCATCTGCTGACGATCCGCGCGCAGAAACGCGACATCAAGCTCGTCGAATCCGTCGAGCCCAGCCTGCCCCGCATCTGGGCCGACGAGCGCGCGGTGCGTCAGGTCATCCTCAATCTCTTGACCAACGCCATCAAGTTCACCCCGCAGGGCGGCCAGGTGACGCTCAAGGTCGGCTGGACCAGCGCGGGCGGCCAATATATCGCCATCAAGGATACGGGCCCCGGCATTCCGGAAGAAGAGATCGCCACCGTGATGTCGTCCTTCGGGCGCGGCACGCTCGCGCAAAAGAACGCCGACGAAGGCACCGGCCTCGGCCTGCCGATCGTGAAGGGGCTGGTCGAATTGCATGGCGGCCAGTTCATGTTGAAGTCGAAAGTGCGGGAAGGCACGGACGCCATCGTGGTGTTCCCGCCACAGCGCGTGATGAACGCCCTGCCGAAATTCGACACGCCGAACCATAAGCGCGCGGCGCGTCGGACCGCCGCCTGACTGAGGCGGCGGATCGACTTCTTTAGCTCTGTGGGCGTTGCCCGTGAGACGCGTGACCGCCTTTGCGCCCGGCGGTCGCGGCGAGCGTGCGGTCGCGGGAAAAGCTGCGATCTTTCGGCGCGACGCTCTGGCCGCCCTTTCGTCCCGCTTGCGCGGCGAGGTCGTGATCCTGCGAGAAGCTGCGCTTCTCCGGCGGAACGGCTCTGCCGCCCTTGCGGGCGATCTCGATGCGCTTCTCCTGATCCATCGACGCGAAGCCGCGATAAGTTGATTGTGCCATTTTCGCCTCCTGAAGGGGTCGCTAAACAATCAGTAAACTGTGCGCAAAGGCGAACTTGGCAATCGGTTTGGCGGGCATTATCCATTTGCCGGCGTTCGAGAAAGCCTTCGCTGGCGCGACATGAGGGCGGAAGCTTCTTGCGAGACAAAGGCTTCGACGCATGGTTCGTCTAGCCGCCCATTTACGCATAAATTTCATGCATCGCCGGATAGGCTGCTTCCGCTCCCGCTTGTCGCGCGCGCTGAAATTCATGCGCGCTTGCAGCTTCGGGACGCCGACGTAAAATATCGGGACGCGTTCCCTTAGAAACGAAAGTGCCGCCTTGGCCTCCATTTGCAATATGGCGTCGAGCCAAAATGAGGGCGCGTCGGCGCTCGTGCTGTTCTCGGGCGGGCAGGATTCGACGACTTGCCTCGCTTGGGCGCTCTCGCGATTCCAGCGCGTCGAGACCGTGGGCTTCGATTACGGTCAGCGTCACCGGGTCGAGCTGGAGCAGCGCGCGGTTCTGCGCGAGGGGCTGGCGCGCCTTTCCGCTGAATGGCGCGCGCGGCTCGGCGAAGATCACACGATTTCGATCGAAGCGCTCGGGGCCATCTCCGACACCGCTCTTACCCGCGACGCCGAAATTGCTCTCAGAGATGACGGGTTGCCGACGACTTTCGTGCCGGGCCGCAATCTGCTTTTTCTGACCTTCGCCGCGGCGCTCGCCTATCGGCGCGACGTCGCCGACCTGGTCGGCGGCATGTGCGAGACGGATTATTCCGGCTATCCCGATTGCCGGCATGAGACCATCCGCGCCCTCAATCGCGCGCTGACCCTCGGCATGGGGATGGATCTCGAAATCCATACGCCGCTGATGTGGATCGACAAGGCCGCCACCTGGAAATTGGCGCGCGAACTCGGGGGCGACGCGCTCGTGTCGCTCATCGTCGAAGACACCCATACCTGCTATCTCGGCGAGCGCGGCAAGCGCTTCGACTGGGGGTATGGCTGTGGCGAATGCCCGGCCTGCCGGCTTCGCGCCGCGGGGTGGGAGAAGTTCGCGGCCGCGGTCGCTTAGGCCGCAAAGGGGCCTCGGCCGCGCCGTCGCGGATAAAGGCGTTCAAGAGACGTAAAGCTCCCCCCCCCCCCGCTGTTGCTGAGGCGCCACACGCAGATGTGAGACGCCGCGTGAGGCGGCTCGACTATTGACCCCGCCCAACGATGTAATGTTATAACGTCTAGACGTTATAACATTACATCGTTGGGGGCGCTCATGGGCTGCGGCGGCATCGGGACCGGAAGACGTCTATTAATCTGCGTGGCGGCGGGAGCGCTCGCCCTGAATTCGACGGCTTTTGCACAACAATCCCTGCCCACGATCGACGTCGGGACTGCGAGTCCGATCAAGCGGCGGACGCCGCAGCGGGTCGAGTCCGCGCGCGCGCCGACGCCGGCGCCGCCTATCTCGGTCTCGCCGGCCCAACCGGTCGCTCCGGCCGTCGAGGCCCCGCCTCCCGGCGTATTGGCGATTGCGCCGGATCAATTCGCCGCGGTGACCGTCGTCACAAATGAAGAATTGCGCGCATCCGCCGGCGCGACGCTGGGCGACGTGCTCTTTTCGAGGCCAGGCGTCACCAGTTCGAGCTTCGCGCCCGGCGCCGCGAGCCGGCCCATTGTGCGCGGCCTCGACAATTACCGCGTGCGCATCCAGGAGAACGGCGTCGGCGCGAGCGGCGTCTCGGAAATGGGCGAAGATCACGGCGTCCCGCTCGATCCGCTCGGCGCCAGCCAGATGGAGGTCGTGCGCGGACCCGCGACGCTCCGATGGGGCTCGCAGGCGATCGGCGGCGTCGTGAACGTCGCCAATAACCGTATCCCGGAAGCGCCGCCCTGCGCGCTTGACGCGGCCTTTCGCGAGAAAGGCTGCGCGGCGGCGGAAACGCGCGCGGCGATCGCCACTGTCGACAATCTCCTCGAAAACGCGATGCTGCTCGACGCGGGCCGCGGGAATTTTCTCGTTCACGCCGACGCGCATGGGCGCCGGGCGAGCGATTACCGCGTACCGGGCTACCCCTATCTTTACGTCGACCCCTTCGCAGAGGAGCCCCCGCCTTATTTTGCGGGGCGCCAGCCCAACTCTTCGAACCGCTCGGGCGGCGCCTCGCTCGGCGGCAGCTATCTCATCCCCTCCGGCGGGTTCGTCGGCTTCGCGGTGACGCAATATGACAGCCGCTACCGCATCCCCGGAATAGAACCGACCGAAACCAACACCCGCATCGAGATGCGCCAGACGCGCGTCACCGGGAAGGGCGACATCCATATCGGGTCCGCCTATGTCGACGCCATTCGCTTCTGGGCGGGGCTCACCGACTACAAACACCACGAACTCGCCAATGAAGGCGGCTTCGACGGCGTCCAGCAGACCTTCACCAACAAGGATCTCGAGGTGCGGGTCGAGACGCAATTCATGCCGGTCGCCTTGCCCTTCGGCGTGATGACGAGCGTCGCCGGCGTGCAGGGAAATCACCAAATTCTCACCTCGCCGGGGCTCGAAGGCGGGCTCTACGATCCCAACCGCACAAAGAGCGTCGCGGCTTATCTCTTCAACGAATTGAGGGTGACCGACGCTTTCAGGGCGCAACTTGCCGGGCGCATCGAACACGCGCAGGTCGCAGGCTCTTTGTCGAACCTTCTGGTCGATCCGGCGGCGCCGATCTCGCGCAATCTCAATTTCACGCCGGCGAGCGGGGCCTTCGGTCTCCTTCACGACTTGCCTTACGGTCTCGTCGCGAGCCTTTCCGCGCAATATGTCGAGCGCGCTCCGCGCGCGCCGGAGCTTCTTTCCCGCGGCGTTCACGAGGCGACGGGCACGTTCGACGTCGGCAATCCCAATCTCGGGATCGAGCGGGCGAAGACGTTCGAACTCGGCCTGCGCCGCGCCACCGGGCCTCTGCGCTTCGAGGCGGCCCTTTACGTCACCCGCTTCGACGGTTTCATCTTCCGCAATCTCACGGGGCCGGTCTGCGAGGCCGATTTCGCGAGCTGCGCCATTGGCGGCGCCGGCGATCTGAGGCTTGCGATCTATTCGCAGCGCAACGCCGTCTTCCGCGGCGCGGAATTCCAAAGTCAGCTCGACGTCGCGCCGCTCATGGGCGGGACGATTGGCGTCGAGAACCAGTTCGACGTCGTGCGCGCGAGCTTTACGAGCGGCGGCAATGTTCCGCGCATCCCGCCGGTGCGGCTCGGCGGGGGCCTCTATTGGCGCGACGCCAATTGGCTCATGCGCGCGAACCTGCTCCACGCCTTCGCGCAGAACGACGTCGCCGCGACGGGCGAGACCCCGACCAATGGCTACAACCTCCTGCGCGCCGAGTTGAGCTACCGGACGCCGCTTGCGCCCAACAATCCCTGGGGGCGGGAGATGACCCTCGGGCTCGTCGGCAATAATCTTCTCAACGCCGACATCCGCAACAGCGTCTCCTTCCGCAAGAACGAGGTGCTGCTGCCCGGGGCCAATTTGCGGCTTTTCGCCGATGTCCGGTTCTGAGCGGGGCTTGCACTTGATCCGCGGCGCAAAATTTGGCATATCCGCCGCCAACGAGGCGCTGGGCGTTATCCCGGCCAGTGTTCTATTGCCGAGGATAGACGAATGAAAGTCCGCAACTCTCTGAAATCCCTGCGTGCGCGCCATCGCGACAACCAGATCGTGCGCCGCAAGGGCCGTGTCTACGTCATCAACAAGACCCAGAAGCGCTATAAGGCGCGTCAGGGCTAAGTCGCCAGGGCCGCCCCGACGCTGAGGACGCCCCCGACGCTGAGATTTTTGAAAAAGCCGCGACCTTCGGGCGTCGCGGCTTTTCTTTATGCGCTTTTCTCGACCGCTTGGCGTAAGTAAATCCACGGGATGCGCGAGCCGGTCTGAAATCAATTGCAGTATTGGCCGAAGCCGAAAGAACGCGTTCCGTCCGCCCCGCCTTCCCGAATAGTCTCCCTGCAGATGAAGGCAGGGAAATGCCGAACGGCGTCCAGTAGATGCGGTTCGGCGAAACGGGAAATCTTGCGATGAACGAACGTCTGCACGCGCCTGTCCACGCATCCGCCGACACCGCCGCCGCTTTCGCGCGCCTTGCGCAATGGTCCGGGCGCGCGCCCGTCGAGTCCCATGGGCCGGCCCCGCTGCCGGAGTGGACGCTCGACCAGATCGGCGCGGAAGACGAGGCGATCAAGAATCGCTGCATCGATCTCGTACAGAAAATCGACGAACTCACGCAGGTCAAAGACTGCTTCGTCGAGATCTCGAACTGGATCGGCCATGTCCTCTCCGCTCGGGAGCAGACCAACGCCGCGCTGGTCGAGCGCGGGATGATGATCGCAATGGTCGAGGGCGCGCTGACCGAGGCCAAGGAAGACAATCGGACGCTTTACGAGGGCCGTGAGGAGGCGCGGGCGGAGAACAGCCTGCTCCTGTCGGAAAATGAAAGGCTGCGCGCGATCGTCCAACTCAATGAGGGCCGCATCGAGAAGCTCGAAGCGGATCTGCGCGAGGCTCAGGACGCCGGCGCCGCGTTCCACGAAGCCTATGAGGCCGAGCGCGCGCAGGCCTATCATTTGCGTGGGGAGGTCGACGATCTGCAGGCGGTCGTCGCGAAGAACGACGCGCTCGTCGCCGAGCTGCAGCGCCATCTGGCGGTCGCGCGGGACGAGGCCGTCTTCGCCGCCCAGCGCGGCGACGCGCTGCAGGCGAGCTTGACAGAGGCGCAGGCCGCTTGGCGCGCCGAAAGCGAAGAAGCGCGCGGCGCCGTCACGGCGCTCGAGGCGAAGCTTCAGGAGCAGACGGCGCGCGCTTTGGCGGCGGAAGGGCTGCTCTCCGAAGCGAGGGCCGCGCTGCAGGAGAAGTCGGAGCAGATCCGGCTGGGCGAACGCCAGGCCGCGGAGATGGAGCAGAAGATTTTGCGCATTTCCGAGCATTCCGAGTCGGTCGCCGTGGAGGCCGACGCTCTCAAGCAGCGGCTGGAGGCGCGCGACGGCGCGCATGCGCGGCTGAGCAAACGCGCTCGCGCGCTGATCCGCGTCATGCGCGATCTCGCCTCCCGGATGGAGAAGGCCGAGCAGAAGGCGGCGCTCGCCGGCGAGAGGCTCAACGCCGAGACGGGCCGCTTCGAAGATCAGAAGTCGCAACTGGAACAGTCGATCCGCGACCTCGCCGAGCAATTGGAGAAGGAGCGCGCGGCAGGCCAGGTGACGGCGGGCGCTCTGGAGGCGGCGCGGCGGCAGCGGGCGCAACAACGCGAAGAGGAGCCTTGCGAGCCGCGCGAGGAGGGGGCGAAGCTCATCGATCTTCTGGCGCGCGCCGAAAAGGCCCATCTCGCGGCGGAGGCCGCGGCGTCGATGCAGGCTCAGGCGCCCATCAGGGCCTGAATATGGGCGCAGACGCTGCGGCTGAGGCCTTCGAGGTCGTAGCCGCCTTCGAGCAGCGATACGACCCTGCCGCCGCATTTTCTGTCGGCGACGTCCATCAGCCGTTTCGTGACCTCGCCGAAATCCTGTTCGTTGAAGCGCAGGCCCCCCAGCGGATCGCGCTCGTGAGCGTCGAAGCCGGCGGAGATCAAGATGAGGTCGGGGCTGAAATTTTGCAGACGCGGAAGGATGCGGTCGATGATCGCCTCCTGAAAGACGTCCCCCGTCGACCCCGCGAGCATGGGCGCGTTGACGATCGTGCCGTGTTCGCCCGTCTCGTTGTAGCCGCCCGTGCCGGGATAAAAAGGCGCCTGATGCGTCGAGCAGAACAGCACGCTCTTGTCCGACCAGAAGATTTCCTGCGTGCCATTGCCGTGATGGACGTCGAAATCGACGATGGCGACGCGCTCGACGCCGTGGACCGCCTGCGCGTGACGCGCCGCGACGGCGATATTGTTGACGAAGCAGAAACCCATCGGATTGTGCGGGCCGGCGTGATGTCCCGGCGGCCGCGCGGCGACGAAGGCGGTGTCGGCCGCCCTCGTCATCACCTCGTCGACCGCGGCGACGGCGCCGCCCGCGGCGCGCCAGACCGCCTCGATCGTCTTGGGACACATCACCGTGTCGCAGTCGAGCGCCGCATAACCTTCTCTTGGCTGCGCTTCCGTCAGCGCATCGAGATAAGATTGCGGATGGACGCGCAGCAAAGCTTCGAGCGGGGCGCGCGGCGCCTCGACGCGCGTCAGCAATTGAAAGCGCTCCGCCGCGAGACCGCTTTCGATGGCTCGCAGGCGATCCGGGCGCTCGGGATGGCCCGGACCCATCTCATGATCGAGACCGCTTGCATGGGTGAAGAGAAGGGTTTTCACCAGACCGCCGCTTCGTGCCGGCCAATTCAGGGCCCGCGCTTCATTTCCGCCGTTTTTTGGCCCATGTCTATGAAAAATGAAAGACGTCAAGAGCCTTGCGCGCCGACTGACGCGGATTCGTCCGCAGGTGCGCCGTGGCGCCCCGGCAACACCTAGGGAATATTGGCTCTTGCGTGACAGTGAGGCGGATTGTCTTGGGCGAGTTCGTGGTAATCGTTCTGCAACATCTATTTTGCGGCGGAAGGGAGCGTTCGTAATGAATTCGAGGTTTGTATTCGTGACGGCGCTTTCCGCGCTTGCGCTCGCTGGCTGCTACAGCGGCGGCGCCCATCTGCCGGACCCGAAACTTTCCGGTCGCGACGCAGAGTTCATGGCGCTTGCGCCCAAGGCCGACATCAGCGCCGAATTCGACCGCTATCTCGTCGATTACAAGTCGGACGAGACGACCGGCACGATCATCGTCGATAGCAAATCGCATTTCCTTTATTACGTGATGCCGGGCGGTAAGGCCGTTCGTTATGGCGTCGCCACGGGTCAGGATGCGATGGGCTGGACGGGCCGCGCTTATGTCGGCGCGATGCAGGAATGGCCGCGCTGGATCCCCCCGAAGGACATGCTGCAGCGCTGGCCGCATCTGCAACCGACCGCCGACGCCGGCGGTCTGCCGGGCGGTCCCGATAATCCGCTGGGCTCGCGCGCGCTCTATCTCTACCAGGACGGCAAGGACACGCTGTACCGCATTCACGGCACCAATGAGCCGGAGAAAATTGGTCAGGGCGTTTCCTCGGGCTGCATCCGCATGCGCGACATCGACGCCATCGACCTTTATGGCCGCGTGAAGGTCGGCACGAAAGTCGTCGTGCTCTAAAGCTTCAACTTATACGCATTTGAGAGCTCCTCTCCCGCCCGGGCGAGGAGCTTTCGTTTTTTCAGCCCGTTTTCCATCAGCCCGGTTTTCCATGTGCGGGGCCGCACCGCGAACCCGGCCATCCCTTCCTAAAGTCGCAACATCGCCGATGGGCGACAACGACTGCAAAGGGAGGTTCTCATGAAATCGACGGCTGGCGTCGGCGCTGTTGCGGCGGTTTTTGTCATTCTTGCGCTCGAACTCGCGGGCGCCGGGGCCTATGTGGTGACGAGCGCGCATGCGGATCCGAGCGATTACTGCTTCGGTTACGCCATCTGCAATTAAGCGCGAAGCTTCGCGATTTTCGAGGAACGGGAGCCGATGTTTGGCGTTAACCCGGCTGGGGATGCCGACAGCGCGAGGTCTGTCCGTCTCCCCCGATATTTCAAGCGCACGTTTATTTCGAGGCGCGGCGGGCGGGGAGGAAGCAATGAATAAATCCGCAATCGTCAGTCTGATTTTGTTCCTGCTGGCGGCAAGCTTCGCCAGCGCGTCGTCCTTTTTCAAATCCGCAGCCGAGGCCGAGGCGGATTTCTGCTTCGGCTACGCCATCTGCGAGTGACTCAGCGCGAGCGGTTGGGACGCGCGAGCTCGCGGAGGCGGGCGATCCGCCGCGAAAACGCGCCGCCCTCCTTGCCGATGAATTGTTCCGCATAAATGCGGATGTCGCGGCCGATCTCGGCAAGGCGCGTCTTATATGGCCTCACCAGCATCGAGGCCCAGGCGCGTATGTCGAGAACAATCGAATAGACGCGCCCGAACCATTGCATTTGCAGCAATTTGTCGCGGCAGATGTCGAAGAGGAAAGCTTCGACGCCAAGGGTGAGCGCCTTCGCGCCGAATATGAAGACGATCCCCAGCAGAAGCTGGCCATGCGCCAAAAGCGCGAGCGCCGCAATCTTGAAGGGCAGCACGCCGATCATCGGCGCGGCGAACAAAGCGAGCGTCATTTGCGGGGAGAGCCTCGCGACGACGCTCTCGAGCCAGGGCTCGAACTTCTCAAGGCCCAGCGCCCGTTCGAGCCGGCGCAGCCACTCCTTTACATTGTCCCAAAGCCAACTCTCGATCAGGAAGATGAGCGCGAGCGTGAACCAGAAGGCGCGGGAAAGACGCGGCTTGAGCCAGTCGATCAGCGCGTTCACCTTGTCCATGCGGCTTTCCCGGTCGTGAGAGAAATCTGGGCAGAATGTATGCGTTCCGCGGCTCCCGCCAAGGCCTTCGCCAAGCCTATGGCGAAAGCTCAGATATGAATGGCGCGTTTCGCCACCGCCAGCGCCGCCTCCTTCATCGCCTCGGACATGGTCGGGTGGGCGTGGCAGGTGCGCGCGAGATCCTCCGCGGAGCCGGAGAATTCCATCAGCACGGCGGCTTCCGCGATCAGCTCGCCCGCGCCCGCGCCGAGGATGTGAACGCCCAGAACGCGGTCCGTCCTGGCGTCGGCGATGAATTTCACGAAGCCCTCCGTCTCGCGCATGGAGCGGGCGCGGCCATTGGCGGAGAAGGGGAACTTGCCGATGGCGACGTCGAGCCCTCTGGCCTTCGCCTCCTCCTCGGTGATTCCGACCGACGCGACTTCCGGCGAAGTGTAAACGACGCCGGGAATGACGTTGTAATTCACATGGCCGGCCTGCCCGGCGAGAATTTCCGCGACGGCGACGCCTTCATCCTCGGCCTTATGCGCGAGCATCGGCCCGCGCACGACGTCGCCGATCGCGTAAATGCCGGGGACATTGGTGGCGAAATGATCGTCGATGATCACCCGGCCGCGCTCCAGAGCGACGCCAGCCTCTTCGAGGCCGAGGCCCTGCGTATAGGGGATGCGGCCAGTGGCGATCAGCACGACGTCGGCGGCGATCTTGTCCGAGGTTGCGCCGTCGACGGACGAATAGGAGACGACGACGCCGTCCCCCTCGCGCGCGACGCCCGTCACCTTTGAGGAGAGCTTGAAAGAAAAGCCCTGCTTTTCGAGGATTTTCTGAAAGCGCGTCGCGATTTCGAGGTCGAAGCCGGGCAGAACGCGGTCGAGATATTCGATCGCCGTCACCTCTGCCCCGAGACGCCGCCAGACCGAGCCGAGCTCCAGCCCGATCACGCCCGCGCCGATGACGACGAGTTTTTGCGGGACCTTCTCCAAAGCGAGCGCGCCGGTTGAGGACAGGATCGTCTTTTCGTCAACCGGGATTTCCGCGCCGGAAGCGTCGCGCAGCGGGGCGACGGCGGAGCCGGTGGCGATGACGATGTTTTTCGTTTCGATCGTCTGCGCGGCGCCGTCGGGACCGCTCACCTCCACCTTGCCGGGGCCAATGAGGCGCCCGACGCCGCGGAACGCGTCGACCTTGTTCTTCTTGAACAGGAAGGCGACGCCGTTCACGTTCGCGCCTACCGTATCGGCCTTGTGCTTCATCATCGCGTCGAGGTCGAGCCTGGGCGGCTCGACGATCACGCCGAGCGGCGCGAGGCCGTGAGCCGTTTCCTCGAACATATGCGAGGCGTGCAACAGCGCCTTCGACGGAATACAGCCGACATTCAGGCAGGTGCCGCCATAGGTCGCGTCTTTTTCGACGATGGCGGTCTTCAGGCCCAATTGCGCGGCGCGGATCGCGCAGACATAGCCGCCCGGTCCGCTGCCAATCACCACGAGATCATAAGTCATGAATGCCGCTCTTCAAGAAAGGCGCCGGTTCAGCTAGCTGCGTCGATCGGGATCAGCCGGCCGCCCAGACAAAGATCGCAATCGCCGCGACGCCGATCGCGGTGAGGCCGATTTCCAGCTTGCCCCACAAATCGATCACCTGGCGCGCCTCATGCGCGGCGTCGGCGCCGATGAGGCCGAGGATGCGGTTGTTGAGCGGCACGATCGCCAGATAGGTGTAGGGCCAGGACGCCAGAATCACGAGGGCGCCGAGCGCCCAGCGCACATCGTTCAATTCGCGAAAGGCGATGAAGCCGAATAATGCGGCAATCGCCGCCAATCCCGCAAGCACAATGAAGCCGCGATGATCGGAAGGCTCCCACTCCTTGATGAGCGCGTCGTCGCCCAAAGCGAGCCGGGCCGGCTGCTCGACGTAATTGACATAAATAGAAGCGCCGGTGAAAGCGCCGGCGGCGGCGAGTGCGAGCGAGCCGATGATCATTGTTTATGTTCCTGCCAGGTGAAATTCGGTTCCCTCTCTCCGCTTGCGGGGAGAGGGCAAGGGTGAGGGCAAAGCCCCATCTTTCATTGATGAGCTTTGCTCACTTGCATGTGACGCGCGTTCGAAAATGCCGTCTTGCCCCTCACCCCGCTTTGCGGGGAGAGAGAGAAAGGGTTACGCCGACTCGATGGCTTCCTCGTCGCAGACGATGCGCGCATTGGCCTCCGCTTCGGCGACGACGTCGACCTTGAGCGACTTGATCGCCTCCTCTCGCGCCTTATCGGTGAAGTGGTCGAAGAACATCTTCATCGTGCGGTCGATGCCGTGCGGATTGATGCGTCTCGTATCGTCCCGATAGAAGCGCCCCGCATTGGGCGACACGGTCACGAGATCGTAGGAGGGGAAGTAAGCGATATTCGGCCTCGCGCGCGTGACTTCGTCGGCGGCGGCGCGCAGGATCGACTTGATCGCCGTGTTCGATACGACGACATGGCGGTCTTCATAGGTCGCGATGATGCCGACCGGCGACACGCTCAGCACGATGCGCACTTTGGGATTGATCTCGCGGATCCGGTCGATGGCGGCGAGGAAGTCGCGCACGACCTCGCTCACCGTCATATTGTAGAATTCGTAGACGTCGGGGTCCCAGGCTCCGCCGGCGACGCCCGGCGCGAGCTGCAGGATCGCGCCATCGGGCTTGTGTCGCCATGTCTCGGTGTGGCCGAAGGTGAAGACGAATACGTCCATCGTCTCGATCATGTGGCGCACGGCGGCGAGATGCTGCTCGCGATCGGCGCGCATCTCCTCGACCGTCTCATAGCCGTCGGGCTCGATGCGCGGACGGAAGGGATCGACGAAACGGCCGTCCTCCGGACGATTCCAGTAATCGAGCGACGGCGTATATGCGCCATAGGCGCGCTCGACGAGCTGGCGGAACTGCGCGGTCGTGTACATGTTGCCGTAACGGCAGGAATACATCGAGTAATTGCGGCGCAGCGCCTCCTCCGGGGACATGCCCTCCGGCGGCTTTTCCGCAAGATAATAGGTGTAGCCGCTCGTCTGCAGGCGATGCGCGATCTCCTGCGCGAAACAGCTTCCCGCCGTCGCCACGCGATCCTCGCGCGCGATCTTGAAAGGCGTCTCGATCAGCGGATCGATGGCGAAAGGCGGCAGCCCGGTCACAGCCTTGCGCCAGAAACGATGGTCGGGTAGGGAGCTATAGGGGTTGTCCGCCAAGGGCAAACTCCTCGTCGATTCGAATCGATCGTCGCAAACGGACTTCTACAGCGCTCTTGGCGCGCCGTCGCTTGTGTGCGGACCATAAACGCGGCGCCGCCGCTTGTCACCAGCCTGAGGCCGAAGACATGTCGCGCCGCGGCCAAACCGGTGAATGACCGTATGTTTTCCCAGATCGACAAGCAGATTTTGAAGTCGTGGCGCCAATATGCGGTCGAACCGCGCCTGGCGAAGCTGACGGGCAGGACGCTCCGTAATACGGGGCCGCGCATTGCGGTGCTGGGCAACTGTCAGGCTTTCGGTCTGGCCTACGCCATGAAGGTCATGGATCCAAGCGCCACGGTGGATCATTTCTCCGCAATCGGCCGGTCGCGCGTCGCAAACATGGACATGCTGGTCGCGACCCTCGCGACTTATGACTATGTCTTCACGCATGACTTCCTCGAAGGCCATTTGCGGGGCGGCGGCGATTCCGAGGAGCTGATCCGCCGGCTTCCGAAGACCGTGAAGACGCCGGCCGTCACTTTCGCGGCCTTCCATCCGGACCTCATTTATATCCAGGACAAATCCGAGCCGCTTCACGGCTTCATCTTCGGCCCGCTCGGTCCCTATCACTCGGCGATCGGCCTCTTTGGCTATCGCGCCGGCCTCACGCTCGACGAAACGCGCGCGGCTTTCAACGAAAACGTCTTTCAGGCTCTCGGCTATCTCGATCTGTGGAACGAAGCCGCGACCGGCTTCATCGAGAACGCCAAGCTTTACGGCTTCGACCTGTCGACCGATCTGATGAACTGGGCCCGACGCGGCGTCTTCATGTACAGCATCGTGCATCCAAAGAGCTTCGTGCTCTTCGACATCGCGAAGCGCATGTGGGAGAAGGCCGGCCTCAAGCCGCCGGCGCGGGACTTCGGCTATTACGAAATTCACGACCTCGCGCGCTCCGAAATCTTCCCCGTTTATCCGGCGGTCGCCAGGGTCTTCGGCGCGCAGGGCGGTTATCTCTTCAAGCTGCAAAACCACCACATCTCGCATACGGTCGGAGATTTTCTCAATCTGCCGCAATATCTCGGATCGTCCTGGAAGACTTTCGAAAAGACGGGCCAGGAGCATCTCGCCAATCCGCGCGTCGACGCCTGGCTCGACGACGAGAAGACGAAGACTTACGTCATGAAGCTCGCACGCGAAAATCAGAAGGCGGGGCTGAAGCCGACGCTCTAATCGGAGCGAGGCGGTCGCGTCATACCGGCTACCGTCATTGCGAGGCGCATATGGCGCGACGTCGGGTATACCCGACGTCGAAAAATGCGACCAAACAATCCAGAGTCACATTGCGGCCCCTGGATTGCTTCGTCGCTTCCGCTCCTCGCAATGACGCGGCGAAGCGATTAGACGGAAACCATATTACGCTTCCACCTTCTCCATCTCGCGCGTAAAGGCCACGATGCGCGGCGCGATGTCCCTGCGGAAGCGCGAGCCGTTGAAGACGCCGTAATGGCCGACGCCCTCCTGAAGGTGATGGGATTTGCGGGCGGCGGGAATGCCGGCGCAAAGCTCCTGCGCGGCGAGCGTCTGGCCGACGCCGGAAATATCGTCCTTCTCTCCTTCGACCGTCAGCAGCGCCGTGCGGCGGATTTTCTTCAGGTCGATCAGTTCGCCCCGATGGCGCAGCAGACCCAGCGGCACTTCATGCTTGATGAAGACGCGCTCCACGGTCTGCAGATAGAATTCGGCTGTCAGGTCCATCACCGCGAGATATTCGTCGTAGAAATCGCGATGCTTTTCGGCCGAATCGCCGTCGCCCTCGACGAGATGGTTGAACATCTCCATATGCGCGGTGACATGGCGTTCGATATTCATCGCCATGAAGCCGGAAAGCTGCAGAAAGCCGGGATAGACGTCGCGGCCCATGCCGGCGTGCGGGAAAGGGACCGTGTGGATGCAGTGGCGGCGGAACCAGTCGATGCCGCGTTTTTCTGCGAGCTTGTTCACCGCTGTCGGATTGACGCGCGTATCGATGGGACCGCCCATCAGAATCATCGAATCCGGCGCGGCCGGATCGTCGGCGGCCTCCATCGCGGCGATGGCGCAGACCAGCGGCACGGAAGCTTGACAGACGCCGAGCGTATGGACGGGAATCCCGTCCTGCGCGAGATGCTGCAGCATCTCTTCGAGATAGTCGATATAATCGTCGAGATCGAAAGCGCCTTCGATCACCGGCACCGTCCTGGCGTCGGCCCAGTCGGTGACATAGACGTCGTGCGACGGCAGAAAGGCCTCGACCGTGCCGCGCAGCAGGGTCGCGTAATGGCCCGACATCGGGGCGACGATGAGCAGCTTGGACTGTCGCGACGCCTCGCCCTCGAATCGCCGGCTGAAGTGAAGCAGGCTGCAGAAGGGCTTGGTCCAGACATGCTCTTCCACAATGTCCACCTCGACGCCGTCGACCTTGGTCGTGTCGAGGCCGAATATGGGCTTGCCGTAGCGGCGGGTCATGCGCTCGAAGAGTTCCGCCGAGGCGGCGATGCTGCGGCCGAAGGAGGTATGGTAGAGCGGGTTGAGCGGACTCTTGATCGTATGGAGAAGCGCGTCGGTCGCCGCGCGCGCGGGCGCGAAGGCCAGATGCAGCATCTCATATACGTGGTACGACATACGGTCCATAATTACGCTTCTCCCACCTCCTACGCCGACGCCATGTTGCGCTGCACAATTCCCTTATAAAATATTTCATTTCCAGAAAAATGAAAGGGCAAGCTCAACCCTGCGCCAATATGCGCGCCGCCTTGGATTGTGGTTTAGAAACAGTCTATGTAGCGCTTGCAAGCGCGCCGACGAGAACAAATAGCCAGAGCATGGCCGCCGCGCATCTGTAAATCGTCAGGGCGCGCGAAATGTCTTTCGGCCTCGCGTCGCGCCGACCTTTTCCGAGCGTCGCGCCCGCCACCTTCGCCCCCTGATAGGCGCGCGGCCCGCCGAGCGCGAGGCCGAGCGCGCCGGCCATCGCGGCCTCGGGCCAGCCGGCGTTTGGCGAGGCGTGCTTGCCTGCGTCCCGCAGCGCGGTCGTCCAGGCTTCCCGCGCGTCTGCTCCCATCGCCCAGGCGGCGGCGGCGAGGAGGGCCGCCGCGACGCGGGCGGGAATCAGGTTGACGACGTCGTCGCAGCGCGCCGCCGCCCAGCCAAATGCGAGATAACGCTCGGATTTGTGGCCGATCATGCTGTCGGCCGTGTTGATCGCTTTGTAGAGAAGCGCGCCCGGCAGTCCAAAAAAGGCGAGGAATAGAGCCGGCGCGACGACGCCGTCGGAGAAATTCTCGGCGAGGCTCTCGATCGCCGCCCGGGCGACGCCCGCCTCGTCCAGAGACGCGACGTCGCGGCCGACGATCTTGCCGACCTCGCGACGGCCGTCGTCGAGCGAAGCCGAAAGACCGCGCGCCACCGCGGCGACATGGCCGTCGAGGCTCCTTTGCGCGATGAGCGAAGAAGCCGCCAGGGCGAGAACGATCCAGCCATAGGGCAGGGCGCGGGCGAGCGCGTCGACGAGCGCGCCCGAGACGAGTGCGGCGGCCGCGAGAATGACGAGGGCCGCAACGCCTTTGGCGCGGCGCGTCGCAAATGAGTCCGAGGCGCGATTGAGCCGCGCGTCGAGCGCCGAGATCAGCGCGCCGAACCATGTGACGGGGTGGCCGATCCGCCGGAAAAGCCAGTCGGGATAACCGGCCGCCGCGTCGAATGCGAGCGCGAGGAGCGCGAGTAAGGCGCTGGAGGAGGACATGCGCGCGCGCTCGTCATTGCGAGCATTTTTTTCGAAGTCGGGCATACCCGACTTCGCGGAAGCGCGAAGCAATCCAGAGCCGCAATGGCCGTCCCTGGATTGTTTCGTCTCCGACCCTCTTCGCAATGACGACGCGAACCGCCATCCTTGCGAGCGATGCGAAGCAATCCAGAGGGCCATTGACGCGCCTGGATTGTTTCGTCTCTGACGCGCGGCGCAATGACGGACGTCCCCTCAACGTCCGAATAATCCGGTGACCGAGGCCTTGGCCAGCGCATTGGCGTTGATGGTGAAGCCTGCAATGGCGGTGCGGCCGCGGGCGGCGTCGCCGAGCTTGTCGATTTTCAGCGCATAGACGGTGAAGACGTAGCGATGCGGCGCGCCGGCCGGGGGGCAGGGGCCGCCATAGGCTTTCTCGCCGAAGTCGGTTTCGAGCTGCTGCGCGCCAGGCGGAAGATTCTTGCCGGAAGCGTCGCCCGCGCCCTGCTTGAGGCCGCGCGCCTCCGGCGGAATATCGACGACGAGCCAGTGCCAGAAGCCCGCGCCCCCCGTGGGCGCGTCGGGGTCGTGCGCGAGAACCGCGAAGCTCTTCGTCCCCGCGGGCGGGTCGCTCCAGACCAGCTCCGGCGAGAGATTGCCGCCCGTGCAGCCGAAGCTGTCATAGACATGCTTCATGTCGATTGTCTTGCCGTCGGCGATGTCCGGGCTTTTCACGGTGAAAGCCTGCGCGCCATTGGCGTCGGCAGTTGCGAGCGCCGCAAAGGCGTAGAAGGACAAATGGCTGCGCTTCATGGGCCAGGCTCCTATGTCGAGACGGGGGTCTCTTGTAGCGGATCGTTGGGCGCGTGTCGCGCGGGATGCTAAAGGAGACCTATGACGGATGCGCGCAAAGATCGATCGCTGCGCCGGGGCTGGACGACCGGCGCCTGCGCAACCGCCGCGGCGCGGGCGGCTTTCGAGGCGCTCGTCACCGGCGCGCCGCCGCCGGACCCGGTCGAGATCGCGTTGCCGTCCGGCAAGCGCGCGGCCTTCGCGCTTGCGGAGTTTTCGCGGGGCGACGATTTCGCCCGCGCGGGCGTCGTCAAGGACGCCGGCGACGACCCGGACGTGACGCATGGCGCGCTGATCCGCGCCGCCTTGCGCCACGCTCCGCCGGGCGCGGGCGTGATCTTCAAAGCCGGCGAAGGCGTCGGCGCGGTCACGCGGCCGGGCCTGCCATTGCCGCCGGGCGAACCCGCCATCAATCCCGTCCCGCGCCAGATGATGCGGCAGACGATCGAAGAAGCCGCGCAAAGGCTCGGCGTCGGCGCGGACGCCGAGATCGAGATTTCCATCCCCGGCGGCGAGAGACTGGCGAAACATACGCTCAACGGACGCCTCGGAATCGTCGGCGGATTGTCGATACTCGGCACGACGGGAATCGTCACGCCCTTCTCCTGCGCCGCCTGGATCGACAGCATCCATCGCGGCGTCGACGTCGCGCGCGCGAGCGGGCTCGCGCATATCGCCGGAACGACCGGCTCGACCTCGGAAGCCGCCGTGCAGAAGCTCTATGACTTGCCCGAGGCGGCGCTGATCGAGATGGGAGATTTCGTCGGCGGGCTCCTCAAATATCTGCGCACGCATCCCGTCGCGCGCGTGACCATTGGCGGCGGCTTCGCCAAGATGACCAAGCTCGCGCAGGGTCGGCTCGATCTGCATTCGGGCCGTTCGAGTCTCGACCTCGCCCAATTGAGCGAGACGGCGCGCGCCGCCGGCGCGGATGAGGAAACCGCGGCGCGGGTGAAGCACGCCAATAGCGCGCTCGACGCATTACTGATTGCGCGTGCGGCCGGCGTCGATCTCGCGGCGCCAATCGCGCAGGCGGCCTGGGAGACGGCGGCCAAGGCGCTCGGGTCCGAGGACGTGGCGCTGGAGGCGATCGTTTTCGACAGGGAGGGTCGGTTGCTGGCGCAAACGCCTTTCAAAAAGGCCGGCGATGCGTAAGCTTCAGCCGTCATTGCGAGCATTTTTCTCGAAGCCGGTTATGCCCGACTTCGCAAAAGCGCGAAGCAATCCAGGAGCGGCCGACGCGGTTCCGAATTGCTTCATCGCGTGCGCTCTTCGCAGCAATGACGAGGGAGCGCCGTGACCGAAAACCCCCATCTCACCTTCATCCTCGGCGGCGCGCGGTCGGGTAAAAGCGCTTATGCGGAAAGCCTCATCATGGCGCATCCGGGTCCGTGGTTTTACATCGCCACGGCGCAGGCTTTCGACGACGAGATGCGCGAACGCATCAACATCCATCAGGCGCGGCGCGGCGGCGACTGGCGCACCATCGAGGCGCCGCAGCTTCTGCCGGAAGCTGTCATCGATGCGCCCGCCAATGCTCCGCTGATGATCGATTGCCTCGCCATCTGGCTCTCGAACAGAATGTTCGCGGAGACTGATCTCGTGGCGGATCGCAAGGCGCTCGTCGCGGCTCTGTTATCTCGCAACGCGCCGACTGTGGTCGTGTCGCCGGAGGTCGGTCTGTCGATTGTGCCGGAGAATGCGCTCGCGCGCGCCTTCCGCGACGCCGCAGGCGTGCTGCATCAGGAGGTCGCAAAGATCGCCGCGCATGTGGCGCTGGTGGTTGCGGGCTATCCGGTGAAAGTGAAGTGAGAGATGCGTCGCCTCGCTCCCTCTCCCCGTGAAAACGGAGCGAAGGAGGAGGACGCCGCTCTCGCGCAAGAGCGCTCTACGCCCCCGCTGCTTTCAGTCCCTTCTCCAGATCGGCGACGATGTCGTCGATATGCTCCAGCCCGATGCACAGGCGCACATAGCCGGGCGTCACGCCGCTTGCGAGCTGCGACTCTTCCGAAAGCTGCGAATGCGTCGTCGTCGCGGGATGGATGGCGAGGCTGCGCGCGTCGCCGATATTGGCGACGTGGTAGAACATTTCGAGCGCGTCGATGAAGCGCCGTCCCGCTTCCGCGCCGCCCTTCAGCTCGAAGCCGAGCAGCGCGCCATAGCCGCCCTTGAGATATTTGTCGGCGCGTTTGCGCGCTTCGCCGGTCTGATGGGAGGGATAGATCACGCGCGTCACTTCGCTTCGGCTCGCGAGAAAGTCCGCCGCCTTCTGCGCATTGGCGACATGGCGCTCCATGCGCAGCGTCACGGTCTCGATTCCCTGCAAGGTGAGGAAGGCGTTGAAGGGAGAAGGCGACGAGCCGAGGTCGCGCAGCAGGGTCGTGCGCGCCTTGATGATATAGGCGATGGGCCCCAGGGGCTTCACCGCCTCGACCCAGACGGCGCCGTGATAGCTCGGGTCCGGCGTGTTGAGCGCGGGTTGGCGCGCGGGGAATTTCTCCCAGTCGAAATTGCCGCCGTCGATGATCGCGCCGCCGATCGACGTGCCATGGCCGCCGAGATATTTCGTCGTCGAATAGACGACGATCGCCGCGCCGTGATCGAGCGGCCGCGCAATGATCGGCGCCGCGGTGTTGTCGATGATCAGCGGAACGCCATATTCGCGGCCGATCGCGGCGATCTCGGCGATCGGGAAAACGGTCAGTTTGGGATTCGGCAACGTCTCGCCGTAAAAAGCGCGCGTACGGTCGTCGATCGCGCGGCGGAAATTCTCGGGATCGGACGGATCGACGAATCGAACCTCGATGCCCTGGTCCTTCAGCGTGTTGGCGAAGAGATTCCAGGTGCCGCCATAAAGATCGGTCGAGGAGACGACATTGTCGCCAACCTTTGCGAGGTTCTGAATCGCGAAGGCCGAGGCCGCCTGCCCGGACGAAAGCATGAGCGCAGCGGCGCCGCCTTCGAGCGCGGCGAGGCGCTGTTCAAGCGCGTCGGCGGTCGGATTGCCGATGCGCGTATAGATCGGCCCCAGCTCCTTCAGCGCAAAAAGATTGGCCGCGTGCTCAGTGTCGCGAAATTGGAAAGACGTCGACTGATAAATCGGAACGGCGACCGCGCCGGTCGTGGGGTCCGCGCGCCAGCCTGCGTGAAGCGCAAGGGTTTCCGGATGTTTTGTCTCAATGGCCATTGATGATACCTCCCCAAAGCTGAGTAAACGAAAAGCGCGGGGGACGCGATAATTTCTTGCCTGAGCCGCGTCCTCTCCCATCTAGCCGCTTTACGGATTTGCCGCAGGGACCAAAGGGCAGGAGTCACCGTCATGAAGAAGCTGTTGATCGGCGCGCTCGCATTGTCGTCGAGCGCATTCGCGCCGGCCGTCGCGCAGCAGGCGCAGGACCAGGGCGATCCCAATCCGCCCGCCATTCAAGGCGCGCCGCGTCCCGACATCAAGCCGGCCTTGAACGAGGAGACCGGCCGGACGCCTTCCGCAATTGCGGAGCAGTCGCAGGCGGGGGATACGTCCGGTCCCGCCGCCGGCGGCAACGTCACGCCGCCGACTGTCGTTCAGAAAGAAAACCCGGCCGCGCAGGAACACGCTTCGCCCGCGGGCGTCGCCGGCCCCAGCGGCACGGCGGCGGGCTCGCCGGGAATAGAGGCGAAGCGCGGCACGCAGGCCGGCCGTGAATGGCTGCCGCCCGAAGAAGTTCAGCGTAAGAAGCCATCCATGTGAGGTTTGAGCGTCAACGCGCCGCCTTTCGCTGAAAGAGCGAACGGTCGGCGAGCGCGGCGACGAAATGCTGGGCGAGATTGTAGAAGATGACCGGGAGCAGAACGCCGGCGTGATCGGGCATGGCGGTCGTCGCGAGCGAGAGCCCGGCTCCATTGTTGTTCATGCCGAGCGCGAATGTCAGCGACGCAGTTTCTTCAGCGTCCGCGCCGCTGACGCGCGCGCAAAGCCAGCCCGCGGCGAAAGCGGTCACGCAGAGAAAGAGGATGACCAAAAGCATGATCGCGAGAAAGTCGAGATCGGGGTTGCGCGCGACCTGCGGCAATGAAAGCGAGGCGTTGGCGTAATTCAGCAGGACGACCATCCCGTAATTCGACAGTTTGAGATAGGGCTTGGCGCGCGACTTCGCGGTCTCGCCGATCAGCCGCCCGGCGAGCACGCCCAGAATGGATGGCGCGAACACCCACATGCCAAGGAAACTCATGGAATTGCCGGCGGCGAGTTCGTGGAGGTCCTCGCTATAGTCGCCGGTCGTCAAGCCCGCGACCGCATGTAGCACGGCGGGCGTGAGCAATGGGCTGAGCGCGGTGGTCGTCAAAACGAGTCCAATGCTCAGCGACATATTGCCATTGGCCGTCTGAGCCCAGGCGGTCGAAGCGCCGGCGATCGGCATCGCCGCCACAAAAGCGAGGCCTGTGAGGATCTGCTGCGTTTCGTCGCTATTGTGCCAGGCGGCCAGCGTGAAGCTCGCCGCAACGATGAAGATCAGCGGCACGAGGAAATTGCCGAGCGCGCCAATCGCCAGCACGCCGGGCCTGCGCGCCAGCGTTTGAATTTCTCCTGCATTGGTTCCGAGACCGGCGTTGAAGAGCAGGAGAAACAGCATCAGCATCGTCGCCGTCACAGGCGCGCCGCCGGCTCCCGTGTCGAGGAGGCGGACCTTTTGCAGGGCGACTCCGGCTGCCGGCGCAAGCGCCGCGGCTATATAGGAGCCGATGACGATCCAGATGAAATAGCGATGGACGATGTGCGTCAATTCTTCGCAATGCGAGCGAGCCATATCGAACCTTCCAGTCGAAGCGAAACGTCAGCGGCGATCATTAGCGCGATTTGAACAGGCGATCGCGAAGGCGTATTCCAGCGCCGTATCCTCCAGGGCCTCGAAACGTCCCGAGGCTCCGCCATGCCCCGCGGTCAAATGCGTGTGAAGCAATACGGGTCCGCCGCCCGTCATCGTCGCGCGCAGCTTCGACGCCCATTTCAGCGGCTCCCAATAGGTCACGCGCGGATCGGCGACGCCGACGATGGAAAGGATCGGCGGATAAATTTGCGCGCGCACATTGTCGTAAGGCGAATAGGCGGCAATGCGGTCGTAGACGTCCGCATCTGCGATCGGGTTGCCCCATTCGAGCCATTCGGGCGGCGTGAGCGGCAGATCGTCCCGCAGCATCGTGTTGAGCACGTCGACGAAGGGCACGCCTGCGATCACGCCCGCGAAGAGTTGCGGCGCTTCGTTCAAAATCGCGCCCATCAGCATGCCGCCGGCCGATGCGCCTTGCGCGACGATGGCGCCCTCGCATGTATAGCCGCAAGCGATCAGATGCTGTGCGCAGGCGAGGAAGTCGGAGAAAGTGTTCGTCTTTTTTTCGAGCTTGCCGGTTTCGTACCAGTTCCAGCCTTTATCGGTTCCCCCGCGCGTATGGGCGAGGGCGTAGACGAAGCCGCGATCGACGAGCGACAGCGCGTCTTCGTCGAAATCGGCGGCGAGCGAATGGCCATAGGCGCCATAGCCGTAAAGCAGCAGCGGCGCGCCATCGGCGCCCGGCGCGAAACCGGCGCGATGCAACAGCGTGATCGGCACGCTTTCGCCATCGGGCGCCGGCGCGTAGAGGCGTCGGGTCACATAATTCTTCGGATCATGACCGGAAGGAATTTCCTGTCTTTTGCGCAGGACGCGCGTGCGCTCGCGCATGTCGTACTCGTAGATTTCCTCCGGCGTCGTCATGGACGCATAGGTGAAGCGCAGCGTCGTCGTGTCGTATTCGAGACCCGGATCGAGGCCGAGCGCGTAGGCCTCTTCATCAAAGGCGATGTCATGCGCGTCGCCGGATTCGAGATCCCGTATGACGATGCGCGGCAGCGAGTTTTCGCGCACGACCCAGACCAGAAAATGCGCAAAGACCGTGAAGGCGACGATCATCGCGCCGGCGCGAAGCGGAACGACGTCGCGCCAATTGGCGCGCTCGGACGCCGCGAGGGGCGCGGCGGAAATGCGAAAATCGTCGGCGCCGTCGGCATTGTTCAGGATGAACAGAACGTCGCCATGCGGCTCGACGTCGTAACGCAGCTTCGGCTCGCGCGCGGCGACGAGCCGCGGCGCGGGCTCGGTCCCGTGCAGATCGATCAGCCAGATTTCGGCGGCGTCGTGGCCGTGGAACGTGACGATGGCGAAGCGGCGGCAGCGGCTTTCCTCGATCCCGACGAACCAGGCTCCGTCCGTCTCTTCGAGAATCAGGCGGTCGGTTCCGGGATCGGCGCCGATCTCGTGGCGGAAAACCTGAGCCGTGCGGTGGTTCTCGTCGACGCGCACATAATAGAAGGCCTTCGAATCCGAGGTCCAGACGATGGCGCCATCCGTATCCGTCACGACGTCCGCGCGGTCGATCCCGTCCGCGAGGGCGCGCGTATGAATGGCGTAGAGTTCGGAGCCTTTGTCGTCGACGCTCCAGGCGAGCTGCGCATGGTCGGGCGCGTGAGCCGTGTCGCCGATATCGAAGAACGCATGCCCTTTCGCCAGCGCCTCGCCGTCGAGCAGGATCGTCTCACATCCGCCATTGCGCGGCGTGCGGCAGTAGAGCGGATGCTCGCCGTCTTCGCGGAACCGGCCGTAATAGGCATAGGGGCCGTCATTGTCGGGGACGTCGGAATCATCCTCCTTGATGCGACCGCGCATCTCTTTCACGAGCGTCTTGCGTAATTCGTCGAGAGGCGCGACGACGCTGGCGCAATAGGCGTTCTCCGCCTTCACCAGCGCCGCGATGTCTTTGGGCAGCCTCTTCGGATCGCGCAGCACGTCGCGCCAATTTTCCGCGGCGAGCCACGCATAGGGATCGTCGAGCCCGCGCCCATGGACAGTTTTTTGCGTGGGACGCTTTTCGGCTATCGGCGGCTGCGCGGACAGATCAAATTGCGCATATCTGCTTTCCCTGGGCTCAGCCATCTCTCATCCTTATGCGCGTCGCGGCGCGACGAAACCCTCTCCCGCGATAAACCGCGTCATTCGCGCAAGCTCTCGGCAAGACTTCAGCCATTAGCCTTAATGCCTGAGAGAGTCGTTTTGCGAGCGGGAAATGGCGATGACTTATGTGAATCTCGATGCGAAATGCGGCGCGCCGCGGGATCTGGAGCGGCGCGGCGTCCGCGCTAAAGCGCTGGAGGCTTCCGGCGTTATGCCCACTCACGTCTTTTTGCGCCTGTTCCTCTCCGCCCTCGCGGCGACGCTCGCCATTCACTTCTGGAGGCAAGGGGCGCGCTAGGAGGCGGAATTCGCATGTTATTGCGCAAGTGAAAAGTAGCTTTCGTCTCGGACGTCTCCAAGACATTTTCTTAAAAATGTCATAATCTTTCTTTGGCTGCTGCGCGGATGCGCGTGGCCGAGGGAGAGCAGCGAAGCCGTTCGTCCGGCTTCCGGAACGAAAAAAGAGACGTCATGTTGAAGAGCATAAAGATTCTTTCGACGGCGGGCCTTGCCGCCATGGCTTTCGCCAGCGCCTCCTCGGCGGAAACGGTATGGAAGCCGCCGGCGGAAATCGCCGGCAAGGGGACTGCGGAGTCCGGCGCTGCGCCGGCGGCCGCCGAGACGGCCGCTCCGGCGACGCCGTCCGCGCCGGTCGCCAAGGCGGACAAGGAAAAGGGCTGCAACGAGCAGGCCGCCGCCAAGGGCCTCAAGGGCAAGGCGAAGCGGCAGTTCAAGGCCGAATGCCTGAAGTCCTGATAGAGCGCGAACGCGAAAACGCCGGCCGGAGCGTCGCTCGGCCGGCGTTTTTCTTTGCTTCCGGAGCGCCCGTCAGTAGACGCGCTCGATGCAGAAATCCACGACTTCGAGCAGCGCGTTTTTCCATGGCGAAGCTGGGAAAATCTCCATCGCGTCGCGCGCGATCGCGCCGTAATGGGCGGCGCGCTCGATCGTGTCGTCGAGCGCCTTGTGCTTTTTCATCAGGCCGCAGGCGGTCTCGACGTCTCCGTCCTTGATCTCGCCCTTCTCCAGCGTGCGGCGCCAGAATTCGCGTTCCTTGTCGTTGCCGCGGCGGAAGGCCAGCACGACGGGCAGAGTGATCTTGCCCTCGCGGAAATCATCGCCGACATTCTTGCCGAGCTTGGCGGAGGAGCCGCCATAATCCAGCGCGTCGTCGATAAGCTGGAAAGCGACGCCGAGATTCATGCCGTAGCTGCGCGCCGCGGCTTCGTCCGCCTTGGGCTTGCCGGCGAGCATGACGCCGACCTCGGCGGCGGCGGCGAAGAGTTCCGCCGTCTTGCGGCGGATGACGGCCATATAGGCGTCTTCAGTCGTCGTCGTGTCCTTGGCGGCGTTGAGCTGGAGAATCTCGCCTTCAGCGATCACGGCGGCCGCCTGGGAGACGACGGTGAGCGGCGGGACCTGGCCCGGCTCGACCATCATCTTGAAGGCGTGGCCCAGGAGGAAGTCGCCGACGAGCACGCAGGTCTGATTGCCCCAGAGCATACGGGCGGCGATCTTGCCACGGCGCATATTGGACTCGTCCACCACATCGTCGTGGAGCAGGGTCGCCGTATGCATGAATTCGATGCCGGCGGCGAATTTCAGGTGACCGTCGCCCTTATAGCCGCACATGCCGGCGGTCGCGAGGACGAGCATGGGACGCAGCCGCTTGCCGCCCGCCGAAATCAGGTGGTTCGCGACTTCGGGGATCGTGGTGACGTCCGAGCCGGTGCGTTGGATGATGAGCTGGTTGGTGCGCTCGAGGTCCTGGCGGATCAGTTCGAGAAGGCTGTCGAGGCCCGCAGCTTTCTTCTCTTCGAGCGGAATAACGATACCCACGGACCCCCCTACGGCCTAATCTTTTAACGGCCCGGAATTTACGGCCTTGCGCCCTTACCGGCAAGTCGCAGCCAGGGCAAGGCCATGGAGGGGCGTTTGAGGGACGCGGCCCGGTTAATTCAGAGGCTCCTCGATCTCGGCCGCCGCCGCACGGGCGAGCCGCTCGGCCTGTTCCGCGACGCGCGCCGCGAGCGCGGCCAGCCGCCGCGCCGCGGCGTTCCCTGTTTCCGCGCAGAAATCGTCGATCGCGAATTCGAGACCCCGGCAGCAGAGCGCCAATTCGGCGAGCCGCCTGCCGAATTCCGCCTCCCTGACAAGGCCCGTGTCCTTAACTGTGCCGTAGAGCCGGATCGTCATGGCGAAGCCTGTATTTACCGAGGGTTGGCCCAAGCGCCGCGACGTCTTGCCACGGCGCCGGAAAGCGTAACGTTAAGCGGACGGCTAAAATTTTACGCTTCGGAAAACCTTTCTTAGCCACGCTGCAGGCGGTTGGGCCGGGTTTTCAAGGGGGTAGGGCTAAAGTCCCGCCGTTGCGAAAAATTTAGGCGCTTGTGGAAAGCGGGGACGCATGGGACTGTCGCGGCCCGATGGATGGCGACGCGGCGGATGGATTTCTCGACGGGCGGCTGCGGCTGCGGCAGGGCCGGGGCCATCGCGCCGGCCATGACGCGGTCCTGCTCGCGGCGCTGACGCCGCCGGACCAGAAGGGGTTGATCCTCGACATTGGGGCCGGCGCGGGAGCGATCGGGCTTATGGCGGCCGTTCTGGCGCAGCAGGCGCGCGTCGGTCTGGTCGAGATCGACCGTGCAGCCTGCGCGCTGGCGCGGGAGAATGCGGCGGCGAACGGCCTTGCGGAGCGGGTCGCCGTTTATGAAGCGGATGTCGTCTCCGCCAAATCGCGCCGCGCATCGGGCCTCGTCGACGAGCAGGCGGCGCTGGTCCTCACCAACCCGCCCTTCTATGACGAGAGCAAAGTGCGCGTGACGCCGGACTCCGACAAAGCCCGCGCCCATGTCGCGGCCGTCCCCCTCCCGGAATGGGTGCGCGGCGCGCTGGCGCTGCTCGCGCCGGGCGGAACCTTCGCCATGATCCACCGGGCCGATGCGCTCTATGCATGCCTCGCGGCGATGAAAGGCCGGCTTGGCGGCGTGACGGTGCGGCCTGTCCATACGAAGCCCGGCGCGCCGGCGGTGAGGGTTCTGCTGACGGGCGTGAAGGGATCGAAGGCGCCGATGGCGGTGCTGGAAGGGCGCTTTGCGTAGCGGCCCCGCCGATCGCTGGCGTCCCATGCGTCCCGAAGACCTGCCGGAGATCTGTCGCATCGCGACGGGCGCTCATGCCGATCTGCCGGAGCGGCCAGAGGTTTTCGAGGAGAAGGCGCGGCTATTCCCCGCCGGCTGCTTCGTGCTGGCGAAGGATGGCGCGCTGGTCGGCTACGCGATCTCCCATCCATGGCGGCTCTATGACATTCCGCCGTTGGATGCTTTTCTGGGCGCGCTGCCGCCGTCTCCGGACTGCCTGTTTTTGCACGACGTCGCCTTGACGCCCGGCGCGCGCGGCGACGGCGCAACCGCGCATTTGATTCAGCGGCTATGCAATGTCGCCCGCAAGGAGCGGCTCGCCTTCCTGGCTTTGACGTCAGTCTATGGAACGGCCGGATTTTGGGCGGAAACTGGCTTCCAGGCCGCGTCGGATGAGAGGCTCGCCCCGAAGTTGAAGAGCTACGGGGCCGGCGCGCTTTACATGATCAGAAAGCTTCAAGGATGACGCGCCGCCTCTCGGCGGACGTCGCCGGGAGCGCAGACCACGAAGCGATCCAGACGCTCGGCGGGCCGGATCGCTTCGCGGGGCGCGCAGTGACGCGCGGTTTCCTTATTCCACGACGCTCGCGCGGATGATGAGCTTGTCGCCGTCGCATTCGACGTAGCCGACAAGGCCCTTGGCCTGAGCGCCGCCGCTCGCCGGCGGATGGCCCTTCCAGACGCAGCCCTTCTTGCCGTCAGTGCGGTCGGAGAGGGTGACGGTGTAGTTGGCGCCTTCGGATTCGCCTTCGAATTTGTAGGTGAGCGTCGAGCCGTTGCCCATCTGCATACTGGCGTCGCCGGAGAGCTTGTTTCCCTCGGTCTTGACGTTCCAGGAGCCCTGCGCGCCCTTGATGCCGCCGGTGTTCTCCTCGGTCACGAGCCAGGTCGCGGCGGCGGCGGGAACGCTCGTCGCCAGCAGCGCGGCGACGGCCAAAGCGGATTTATGCATCATTTCCTCCCTTTCGACATATTATCGACCACCTTGGCGGCCCGTCACACATCTAGGCAAGCAGGGGCCCGACCGCAATCGTCCGTCTCCCGCTTCCGTCCCGCCGTTTTGCGCGCTCCGCCAATCTGCGCGCGTTCCGCCGTCTATGCGCGCTGCAAAACTTTCCTGGCCGCGGCGCCGTCTTCATCGGCGGCTTCGCCCGCCTGAGATCGTGATGCGAGCGCCTTCGCGTCGCACCATCCCGTAAAGCTGCGCCGCATGTCCGGGAGACAATCGCACGCAGCCATGCGAGACCGGCCGCCCGAGCGCGCTGGTCGCATATGTGCCGTGAATGGCGTAGCCGCCCGAAAAGAAAATCGAGTGCGGCATAGGCGCGTCGTCATACTTGCTGGAGTAATGTATGCGCTGCAGGCTGCGCGCCGAAAATACGCCGCGCGGCGTGCGATAGCCGGGCCGCGCGGTCGAGACCGGCCAGCTATGTTTGCCGGCGGCGGAGGTCACGACCATGCGCTGACTGGCGAGATTGATATGGATGCGCACGGTCGCGGAAGCGGTTTGGGCCGCGAGCGCCAGCGGGAGAGCGAGAAGCAGGGGCGAGTAGCGCAAGGCGACCTCCATGCGCGGCCGGCGAAGGGCAGCCTGTCGCCCGCGCGCTCTCGGTGAAATAGGAGTTCCGCCGCCGCTTTCTCGAATTTGTCCGGAATTTCGCGTGCGCGCGGCGCTCGATGCGTATAAGGGCGTCGGCGTCGCTCGCGGCGACCGGTCAGTTCCTGTTTCCTGGCGTTTTAGACGCGGAAAATCCTGCGACGCCGCATGCGCTCGAAATTAGAAGGCTGACTCTGACTGGAAGATAATCATCGCCGCGCCCGAGCGTTCGGCCGCGGCGACGCCGAGTTGGCGGAGCGTGACGCCAGCGCAGCCCTACATGCGGGCGACGACGACGAGGCGCCTCACCTCGCCGCGTTTGTAAGCGTTGAGGAAAGCCTGATAGTCGCGGAAGGAAACGCAGCCATTGGAGTCGCCGTTCGGGCCCAGCATATAGGTGTGGGCGAGAAGGCCGGCGCGGCCATAGACCTCGCTGTTGGGCGTCAGGCGCAGGGCCTCGACGCCATGGAAGAGCTGCTCGCGCGGCGAGAGCGCGTAGACCGCCGGCGGCGTCGGGCCCCTCATGCGAACATGCACGAAGCGCGGATCGTCGAGATGTTCGCGCAGGCCGGAATGCGCCTCGAGCCGCGTGCCGTCGGGCATGTAAACCGTATGGGCGGAGATGTCGTAGACGGCGGTGCCGTTCCCCGCGCGCGGGGCCGGGCCGTTCGTGACCGACGGCGCCGGGGCGGCTGGGGCGACGGCGCTGGTCAGGCCGCTGAAGAGGCCGCCGCTCGTCGGCTCCTGCGGCGCGTAGGCCATGGCCTGCTGCACGGGCGCCTGCTGCTGGCGACGCGCGTTGCGGCCTGTCGGCGCGGGCGGTTGCTGCGCGGCCTGCTGCTGCTCCGCGCCGGCGCCGCCGAACAGTTTTTCAAAGAATCCGCGATTGTCGCCCGGAGCCGGCGCCTGGGCGGCGGGCGCGGGCTGCGCCGGGAGCGCCGCCTGACGCATCGGGGCCAGCTCCGCGCGGCTTGCAAGATTTCTCAACTCGACGGGGCGTTGCGGCGGCAGCGGAACGTCTGCTTCAGGATAGCTCGGCTCGGCTTCGGCGACGGATTCGGGCGCCGGCCGTTGCTGCGGGGCGGGCTCGACCTTGCCCTCGAGCGCGGCCGTTTCCTGGTTTGGCCGAAGCTCGGGCGCCGATGCGGCGGCGCTGCGCGCCCAGGGGCCGAGCCCCACCGCCATCGGCCCATAGGGATTGGCGGCCGGCGCCGGTTGCGGCGCGATTGCGGCGACGACGCCCGGCGTGGGCGTAACCTGAGAATGGAGCCCGCGCCAGAGGCCGAACAAGCTCAGAAAAACCGCGCCTGCGCCGAGCACCGTATAGGCGAGACGCTGGCCGCGATCGCGAGACAAGAAACCATGTAGCGTGTGGGTGTTCTTCACCATCCGCCCCCGAATGATCTTTGCGCCGCGCAGTTCGACTGCGCGTGGGGCAGATTCGGCGAATCAATGCTCCGTCCCGCAGTCGCAAGCGCGCAAGGACGCCGCAGCAACACTTTGAAAAAGCATCGCGGCCTTGCTTGGGCTGGATTCAGGCGAAATCCTGGCCGCAGGCGGGCGCTTCGGTGGACGGTCGAACAACGCGGCGGGCGGGAAAACGCTTCCCTGCCCGTGGCTTACATATGTGCGACGACGGCGAGGCGCCGGATTTCGCCGCGCTTATAGGCGTTCAGGAAGGCGTGGTAGTCGCGGAACGAGACGCAGCCGTTCGAATCGCCGTTGGGGCCGAGCATGTAAGTGTGGGCGAGGAGTCCGGCGCGGTGATAGATCCTCGAGCCGCCGCCGCCGACCGGGTTGAGCCGGAGCGCCTCGACGCCATGGAACAGCGCTTCGCGCGGGGTCAGCTCGTAAATATGCGGCGGGGTGGGCCCCCGCATCCGCAGATGCACATAGCGAGGATCGTCGAGATGCTCGCGCAGACCGGAATGCGCTTCGAGCCGCGAGCCGTCGGGCATGTAAACCGTGCGGGCCGAGATGTCGTAGATCGCGGTGTAGCGGTCGTAGCGCGCGGCGGGGTTCGCCGGGGCCACGGCGCTCCGCAGCCCGCCGAAGAGGCCGCCGGCGTCATTGGTCGAGGCGTAGGCCATCGCCTCGCGGCGGTTCGCCGCCTGCGGGGCCGCGGCCTGAGGCGCGCCGCCGAAGAGACGCTCTAAAAAGCCGCGATTGTCGGCCGGGCCCGCCGGCACGACGGTGGTCGCGCGCGCGACCTGTCGGGGCGGCGGAGCCGAGGGAACGGGTTCGGCCGGCGTCGGCGCCGCAGCCGCCGTTTCGTGGCGCGGCTGCTCCTTCGGAGGCTCGGGCTTGAGCGCGACGGAGACCTCCGCCGGCCGGCGCGGCGGCAGGGGAGCGTCGACATAGACCGGCGCCGTGGGTTCGGCGAGCGCCGTCCGCAGTTCAGCGGGCCGCATCGGGGGCAGGGGGGCGAAGGCGGTCCTCTCGACGCTCTTCGCCGCGGGCTCGGGCGTCGCCGCCTCGGCTTGCGCGATGAAGAGGTTTGACGCGATGAAGAGGTTATGCGGCCGCATATGCGCGCTGCGCGGCGCGAAAGCGCCCGGCGCATGGGGGCCGATGTCCGAGAGATAGGAGCCGCGAAGGCCAATCGCGCTCGGCGCGGCCTCGGCCGGATCGGGCGCGGGATCGATGGGGCTTTCCGGGAAGAAAAGCCCGCCAGCCAGCACGCTGATGAGCAGCGCGCCGAGCGCCGGAACGATCCGGCGGGCGCCGCCAGGGGCGGAAACGCGAGGATACGAGACCAAGTTACGCATGGTCTCGACGCTAGCGCCGGGGTCTTTAGGAATGGTTGACGGGAGATTTATTGGAAAGCGTCGTTTCGATTCAAATTCGAAGTGCGTGAAGAAATCGTCAACGGCCCGGGCCTTGGCGAGGCGGAAGCCGCGCCTCTCGCCGGTCAACGATATCTCGGCGTGCTTTCGAGCGAGGTCCTGCGCCCTCGGAGGGCCGGCGTGAAGCAGGGGAGGCGCCGCTATTGGTTCGGGGCTCCGCAAGCCGAATGCGACGCGCTATCAGCGCGAGAGACGCCGTAGCGGCGTATCAGCCCTATATCTCACGAACGGGTCCGTCGTTGGGAGCCAATGCAATGTTCGCAAGAATTCTGGTGCCCATCGATCTTGCTGAGCGTCAGATGACGAAAGACGCCGTCAGCTATGCTGAAACGCTTGCAAAGGCTTTTGATGGAGACATCCGGCTGGTTAACGTACAGTCGCTAACGCCGGTCAAGCTGCTGGATTATGTCCCCCAAGACTTCGATGAAATTATACGGCGAGGTCTCGGAGCTGAACTTTCAAAGGTTGCGAATGAGATCGAACGTCCCCCCGCGCGCGTTTCAACTGCGCTCCTATTCGGTCCGATCTACCAGACAATTATCGAGGAGGCTGAGCGCTGGCGGAGCGATCTCATCGTGCTGAGCTCACATCGGCCCGGGGCGGATCGATTTTTGATCGGCTCGAATGCAAGCGCGATCGTCAGACACGCGACCTGCCCCGTTCTCGTCATTCACTAATGTGCCTTGACCCCAGTGACCGGCGCTGACGCAAAGAACGCCATGCGGGTTAATTTGGTGTAGTCGCCCTCGAGCGCCATCGTCGCGACGAAGACGAGCACGGCGAGCGGTGGAACGAGAATGGCCGCTACAAGCGCCAGCCGCTCCCACGCCATATGCATGAAGACCGCGACGATAAGCCCCGCTTTCAGCAACATGAACAGGATGATGAGGCTCCATCGCAGATTGCCCTGGAAATTGAAGTAATCGACGAGATAGGAGCAGGCGCTCAAAACGAAGAGCAGCGCCCATACGAGAAGATAAAGCGCGATCGGGTGCTGCTGCCCATGGGCCTCGGCCGGCGCGGCGGTCGTGACCTCGTTCTTGGCTTCGGCGGTTTTCATCATGAATTCCTGTCACCAAAGGTAGAAGAAGGCGAAGATGAAGACCCACACCAGATCGACGAAGTGCCAGTAGAGGCCCATGATCTCGACGATCTCGTAACGACCCTTCCGGCTCGTGAAGAAGCCGGGCGTTCCTCGGTCATAATCGCCGCGCCAGACGGCGCGGGCGATGAGGAGGAGGAAGATGACGCCCATTGTAACGTGAAAGCCGTGAAAGCCGGTGATCATGAAGAAGCTTGACCCGAACTGCGCGGCGCCGAACGGATTGCCCCAGGGGCGGACGCCTTCCTGAATCAGCTTCGTCCACTCGAAAGCCTGCATCCCGACAAAGGTCGCGCCGAAGAACGCCGTCGCCAGCATCATCAGCGCCGCTTTCTTGCGTTGTCGCGCATAGGCGTAGTTCACGGCGATCGCCATCGTGCCGGAGCTGGTGATGAGATCGAAGGTCATGATGGCGATCAGTATGAGGGGGATTTTTCGGCCGCCAATGTCGAGCGCGAAGATTTCGCTCGGGCTCGGCCATGGGACAGTCGTCGACATGCGCACCGTCATGTAGGAAATGAGGAAACAACTGAAAATGAATGTATCGCTGACAAGGAAAATCCACATCATCGCCTTGCCCCAGGACGCGCTCTTGAAGGAACGCTGATCCGAAGCCCAGTCCGAGACGACGCCGCGCAGGCCGGAAGGCTTTTTGGGCTCGATCTTGCCGGCGCGGCTAATCGTCTCCAGGGCCATGCGACGATCCTTTCTTCACACGAGAAGGCGGCGGCAGATCGCCCCGAAATTGTCCGCCCATCCTACGAGCAGCGCCACGAGAAGCAGCCAGACGATGAGAAGGAAGTGCCAATAAATGGCGCAGAGCTCCACCGTCGACGCCAGCCTTTCGGGCGGTTCTTTCAGCGACGCCTGAACGACCGCCCGGACCAGCGCGACGAGCCCGCCGAGCACATGAAGCGCATGCGCGCCGGTCAGCAGGAAGAAAAAAGCATTAGCCGGATTCTGCGACGCATAGAAACCGCTGGCGATCATTTCCCGCCACGCCCAGAGCTGCCCGAGAAGGAAAGCGAGGCTCGCGACCGTTCCAACCCGGAGCGCGGCCCTCATCCGCTCGCGCGATAGGTCTTTCGCCGCGAGATTGGCGAGTTGAAGGGCGACGCTCGATACGATGAGAGCGCCTGTGTTGAACCACAGGATACGCGGCAATGGCGGCGATCGCCAATCATAGGACTCCATCCGCATCAGGAATGCGGCGGTCAGCAAGGAGAAAAGGCACAAAGCCACGCCGAGGAAGACGACGAGGCCTGTTTTCGCCGCGGACGGGCGGCCGCCGGCTCCCCGATAGGCCGCGATTTCCTGCTCTTGCAACCAAGGCGCATCCAGCACGCCTTCACGCCAGAGATAGGCGAGGGCGATTGAAAAGATGAAAATGAAGAACAGGCCCATCACGCTCATGTCGCATGTTCTCCCGAGAGCGGCGGCGCGTTTTGCGGCACGAAATCGTCGGGCGCGCCGGGGATGCTGTAACCATAGGGCCAGCGATAGACGATCGGGAGTTCATCTCCCCAATTGCCGTGGCCGGGCGGGGTTTCAGGCGTCTGCCATTCGAGCGAGGCGGCGCGCCAGGGGTTGCCGCCGGAAGGGAGGCCGCTCCTGAGGCTTCTGAAGACGTTGTAGAAGAAGATGAGCTGCGAGACGCCGACGATGAGCGCCGTCACCGTCATGAAGATATTCAGCCCGGCGGCCGTATGCGGGACGAAGGATACGTCGCCCATCTCGTAGAAGCGGCGCGGCACGCCGAGGAGGCCGAGATAGTGCATCGGAAAGAAGATGGCGTAGGCGCCAAGGAAGGTGATCCAGAAGTGAATCCTGCCCAGCCTCTCATCCAACATTCGCCCGGCGATCTTCGGAAACCAGTGATAGATGGCGCCAAAGATGACGAGAACGGGCGCGATGCCCATCACCATGTGGAAATGCGCGACGACAAAGAGCGTCGCCGACAGCGGCACGTCAACAATCACATTGCCGAGATATAGGCCGGTAATCCCGCCATTCACGAATGTGACGAGGAAGCCCAGCGCGAACAGCATCGGCGTCGTGAAGTGAATGTCAGACCGCCAGAGCGTTACGACCCAGTTATAGACCTTCATCGCCGTCGGCACGGCGATGGCGAGCGTTGTGACGGCGAAGAAGAAGCCGAAAAGCGGGTTCATGCCGCTGACATACATATGATGGCCCCAGACGATCATGCTCAGCACGCCGATCGCGAGGATTGCCCAGACCATCATGCGATAGCCGAAAATGTTCTTACGGGCATGGACGCTGATGAGATCGGAGACCATTCCGAAGGCCGGCAAGGCCACGATGTAAACCTCGGGGTGGCCAAAGAACCAGAAGAGATGCTGGAAAAGAATGGGACTGCCGCCGCTATAGTTCCGCTGCTCCCCCATTTCGACGATCGCGGGAACGAAGAAGCTGGTCCCAAGGACGCGGTCGAGCAGAAGCATCACGCAGGCGACGAAAAGCCCGGGAAAGGCGAGAAGCGCCATGACCGCCGCGGTGAATATCCCCCAGACGGTGAGCGGCATGCGCATGAGCGTCATGCCGCGCGTCCGCGCCTGCAACACCGTGACGACATAATTCAGGCCGCCCATGGTGAAGCCCACGATGAAGAGAATGAGCGATAAGAGCATCAATATGATGCCCCATTCATGGCCGGGCGTTCCCGTGAGGATCGCCTGCGGCGGATAGAGCGTCCAGCCCGCGCCAGTGGGGCCGCCCGGGACGAAATAGCTTGCGAGGAGAACGAGCGTCGCCAGCAGATAGACCCAGTAGCTCAGCATATTGATGAAGGGAAAGACCATGTCCCTCGCGCCGATCATGAGAGGGATCAGATAATTGCCGAAGCCGCCGAGAAAGATCGCGGTGAGCATGTAGACGACCATGATCATGCCATGCATGGTCACGGCCTGGTAATATACATTGGCGTCGATGAAGGGGATTGCGCCCGGAAAGGCGAGCTGCAGCCTGATCAGCCAGGACAAGACGAGCGCAACGACGCCGACGGCGATCGCCGTGCAGGCGTATTGAATGGCGATGACCTTGGCGTCTTGAGAAAATACATTCTTCGTCCACCACGACGTCGCGTGATAGAGTTCGACATCCTCGACTTCCCCTGAGGGAACGCCATCCTCCTCGATCGAGACATCGGACACGGACCGCACTCCCTCACTCAAAAGGCTTCGGCTTTGCGCATTTTCGCGAAGGTCGGTTGCGCCGCCAGCCAGTTGCGATAATCGCTCTCGGCGTCGATGACGAGCATGCCGCGCATTTGCGGATGGCCGACCCCGCAATAAGCGACGCAGAGAATCTCGAACTGGCCGGTCTTTGTCGGGGTGAACCAGAAATAGGTTTCCATCCCCGGCACGAGATCCATCTTGGCGCGGATCTGCGGCACATAGAAATCGTGCAGCACGTCGATCGAGCGCAGCAGCACCTTGACAGGCTTACCCTCCGGCAGGTGCAACTCGCCGTTGACGACGATTACGTCGTCGCGCCCGCGCGGATCGGCCGGACTGACGCCCAATGCGTTGTTTGCGTCGATAAAACGAATGTCGGTCGCGCCGAACTTGTTGTCGGAGCCCGGCAGGCGGAAGCTCCAGCTCCACTGCGCGCCAACCGCCTCCACTTCCATCGCGCCCTCCGGCGGCGTTACGAAACGCCCCCAGACCGACAGTCCGGGCGCGAGCAGGATGATCACCGCTATGGTCGTCAATCCGCCGAGCAAGAGCTCGACCCTCCGGTTCTCCGGTTCATATGTGGAGCGTCTGCCGGGTTGATGGCGGAATCTGTACAGACAGTACGACATAAACAGGATGACCGCGACGAATCCGATTGTCGTCACGATGAAGGTCAGCGCTAGAGTGTCGTCGATGAAACTCCAATTGGAGGCGATCGGCGTGGGACGCCAGGGACTCAGAAAGTGAAACGCCAGCGAGGCCGCGACGACAAGCGCCATAGCTAAAGCGACCATCATCCGTCATCACCTTTCTCCATACCTCCTCAGTTAGGACGAGCCGGCGCTTTGGCAACCAGCCTGCGTGCGGTGCGCCTGGCTCCTTCGCCCGGCGCGTCAATTGTCAAGCTGGAGGCGGTGCGCGACACACACGCTCACGCTGCGCGGGCTCGATCGCATCGATGGCGCGCCGCTACGCAATATCAAGCCGGATCGCCACGCTTTCTGACGTAGTGGCTGGGCGACATGATAACTTGTAGTTATCAATCAATAAACGCTCCAGATTGGACGAGTGTGGACGCGAGCTCTACAACAAACGGCGTCATTTCATCGTGACCTCCCGGGCACTGGCCGCCACGCGGCCGCTGCCGGTGACGGCAGGACGTCCTGCCGACGCACCCCTCTCGGACTGGCCGCACTCGCCCTCGATCCGGTTGCAGCAAACCGCAAACGAAACCTTCCAGGTCTTCGTTTGCGGTTTTTTCGTTTGCGCGAAACGCCATTCGGCGCAAGCAACATGTCCGTCTTGCTAATCCCCCATCGTTTCCGCCGTCCCCAGCGCGCCCGATAAGCAAGGCTTATCGGAAGATCAGCCAAAACGAATGGAACCATCCTCCGTCTGATCTACGAAGGCGGCGGCGCTTTCGAAAACATTAACGATAGACGCAGCGCAGCAGTGAAGCGTCTTGCCTTCGACAAGGCCTGCCGTCGCGTTGAAACAAGGGGATTCGCACATGGCGAAGGTTGTTTGTGTCCTTTATGACGATCCGATCGGCGGCTATCCGAAAACCTATGCGCGTGACGACGTCCCGCAGCCCAAGGTCTATCCGGACGGGCAGACTCTGCCCACGCCGAAAGCCATCGATTTCAAGCCCGGAGCCCTTCTCGGCAGCGTTTCCGGCGAGCTCGGCCTACGCAAATATCTCGAGGCGAATGGTCACCAGCTCGTTGTCACGTCCAGCAAAGACGGCGCGGATAGCGTGCTCGACCGCGAGCTGCCGGATGCGGAGATCGTGATTTCTCAGCCGTTCTGGCCTGCTTACATGACGGCGGAGCGCATCGCCAAGGCGAAGAAGCTCAAGATGATCGTCACGGCGGGCATCGGTTCCGACCACACCGACCTTGAAGCCGCGATCAAGAACAACGTCACCGTCGCGGAAGTCACCTATTGCAACAGCAATGCGGTGGCCGAACATGTCATGATGTCGATTCTGGCGCTGGTGCGCAATTTTGTTCCGTCGCACGACATCATCGTCAATGGCGGCTGGAACATCGCCGACGCCGTTTCGCGTTCTTACGACCTCGAAGCCATGCAGGTCGGAACGGTCGCGGCCGGACGCATCGGCCTGCGCGTGCTTCGTTTGCTGAAGCCCTTCGATGTCGGTCTGCACTACATGGATCGCCATCGTCTGCCGGAAGCGGTCGAGAAGGAGCTGAACCTCACCTATCACTCCAATCTCGAAAGCCTCGCCAAGGTTTGCGATGTCGTCACGCTGAACTGCCCGCTGCATCCTGAAACGGAGCATATGATCAACGAGGACACGCTGAAGTTCTTCAAGCGCGGCACGTATATCGTCAATACGGCGCGCGGCAAGCTCGTCGATCGCGACGCTCTGGTGCGCGCGGTCGAAAGCGGGCATATCGCCGGCTATGCGGGCGACGTCTGGTTCCCGCAGCCCGCGCCGAAGGATCATCCGTGGCGCACCATGCCGCATCACGCCATGACCCCGCATATCTCGGGCACGAGCCTCTCCGCTCAGACCCGTTACGCGGCCGGCGTGCGCGAGATTCTCGAATGCTATTTCGAGGGTCGTCCGATCCGTAACGAATATCTTGTCGTTCAGGGCGGCAAGCTCGCCGGCGTCGGCGCGCATTCCTATAGCGAAGGCAATGCGACCGGCGGTTCGGAAGAAGCGGCGAAATTCAAGGTCGGCTGATCGACCCTCACGAAGCTCAGGTCAAAGGACGCCGACGGCAATTCGTCGGCGTCCGTTCGCAATTAAGGTCGGATAGAGAAATGCCAATGAGTGACGCGCGGTCGATCGTGTACGCGGGAATCGGCGGCTTCGCGCTCATCATATCCCTCGCGCATCTCGGCGGCCGCCTCGACCAGCAGCTGATCCTGGGCTCTTTCGGCGCCTCCTGCGTTCTCGTATTTGGGTTTCCGGATCTGCCGTTTTCGCAGCCGCGGAATATTTTCTTCGGCCACGCCGCTTCATCCCTCATCGGGCTTGGATGCCTCGAATTCATGGGCGCCGAGCCATGGTCGATGGCCTTTGCAGTCGCATTGGCGATCATGACGATGATGGCCACCAGGACAGTTCATCCGCCCGCAGGCTCCAATCCTGTGATCATATTTCTGACGCATCCCAAATGGAGCTTTCTTCTGACGCCGACAATCGTCGGCGCCGCATTGATCATCGCCTTCGCCTTGCTTTACAACAACGCGACACGCCCGCAGAAATACCCGAAATCCTGGTAGAACGGGACCAAAGACGGACCGCCGGAAATGTTCTTTCGTCAGCTCGAATATCTTGTGACGCTGGCGCGCGAACAGCATTTCGCCCGAGCGGCCGAGGCGTGCAATGTCTCGCAGCCAGCCCTGTCGGCGGCGGTTCGACGGCTCGAGGAGGAACTTGGAATCTCGATTGTCGAACGCGGACAGAAATTCGTGGGCTTTACAGAGGAAGGAGTCCGGATATTGGGTTGGGCCCGTCAAACGCTCGCGGCGTGGGACGGGTTGAAGCAGGAAGCCTCGATTTCGAGACGGCGACTCAGCGGCGCGTTACGCGTGGGCGCCATTCCGACAACCTTGCCCATCATGTCGCTGCTGAGCGGCCCCTATCTGCGCGCCTTTCCGGAGGTCCGGCAACTCGTGCAGTCCCTCAGCAACGAAGAGATCATCCGGCGCCTAGACACGTTCGAACTCGATGTCGGCGTCACATATCTCGAAGATCAGGATTTGCACCGGTTCCGCGTTCTGCCTCTTTATCGCGAACGATATGTTCTGCTTGCGCGGGACGCCTCCGCGATCGACGATTGCGCCGCCATGAGCTGGCGCGACGCGTCGAAACTGCCCCTCTGCCTGCTCACGCGCAATATGCAAAATCGACGGATCATCGACGCGGCGTTCCAGAGAGCCGGCGTTCACCCGAATGTGGTGGTCGAAACCGACTCTGTCTTCGCGCTCTACTCAAATGTCCGTTGCGCGGAGATTTTCAGCATCATGCCGCACAGTCTGCTCGCCCTGTTCGAAATGCGCGAGGAGCTGACGGCGATCCCCCTGGTTCCGGAACTCCACCGCAAGATCGGCATCGTGGCGCTCGACCACGAGCCGGCGGCCCCGATTGTTGCGGCCATTTGGAAATTAACGCTCAAGCTGGACCTGAGTCCGCATTTTAACTTCCTTCAGCCCGATCAGCCTTCGGCCTGAAGTTACAGCGACCTCTGATCGAGCCATGACCGCCAAAACCGTAGCGCCGCCTGTTCGAGTTTCGGCGCGACTTCGCGACTGGCGTTTCGCAAGCCGGCGATGTCTATCTTTGCGGCCGCCAGTTCGCAGGCGTGTCCGACATACCATCGCTCGAGTCCGTCGGCGGTCACCTCGGGATGAAACTGAAACCCCAGCGCGTAATTGCCGATCGCGAAAGCCTGGTTTTGATATTTGTCGGACCGGGCGAGCAGCCGGGCGCCGCTTGGCAGATCGAACGTGTCGCCATGGAAATGAAACATCGCTGGGGCTTCCGCGATGAGGTGGGCGAGGAAGGGGTCGGCGGCCATGTCCGGGCCCGGCGCGACCGCGCTCCATCCGATTTCCTTCCCCATTGCGCCGGGGTAGACGCGCGCGCCAAGGGCGCAAGCCATAAGCTGGGCGCCGAGACAAATCCCCAGAGTGGGGAGTTTCGCGTCCAAACGAAGGCGAATGAGGTCAATCTCAGCTCGCAGGAACGGATAGGCGTCAACCTCATATACGCCGATGGGGCCTCCCAGGATGACGAGTAGATCAGGCGTGACGACGTCCAGGGACGCAAGTTCCGCTACGGAAGCGTCAATAAAATCAATGAGAGCGCCCCTTTCCCGAAGGGCGAGGCCAAGCGTTCCCAGATCTTCGAAGGGGACGTGTGAGAGTGCGAGAACGCTTTGCATTGTTCCGATTCCGGGATATCCGCTCTAAGCGGCCCGTTTGTATGGTTTCAAATTTGCTGTAGTGCAGCTGCACCGTCGTGGACGGCGAAGGATGCAAACGGTTTCCACTCGTCTGGACGAATTCTTGAGCGAACTGCCTGTCATTGTTGCCGCCTTTCGTTTAAGGGCCGCGCAGATGCATAAGGAGGCGAATGAGCAATTCCGATCTTGACGCGCACATCGCTTTTCATGCGGACGGACGTTTGCTCCTGGGCCGTAGCCGCATCGTCCTGCTCGAAGCGGTTATGAATTGCGGAAGCCTGTCCGAGGCCGCGCGGCGAACCGGCAGCAGCTACAAGGCCGTTTGGGACGCCGTTCAGGCGATTAACAATCTTCTTCCGAGTCCTGCCTTTGTCACGCGTATCGGCGGCAGTCGCGGCGGCTCCGCGGAGGTCACCCCTATCGGGCGGAAGGTCATCTCGAGCTTCCGTCTTCTCGAAGACCGATTGAGCCGCATATCCAACGCGATCGTCGCCGACGAATTGCCCGAACTCGACGACATTTTGTTTTGGGGCCTCGCCGTTCGCGTCAGCGCGCGCAATGTTTTCCGCTGTACGGTGGCGGATGTCGAGGATGACCCGGTCGACGTCCGAATCCGTCTGCGCGTGTCGGTCGACAATAATCTTGTCGCGATCGTTCCAAGGGATGCTCTTCTGGAGTTGCGACTCGCGCCTGGGCGACCGGTCGTCGCTTTTGTCAATGCGTCCTTTGTTTCCCTGGCTCAGGAAGGGGAGGGCTCCTCCCTGGCGAATCGAAATAGATTGCAAGGTCGCGTGATCGGCAGAGTCGACGGCGGCGTCAGTTGTGAAGTTCGACTTGAAATCGGCGACGGGAAAATGCTGACCGCCATCGTTCCTGTCGCCGACGCGACAGATTTGAACATACAGATCGGCGACCGGCTCGACGCGATGTTCAACGCGTCGCACGTCATTTTGGGGGCTGACTGAGCGCCTCAACGCGGCATGAGGCGTCACTGACGACGCGTCCGAGACAATTCGGCCTGCATCATTTCGTATTCGTCGATGATTTTGCGGGCCCATAGGAGCGCTTTTTCACCGCGCGCCGTCAGGGTGACGGGGCTGCTTCGCGTCGAAATTAGCGGCGCCTCCAAATATTTTTCTAGGTCGCAAATCGAGGTCTCGACCACCGCCTTGGTGACGTTGCACGCTTCGGCGGCGCGAATGAAATTCCGCTCTCGCGCGAGAACTATGAAATGTTGGAGATCATGAATCAGCATTTCAACGGCCTCCGTTTTGACTCTCGTCCTCGCCTACCTGAACAGCGCCATGGCCTTGAGGCCGGTCATTGAGACGCCCCAGGCGAGGGGAATTCCGACGGCGAGCCAGGCGAGGATCAGGGCCGGGGAGAGCCCGGCGGGCGGGGTTCGCGCGGCGGGGACCGGAGCGGGGTCTTCGGGCGGCTCCAGCCCCTCCTCGACGAAGTCCTCGAAATCGGCGCGCGGCTCCTTCTCTTCTTCCTTCACGGCGGCGACGCTGGTCTTCTTCGCCGCCGCGACCTCGGCGTCGCTCATGTAGAATTTCTCGGCCACGGGGCCGACGAGGAGATTGCAGGCGAGGCCGGCGAGCAGCAGACCGGCCAGCACATACATGGTCTGATTATAGGCCGCCTCGCGCGGCACGCCGATCGAAAGCTGATATTCGCGGATGTAATTGACCAGCACCGGGCCGAGCACGCCCGCCGTCGACCAGGCGGTCAGTAGTCTGCCATGGATCGCGCCGACATAATGCGTGCCGAAAATATCGGCGAGATAGGCGGGAATGGTCGAGAAGCCGCCGCCATACATGGTGATGATCACCGCGAAGAGCAGCACGAACAGGAAAACGACGCCGCCCTTCGCCGCGAAGGGAACCGCGGCGTAGAGCAGGAAGCCCACGACGAAGAAGATGGCGTAGGTTCCCTTGCGGCCGAAGGCGTCGGAGGCCGAGGCCCAGCCGATGCGGCCGCCAATGTTGCACAGGCTCAACAGCCCCGTGAAGCCGGCGGCGATGGCGGCGATCGCCTTCTTCTGGTCGGCGTTGAGCGCGTCGAAGCCGAGATCGACGCCGATCAGCTTGCCGCCGAACACCTCCTGCAGCATGGGCGAGGCCATGCCGAGCACGCCGATGCCGGCCGAGACGTTGAGGCAGAGCACGCCCCAGAGCAGCCAGAATTGCGGGGTCTTCCAGGCGAGGTCGAGATGGACGTGGCGATGCGTCACCATGGCGTTGGCGGCGGGGGCCGGCGGCGTCCATCCGGCGGGCGCCCAGCCCTCGGGCGGCACGCGATAGCCGAGCGCGCCGGAGACCATGAAGACGAAATAGATGGCGGCGAGGGCGACGAAAGTCTGCCAGACGCCGGGCGATGAAGGCGTCGCGAAATAGCCCATGAGCTTGTCGGCGAGCGGCGCGCCGATCATGGCGCCGCCGCCAAAGCCCATAATGGCGAGGCCGGTGGCGAGGCCGCGGCGGTCGGGGAACCATTTGATGAGGGTCGAGACCGGCGAGATATAGCCGAGCCCCAGCCCGACGCCGCCAATGACGCCGGAGCCGATCCAGATCATCCAGATCTGGTGCAGAAAGACGCCGAGCGCGGAAATGAGCAGGCCGCCGCACCAGCAGCAGGCGGCGGCGAGGCCGGCCTTGCGGGGGCCCGCCGTCTCCAGCCAATGGCCGAAGATGGCGGCGGAGGAGCCGAGCAGCACGAAGAACAGCGTGAAGGTCCAGCCCAGCATGCTGATCTTCCAGTCGCAATTCGTCGCGACGATCTGCGCCAGCACGCCCATATTGGCCGGACAGTCCTTCGGCGCGGCGCCGCCGACGACGCGCGACAGCGGCAGCCAGAAGACCGAGAAGCCATAGGCCATGCCGATGCAAAGATGAATCGCCAGCGCCGCCGGCGGAACCAGCCAGCGATTGAAGGCGGGAGAGGCGATCGTCCGTTCGCGGGAAAGGAAACCGCTCGGACGCGCCGGCGATTTTTCATGGCTTCGAATGGGCAGAACGGCGTCAGCCATTTGCAAGTCTTTCTTTTCTTCTGTTACGCGCTCAGCGGGACACAGTAAGCGTCGACGCGGCGGCCTGTCGCATGCCGTTTGGCGTCGTCGGGCGTGATGATGCGTTTTCCGGCTTCGTGTTCGAGATAGTCTTCGAGGCTCCGTCGCGGATAAGTCTCACAACAATCCGTCGCCGTCGCATTCACCCCATCGCGGCGCGCATGATCGACGCGCCCTCGGGAACCGTGACGCTTTTTCCGCCGATCGTCAGCGTGACGCGCGTTTCCGACCGCGCCGCCGGCGCGCCAAAATCCGGTTCCTCGATCAAAGTCATGGTTGCAATCCCTGTTCAGCGGCGATGCGCGCGCATGCGCTGGCCTCGGGCGTTTGAGCGAGACCCGCGCCAAGGCTCAAGAGGTGACTCCAAAGTATCAGACGATCAAGATTGCAATATCGATCAAGCGATAAGGGATTTGAATTAACGCGTCTCAGCAGGATACAAATACGAATAGTTGAAGAAATATAGTATTGTGCGTCGCACAATTTTAGGCATAACGGATTATATCTATGAAAATATTTTTCATCTACATAACGACCCTGCGATCAATGCGTCAGCAGCCTGTCCTGAACATTTGGGCGGCGCATTGCAGGCGCGTGAGCGCCGTCCCGCCAGGATGCATAATACTCACCCAAGCGGAACATCAGCCAAATACACCTCTCCTTGCGATTTTCTCCTTTCAGCGCGGCGTCTGTTCAAAATCCGGCGTCAGGCGTCGATTGGCGGCTTCTATGTCGGCGGCGTCAATCCAAACCACTTGTCCCGAACCTGATTGAAATGCCGCTCGGGACTGTAGATATCGACGCCAAGTTTGAGCATGCCGGGGGAGAGCCTGCCGATGGCTGCGAGCACAGAATAGGAGGCGACAACCTTCGTATATTGGGAAGCAACCAGCCTGAGCCGCGCATTTAGGAGCGATTGTTGAGCGTTGAGAATGTCGAATGTGGTGCGCTGTCCGACCGCCGCTTCCTGCCGTACGCCGCCAAGCGCAATTTCGGCTGAACGCACGGCCGCGGCGCTTGAAGCGATGGAAGTTTTTGCGCTGTCGAGGCGCGCCAAGCTCGACATGACTGCGGTGCGGACGACGTTGCGTTGGTCGTCGGCAGCGAGGCGCGCCTCTCCAAGCTGCTCCTTAGCCTTTCGTATCGACGCGTATTCCGCTCCGCCCTGATAGAGCGGCACGTTCAGAGTGACGCCGCCCTGCGCCGCAAACTGACGAGAACCGGTCACGCCGAAAAAAGAATCGTACTGCTGATAGACTTGGACGCCAGCCGACACGGTCGGCGCCAGCGCGCCCTCGGCAATCTTCACCGACAATTCGGCGCCAGCGATTTGATGTGTCGAAGCCAGCACGTCCGGGTGCTCGAGAAGTGCGATTCGCATGGCGGCCGCGGCCGATCGCGGCAAAGCCGCGTCAATGTTTGGCGCAGCCTCCAGGCGGCTCGGCTCGACGCCGATCACCTGACGGTATGTCGCGGCGCTCTCCTTCAACGTCGCTTGCGCCTCGGCGGCGTCCGAACGCGCCAGCGCCAGCGCCGCTTCCGCTTGCGCAACATCCGTCACGCTGATTTCTCTCAGCTCGGCGCGAATGCGGGTTTGATTTAGTTGCTCTGCAAGCACCTGAACATTGCTGTTGCGCAATCGGACGATCGCCGTGTCGCGAAGAACAAGCATGTACGCCTTGACAGCGTCGAGCAAGGTCGATTGCTCGACCCGGCGCAGCGCTTCGCGGCCCGCCATCACGCTCGCCTCCGCTTGCCTTGTTGAATTGGCGGTCCGCCAGCCGTCGAAGAGCGTCTGTGACGCAGAGAAGTTGCCCCCCTTCGGGGAACCCAGGAATTCACCTGTTGTGAACGCCGTATTTCCGAAAGAATTTGTTCCGAGAGGTTGACGAAAATGGGAATACTGAACGCCCGCATTGGCGGCGGCGCCAAGAACGGGGCGCATGCCAGCCGCAGCTTTGGGAACGTCCTCATCATGCGCGCGCAGGTTCGCGCGCTGCTGATTCAGGCTCGGGTTATTTTGATAAGCCCGGGCCAGGGCCCCCGTAAATGTTTCCGCGCGAGCGCCGAAAGCGAGAACGCCGAACGAGAAAATCATAGCTCCGCCGCGGATGGCTGAACTCAACGCGTGATTCATATCCTACCTGCTGGAATTCGAATGCGGAAGCGAAAGCGAACAGGCGCGTAATTCCTCTCGCATTTTCAGGCGGCCGTTAGGTCCGCGGCGCCAAAGGCTGCGGGGGAATCGCTTCTTACGCGGCGTTCGCCAAGAGAGGCGCGCCGCCGCCGTCCAATCGCATAAGGCTGGCATGGGCATGTTGGTCCCTCGGGAGGTTGTCGCGCGTCGCCGGAACGCGCTTGCTCGAGAGCGTGGCGCCGCATCGGCTTGTGATCCGCCCGCTCTCGCAACGTGTAGCTTGAACGCGACGGAACTAAGGACCAACGTGGACAAAGCTTGATCTTAACACGGCGAGGTCGTGTCACAGACGGGCTTATCGTTCCCGCATGGATTCCTGACGTTGCTTTTCCAGCGGCGACAGCAGATATCCGATGATCCGGCGCGACCCGGTCTTGATTTCGACCGTTACGGTCATGCCGGGCGTAAGCGTCTCCCAATTGTCGTCAACCTGCATGCCGTTTCGGTCGAGCGAGACGCGCGCGACATAGCTCGCGTCTTCTTTCGCTTCGGGAGCGGTGGAACCTCCATCCTCAGTCGAGCGCGTCGGCCCCGCGGGAGTCACGGCGTCGCGAGAGACATTCGAAACCTTGCCGGGCAACAAGCCATAACGCGTGAAATTAAAGGCCGCGACTTTCACGCTGACCTCCTGGCCGGGGTGAACGAAACCGACATCCTGGTTGGCGAGCACCGCCTCGATCTCGAGATCGCTATTTTCCGGCACGACAACCGCCAGCGGCTGTGCGGGCGTGACGACTCCGCCGACAGTATGCACGGCGAGTTGCTGCACCACGCCTTCCACAGGCGCGGTGAGCCTTTGAAGCCTCGTCCGTCGTTCGGCCTTGACCATATCCTGCGAGAGCGCCGCGACGCGCAGCTCGGCCGCGGCGAGATCGGCGATGACGCCGCGTTTATACTCCGCTGCTGTGCGCTCGAGCGTCTCGTGCAGCGCCGCGAGCGCGGCGTCCGCTTCCTGCAGCCGGCTTTTCTGGAGCGTGAGATCCTGTTTCATCGTCACCAGCTCCTGAAACTCGGTCAGGTATACGAGTCGGGTGCCGAGCTGCTTGTCGTAGAGCGTCTTGCGCAAGTCGACGCGCTCCTGAAGCACTGGAATTGTCGCTTCGAGCTTGGCGGCGCCCGCGGCGACGGTCGCGCGCTCGGCTTGCCGCTGCGCGAACTGATGCTCGATCTCGGCGAGTCTGGCCTTTTGCTCCGACGTCTGCGCGGCGAGGAACTGGCGTTGCGTCTCGATCTGAACCGCGCTCGCGCCCGCCGGCGGCGTCAACAGCTTGCGCGGCTCCGCGGCGCGATTGTCCTGCCAGGAAAGTGTGGCGCGCAGGCGCGCGACGTCGAGTTCAGCGGCGACGAGGTCGTTTCTGAAACGCTCCCGCTCGGCGCTCGTCATGGTCGGGTCAAGCTCGATCAGCACGTCGCCGGCCTGCACCTTCTGGCCGTCGCGCACATGGATGGCGCTGACGACGCCTGTCTCGAAAGGCTGAATGATCTTGCTGCGCCCGCTTGGAACGATCCGGCCGTTCGCCGTGGCGATAATGTCGACCGAGCCCAAACTCGCCCAGATCAGGGCGAAGCAAAAGGCGCCGATGATCGTCGCGCCGATGGCGCGGCCTATTGGCGAGGGAGGGGTCTCCACGATTTCGAGCGCTGCAGGCAGGAACGCGATTTCATGTGCGACGGGCGCGCGTTTCCGCCGGGGAAAGGGGACGATGTTCGGGCTAGGCGACGTCATGACCCGCCTGCATCTGGTGAAGTTTCGAATAGCGGCCGTTCATTCGGATCAGCTCGTCATGCGTGCCTTCTTCGACGATGCGCCCGTGCTCGATCGCGAGGATGCGATTGGCTCGCCGGACGGTTGATAGACGGTGGGCGATGACGAAGACGGTGCGGCCGGCGGCGATGCGTTTCATGTTCTGCTGGATCGCGCGCTCGCTCTCGTAATCGAGAGCGCTGGTCGCTTCGTCGAAGATCAGAATGCGAGGATCGGTGACAAGCGCGCGCGCGATGGCGATGCGCTGACGCTGTCCCCCGGACAATGAACCGCCGCGCTCGCCGACGATCGTGTCGTAGCCTTCGGGCAGTTCGAGGATGAAGTCGTGCGCGCCAGCGAAATTCGCCGCCGTCATCACGCGCTCCATCGGCATGGCTGGATCGGCCAAAGCGATATTGTCGCGGATGGACTGGTTGAACAGAAAGTTATCCTGAAGAACCACGGCGACTTGCCGGCGCAGCCATGCCATGTCCACCACCGAAAGATCGACGCCGTCGATCAGCACGCGTCCTTTTTCCGGGACATAAAGGCGCTGCACCAGCTTCGCCAGGGTGCTCTTGCCCGAGCCGGACGAGCCGACGATCCCGATAATCTCGCCCTGTTTCACGGTGAAATTCACATCGTCGAGCGTGGTCGCGCCATCGACGCGATAGCGGAAGGTAACGTGTTCGAAGGTAACTTCCCCTCGAATGGCGGGCAGTGCGACGCGCCCGGGGCTGAAACTCGGCTCGGGCGCCGTATTGAGGATGTCGCCCATACGCTCGACCGACAGCCGGGCTTGGTGGAATTCCTGCCACATCTGCGCAAGCCGCAACACCGGCGAGCTGACGCGGCCCGACAGCATGTTGAAGGCGACCAATTCGCCGACCGTCAAATCTCCGGAGATCACCAGCCGCGCGCCGAAATAAAGCGTCGCGGCGCCGACGAGTTTGTTGATGGTCTGCACGACCTCGCTCGCCTTGTTGTTGAGATCGAGCACGCGGAAGCTCGAAGCGACATAGCCGGCGAGCTGCTCTTCCCAACGTCGCTGCATTTGTGGCTCGACCGCCATCGACTTCAGCGTCTCGATCCCGGTGACGCATTCGACGAGGAAGGCCTGATTCTCCGCTCCGCGTCTGAATTTTTCGTCCAGTCTGCGCCGGAACAGCGGCGTCGCGCCCGCCGAGATGGCGATGTAAAGGGGAAAGGAGGCGACGACGATCAGGCTCAACGTCGTCGAATAGTAGAGCATGACGCCGAGGAAGGCGAAAGTGAAGACAAGATCGACGACGAGCGTCAGCGCCGAGCTCGTGAGGAACTGCCTGATATTCTCGAGCTCGCGCACACGCGCCAGCGAGTCGCCGACCCGACGGGATTGAAAATATGCGATCGGCAGCGCGAGCAGATGGCGGAACAGACGCGCGCCAAGTTCGACGTCGATCCGGTTCGTCGTGTGAGAGAAGAGATAGGTCCGCAAGACGCCCAGCACGCCTTCGGCCACCGTCATCGCCGCGAGGCCGGCCACCAGCACGTTCAGCGTGCTCATGCTTCGATGCACGAGCACTTTGTCGATCACGACCTGGAAAAACAAGGGAGATACGAGCGCAAACAATTGCAGGAAGAAGGAGGCGACCAGAACCTCGCCGAGCAGTCGGCGGTATTTGTGCACGGCGCCGAGAAACCAGCCAATATCGAATCGGCTATGAAGATCGGCAAGTGCGGCCCGTCGCGCCATCAGCACCAGCCGCCCGTCCCAGATCGCCTCGAACTCCGCGCGGCTCATGGTCTCCGGACCCGATGCGCCGGGACGCTGCAGCAGAACCTTATCCTCCGCGACGGCTCCCAGGATGAGAAAGCCGCCATCGCACAGCGCGGCAATCGCCGGCAGCGGCGTGTTCGCCAGACGATCCCAGTGAGTGACGCACAGGCTCGCCTTGAGTCCCATGCTTTTTCCGCAACGAAGCATTTCCACGACGCCGACGAGCGAGACGCCGAGCCGGTGCTGAATTTGAGCGGGGTCGGCGCCGACGCCATGGTAGCCAAGAAGCAATACGAGCGCGCTGAGACCGGATTCGTCCGCCGCCGCCGCTACGGCCGTCGCGGACATGTCGGGTTTTGAACGAAAGCGGCTCGAGAGTTTGGCGTATAATTCGTTCATCGCGGCGGCGAAGCCGGTTACGATGGGGCCGCGCAGCCGTGCGATGCGCGCCGCAAGCGCCTCACGGTCCGCAAGCGCGTCAGGGCTTTTCGACGTGGGCAGAAGAACGCGACCGCTCCATTCGCGCTCGAACTCGGTGCGGCTCAGCACTTCCGGCTTCGGCTCCGTGGACGAGGGACGCACCACGACGACGCCGTCCTCAGCTATTTTGCCGACAACAAGAAAGCCGCCGGCGCGCAAAATCGCGATTCCGGGCAGCGGCGTCCGCGCGAGTTTGGCCCAATCAGTCGTGGTTGCGCGGATCGTAACGCCGAATTCACGCGCCCGGTTCATTATGTCCGTCAGACCCAAGTCCACTCCCGGGCGCTTGGCGAACTGGTCGGGACGCACGCTGGCGACGCCATGCAGACGCAAAAAGACCGAGAGCGCAAAAGCGCCGGAATCGGGCAGGGCGGCGTTGTTTTGCTTGATCATCTGTCGTCTTGTTCGTGAGCGCGCATCGGGCGCGATGAAAGCCCCGCACAGAACGTGCGTTCCAGCTTCCTCTGATCTCGAGAGCGTCCCGGGCGCGGAGCCCGGGACGCGTTTTCGCTTAGTGCCGCGTCGCGAGGAAGGATTCGTAGCGCGGCGTCGCGCTCGCCATTTGAGTGACGGTCGCGGGCGAGCTTGCGGCTGGAGCGAAGCCGCCAGCCATACATTGCTGTAGCAGCGCAAGGCTCTGGTTCGTCGCCGACGTTGGCGGCGCGCTCGACGTCGTCCCGCTCATAGCGTTCGACGTCTGGAATCCCGGCAGCGACGTTTGAGTCGCGCCGGACAGGGACGTTTGGGTCGCGTCGGACAGGCTGGCCGGCTGCACGCTCGAATTCGGCGTCGCTGCGGCGGCCATAGCATCCGACGGGCTGGGCGAAACGGAGCTTGCTTGCGCAGCGGCGGGCGAGTTTTGCGCGAGCGCGTTGCGCTGATGATAATGGTGACGCCATTTGTTCGACGTCGACGTCGGGGTTGTCGGAGGCGTGGTGGGAGCCGTTGGCGTCGTTGGGTTTGTCGGCGTCGTGGGGGTTGTCGGAGTTGTTGGATTTTCAGGCGCTGTCGGGCCGGCGATGGTGACATTGCCGCCGGTCACCGTTTGGCCGCTCTTCTGGTAGAGTTGCACGCTAGCGACCTGCATCGGCATGGTTTGGGGCGTCGAGCTGCCGAAAGTCGTATGCCAGCCAGAGGCGGCGGAGTTCGCGACCTGCTCGTCCATGATCAACTGCATCGGCTCGGTGGGGATCGGAGCCTGCGCGCTGGTGACTTGCCCGATCTGCTTGCCGTCGAGATACCAGGTGATCGACTTTCCCGGGTCCCAGTCAATGCCGTATTTGTGGTAACCGGCCGTGAGATCGACGCCCGCGTCGACCGTTCCGCCGAAAACGCCGTTCGGCGTGTGCACATGGTAGGACAAGACATTATTGGGATTCGTCGATCCCTTGGTGTATCCGCCCTCCTGGATGTCGATTTCGAAATTGTCGCCGCCCGTTGCGCCCTTGCCGGGCATCAGCCAGAGACCGGGCCATGACCCATTTCCTGCCGGCGCTTTCATGTCGATCTCGAGATAGCCGCCGGTGAACTGGAACTTGCCGTAGCTGGAGATCGCGCCGGATGTCTCCGGAACCGTTGCGGGATTGCCGGCGATTGTTTGCTTTGTCGCCGTCAGCGTCAGTCCATTGTTGACCGACACTTGCGAAGGCATGAAATATTCGGCGTCATATTGCGCGCCGACGCCGCTGCCGCCGTTTGGTCCCGCATTCCAGGGGGAGCCGTTGGCCGCCGCCGAGGTGACATATGTGTTCCATGCGCTGCTGTTCAGTTTGTCGCCAGCGAAATTGTCGCTGAAAACGAGATTGTTCGCGCTGTAGCCAGCGGGTGGCGTGGAGTTTGTTGCCATGTAAAATCCTCGTGGGCTTCGAACCCCCAGCCCGAAGCAAGTGACAAGCCTCCCCGCCACGCAACATTGCTGCTGCATAGATCAAGCGACAGATTTGTGAGTGTGCGGATCCCAACCGTCGGCGCGACGGCGAACGATAGCCTGTCAAGCTCTCGTATTTTTTTGATACGGTTCAAATATGGCGAAAATTATTACTAAAACAGAAGTTTGCCGATAGGCGGCTTTGCCGCTTTTCAGCCGGGCCGATGAAGGATTGACGCCACAATCGCTGCAAGATTTATCATTTGTAGGATGATTGCTTGTGCAAATTTCGGTTCATGACTGCGGCGCGCATTTGCAACAATAGATGAGCGCCGCGTTTCGACCATGATCAGAACAGTCACAAATACGAATAATCACAAATACGGCTTCGGCGATGCGCTGAATCTGCGCTCCCTTCGTCGCGTCGCAAGCGCAGGATCAGTTCGCCATGTGCGCGGGATCAGGCGAAGGGCGGTTACGCGACGTCCTTCGCGCCGACGCGAATGGCGAACCTTTCAGGTCCGCCACGGGCGAGCAAAAGGAGTTCGGCCTCAAATTTCGCCGGCCGGCTGGAGCGTCCTGTTGCAGGGCTGCCGGTTCGGCATTCGTCAGTCGAACATCCTCGCGCCGGTCCCGCTCAACATCGCGTTTCTCCACGCCCCCCGTTGACGCCTCTCTTTCACCCTCATAGCTTGCGCGCCAACGCCATCCGGACCCGCCCATGTCTTACCAGCCCGCCGTTCACCTTTCCCCCACGCGCTCCTTCCAGGACCTCATCCTCACCCTGCAGAATTACTGGGCGGCGCAGGGCTGCGTGATTCTGCAGCCCTATGACATGGAGATGGGCGCGGGCACTTTTCATCCGGCGACGACCCTGCGCGCACTTGGTCCCAAAGCGTGGCGCGCGGCTTATGCGCAGCCCTGCCGGCGTCCCAAGGACGGGCGCTATGGCGAGAACCCGAACCGCCTGCAGCATTACTATCAGTTTCAGGTCATCCTGAAGCCCTCGCCGCCCGATCTGCAGCAGCTCTATCTCAATTCGCTGGCGGCGATCGGCATCGATTCCAGGCTCCACGACATCCGCTTCGTCGAGGACGATTGGGAGAGCCCGACGCTCGGCGCCTGGGGGTTGGGATGGGAATGCTGGTGCGACGGCATGGAAGTGTCGCAATTCACCTATTTTCAGCAGGTCGCGGGCTTCGAATGCGCGCCGGTCGCGGGCGAGCTGACCTACGGCCTCGAGCGCCTCGCCTGTTATCTGCAGGGCGTCGACAGCATCATGGAGCTGAACTTCAACGGCCGCGAGGGCGCCGAGAAGGTCGCCTATGGCGACGTCTTTCTGCAGGCGGAGCAGGAATATTCTCGGCATAATTTCGAGGCCGCCGATACGGGCAAACTCTTCGAGGATTTCAAAGACGCGGAGGCCGAGTGCAAGCGCCTGCTGGATTTCGGCGCGGGCTCGGGCGACGAGATGCACCGCATGGCGCTCCCGGCCTATGACCAGTGCATCAAGGCGAGCCACGCCTTCAATCTGCTCGACGCGCGCGGCGTGATTTCGGTGACCGAACGCCAGAGCTATATTCTACGCGTGCGCGAACTCGCCAAGGCTTGCGGCGCGGCCTGGTTGAAAACGGCGGGCGGCGGCGCGAACGCTTGATCGACGAAGCGATCAGGCTGCGAAAACATCCAGCGTCTCCTCGGCTTCGCAGATCTCGACCGGCGCGGGCCCGAGATAATCGCCGTCGATCTGCGCCGCGCCGGCGCCGCGCAGCGTCGCCTTGCGAATGGCGAGCCTTTTGACGCAGCCGGCCTCGTCGAGCCGGCCGGTCGCGACGTAACGGAAAAGCGCCAGCGCGGCCCGCGGCGAAACCTCCGTGAGCGCGACGAGGCTCAGACCGGGCCGGGTGACGTCGGCCGAGGCGTCGATGACGTAATTTCCCCCGTAATATCTGGATTTGGCGACCACGACGCATTTGGCGCGAAGCGCGCCGGCGTCCGTCTCCGCCTCGATGTCGGGAAATCCGCCGCGAGCGAAAATTTTCGCCGCCGCCAGAGCGTAGGCCAGACGGCCCAAATGGCGTTTGAGCCGCTTCCGCCCGATGTCGACCGTCTTTACGACCTCGGCGTCGAGCCCGGCCGACGCCATCAGCGTGAAAGGCCGGCCATTGGCGAGGCCGACATACAGTGGTTTCGTCGCGCCGCGCAGGAAAATCTCGGCGAGCGCGGCGCCGTCTTTCGGCAGGCGCAGTTCCTGCGCGAGCACATTGACCGTGCCTTGCGGGACGACGCCGAGTTTCGGCCGCGGCCCCGGCCGCGCCAGCAACCCGCGCACGGCCTCGTTGACCGAGCCGTCGCCGCCGGCGACGAGAAGGGCGCCCGCCCGCACGCTCTCCGCGGTCTGGCGGATATGTCCTCTATGGATCGCCGTTTCGACGACGACCCGTCGCCCGCGCGCCGCCAGCGCCGCGGTGACGGCTTCCGCCAAGCGACGCCTTTCTCCGCCCGCATCGGGATTGACGACGATGACGAAGTCGTCCGCCGGCGCGAGACCGGCCGCGTCTTTGGTTGTCAGACCACTTTGAGAGAACAAATCGCGGCGCTCCCGTTTTCCCGCTTTTAGCAGGGTGCGGCGACCGCGCCGTATCCGCCCGCGCAGCGGCGACTTATCCCCAGGCGAACCAATAAAATTCTGTGGCTCTGGCTGCTTTCAGGCGCGAATTTTAGGCATTATGTGGAAAATTATGAAAAACTGCTTGACTTCAAAAAATAAATGGATAAGGAGCGCCATTCTCTTGCGTTTCATCTTGAAACAAGGGAAACGCCCGCCATCTCCTAACAAACGGTTGTGCTTGAGTTTCGAGATGCGCGTTGGCGCACATTCGTCCGGATGAGCGTCGGGCATAAGGGTGGACAAGACGGTTGAACGTCTTGCGTTGGGCGTCGTGCGCAACGCGGAGCGCGCTTGCTGGAGCCTTGTCCAGGAACCCGGGGTTCCGGCAGGTGCGCCCCTTGACTGTGTGCTGTGTTTGTTCTAATCATGTTCTAGTTTCGCTCTCTGGAGCAGGGCTGTCATGCAACGCTACGCTTTCTCAGTTTCGCCGCTGCGCCGCCCCAGGCGCGCTCTTGCGCCGCGTGGGCAGGAGCTTGATTCGCTTGCCGGTTCGGACGCGCTGCGCGGCCGCTTCTTTTCCTGGCGCGGGGCCACGGGCCGCCGCTATGTCTGCTCGGTCTTCCAGCGTGGCGAAGAGGGCTTCGTCTCGGATGTCGAAAGCGGCGTCGTCATCGGCGTGGCGCGGGACGGCGCCTCTCTCCGGCCGGTCTGTCTTTTCTCGGCCGGCGAGCGTCGCGCGGCCGCTCTGCGCGAATTGGCTCAGGAGCTGGGCGTGGCGGAATGGCATGTCCATTTCTGCCCGGATACGGAGCCGGCTCGCGACCTTGCGGGATCGCTGCTGAATTGAGTTCGCGTTGCGTCTGGTCGCGTTTGTGGCGTGCTTTGCCGTTGTGAGGCGTTGCGTGAGCGTTTGTTCCGCGTGGCGTGGTGTGGATGCGTGCTGTATGTCGCGTTTCTAACGGCCGGGGCTTGCCCCGGCCTTTTTTTCATGGACCCGGCTTTTTTTCATGGAGCGGCCGCCGATCTTGGCGCGGCGCGGCAGGAGCATTTGTCGAGCCTGCGCACGATCTCCGCCAGCTCCTCGTCATGAATGTCGAGCTGCAGGAGATGCTCATATGTATTGCGGACATAGGCGGGGTTATCGCCATTGACCCCGACGCCTTCGGCTACGAGGCGCGTCATTTCGTCATAGGGCAGGCGCCCGGCATATTGGCAGTGGCTGCGGTCCACGACATAGGCCAGCGCATTCGCGCAACCGCCCTCCGCGAAGCGGACGCCGACGGTCTTTTCCAGATAGACGGCGGTCACCAGTTCGCGGGCGCGCAGATAGTCGATCGTCTTCTCCCGCTCCCTGGCGGAGACGCGGAAGGCGACGCCCTGGCAGGAGCCGCCCCGATCGAGGCCGAGAACGAGTCCCGGCCGTTCGGGCGTGCCGCGATGGACATGCGAGAAAATGCACAGAGAGCGGTGATAGCCGTGAACCCAGGCGATGGCGCTTTCGAGGTAATCGAAGCCCGGCCGCCACATGAGCGAGCCATAGCCGAAAATCCAGAGATCCCCGTTTCCGCAGGAAGCCGTCGCCAGCAATCTATCCCTCAATCTTGGAAGACGGCCCCAGCCGCCCGATTCGCCGTGCAGCCCTTATTTTTTCGGGCGCGCGACGGCATTGCAACCGCAAATCGACGGCGCCGGGCGCCCGGCCGCGCGGCGCCTCGCTCCGCGCGAGGGGGCGGCCGCCGCCCGATATGCCTTTCGCCTCAGGCGCCTGTCGTCTTCCCACAACATATTGCGCCCGCTTCCTTGCATTCGTCATTCTTTTGTGGCGCTTTTTTGAGCCATGAAATTCGAGCGCCTGCGGCTTCTGGGCTTCAAGAGCTTCTGCGAACCGGCCGATTTCCTGATCCAGCCGGGCCTGACTGGCGTGGTCGGGCCGAATGGCTGCGGCAAGTCGAACCTCGTCGAGGCCCTGCGCTGGGTCATGGGCGAGAATTCCTATAAAAACATGCGCGCCTCCGGCATGGACGACGTGATCTTCTCCGGCGGCGGATCGCGCGCGGCGCGCAATTTCGCCGAAGTCGGCCTCGTTCTCGATAATTCCGAGCGCCTCGCGCCGCCGGCCTTCAACGACGCCGATTCGATCGAGATCACCCGCCGCATCGAGCGCGAGCAGGGGTCGACCTATCGCGTCAATGGCAAGGAAGTTCGCGCCCGCGACGTGCAGTTGCTCTTCGCCGACGCCGCGACCGGGGCGCGTTCGCCCTCGCTCGTTCGGCAAGGGCAGATCGGCGAGATCATCAATTCGAAGCCGCAGGCGCGCAGGCGCATATTGGAGGACGCCGCCGGCGTCGCGGGGCTCCATACGCGCCGTCACGAGGCGGAATTGCGCCTCAACGCCGCCTCCGAAAATCTGACGCGCCTCGAAGACGTCCTGAAACAGGTGGAGAGCCAGGGCGACAGCCTGCGCCGTCAGGCGCGGCAAGCGTCGCGCTATCGCGAACTCGCCGCCAGAATCCGGCAGAACGAAGCGCTCGTCGCCCTCGTCTCCTATCAGATCGCCTCGGACAGTCTGCGCGACGCCGCCCATAAGCTCGAAGCCGACATTTCCAATGTCCAGGCGCGCACGCTGGAGCAGGCCGAAACCGCCAAGGCGCAGGCCATCGCCGCGCATGAACTGCCGAAATTGCGCGAGAAAGAGGCCGAGGCCGGCGCCGCCGTGCATCGGCTCGTCGCGGCGCGGCAGGCGCTGGAGGCGGATGAGGAGCGCGCCAGGCAGCGCATTTCGGAGCTCGCCCGTCAGATCGAGCAGTTCATGCGCGACTTCGAACGCGAGCGCGCGCTGATCGAGGACGCGGCGCAGGTCGCCGAGCGTCTGGAGGAAGAGCGCGCCGAGCTGCTCGGCGTCGATTCGGACGATTCGCGCGAGGCCGAGGCCATTGAGCGCCTCGCCCGAATCGAAGCGGCGCTGGCGGAGACCGAATCGCTGCTCGCCGACGCCCAGCAGCAATATGCCGGGGTCAACGCCCGTCGGGCGGCGCTCGAATCGGCGTTGCGCGACGAAGGCAATCGCGTCGCCCGCTTCGAGGCCGAGCTGACCCGCCTCGACACGGAATTCGCGCTGATCGCGGGGCAAGGCGGCGGCGCGGAAGAGGCCGCGCGCCTCGCGGAAGCTTTTGAAATGGCGTCGGAAGAAGCGCGCGCCGCGGAGGAAGCCGCCCAGATGGCGGAAGAAGCCCAGCGCGAGGCGCGCGACGCCGAATCCGCCGCCCGCCAGCCCGTGGAGCAGGCGGCGCTGAAGGCGCAGCGGCTGGAGACTGAAGTCCGCACGCTCGAAAATCTGCTCTCGACCAATTCGGGCGGCCTCTGGGCGCCCGTCGTGGAGAGCATGACAGTCGAGAAGGGCTATGAGACCGCGCTGGGCGCGGCGCTCGGCGACGATCTCGACGCCTCGGGAGACGACTCCGCGCCCGCCCATTGGGCGCTGACTTCCGACGCCGGCGATCCGCCTTTGCCGTCCGGCGTGCGCACGCTCGGCGAGATGGTGCAGGCGCCGCCGGCGCTGCGCCGCCGCCTCGCCCAGATCGGCGTCGTGCTGCGCGCCGAAGGCGAGAATTTACGCAAGCTTCTGAAGCCCGGCCAGCGGCTCGTCTCCAAGGAAGGCGATCTGTGGCGCTGGGACGGCTTTACGCAGGCCGCCGAGGCGCCGACTCCGGCGGCCCGCCGCCTCGCCGAGAAGAACCGCCTCGCCGATCTGCGCGCCGAGGCCGAACGCGCCCGCGCCCAGGCCGACGCGCTCGCCGAGGAGCTGGAGACCGCTCGCGAGGCGACGCGGCTTGCGGTCATGGCCGATTCTCAAGCCCGCGACGCGCAGCGCCGCGCCCGCGCCCGGCAGGAGGAGGCGCGTGAACGTCACAACGCCGCCGAGCGCCGCCTCGCCCAGATCGGCCAGCGGCTTTCCGCGCTGGAGGCGGCGAAGGCCCAGAGCCTCGCCAATCGCGACGAGGCGAGCCAGAAGCGCGACGAACTTTCCGCGCAGCTCGACGCGCTGGAGGAGCCCGCTTCGCTCGCCGGCGCGCTGGAAGCTTTGCGCGCCCGCGCCATGGTCGAGCGCGCCCAGGCGGGCGAAGCCCGCGCCGCGCTTGCGAGCCTGCGCAACGAAGCCGCCGCCCGCGCCTCGCGCGTCAACGCCATTGCGCGCGAGATCGCCTCCTGGGCCGAACGCCGCGACCGCGCGCAGGACCGGCTGGGCGAATTGGAGGAACGGCTCGATTCGGCGCGCGAGGAGCAGGAGCGCCTCGCCGAATCGCCCGACGCCTTCCTCGATCAGCGCCGCGCTTTGATGAACGCCCTGCAGGACGCCGAGGCCGCGCGCGCCGACGCCTCGAATGCGCGCGCCGAGGCCGAGACGCGCCTCGCCGAAGCCGACCGCGCCGCCCGCGCCGCGCTCGACGCCATGAGCGCCGCGCGCGAAGAGAAAGCCCGCAGCGAGGCGCAGCTGGAGGCCGCCAGGCAGCGCGCCGGCGATATCGAGCGCGCCATTCAGAACGATCTCGAAACGACGCCCCTCGCGCTCGCTGATCTCGCCGGCGTGAAGGAGGGCGACGAACTGCCCGAGATCGCCGAGATCGAGAAGCGCCTCGAAGCGCTGCGCGCCGACCGCGAGCGGCTCGGCGCCGTCAATTTGCGCGCCGAGGACGAACTGGCGGAGATCGACACCCAGCGCGACAGGATGATCGCCGAGCGCGACGATCTCGCCGAGGCGATCAAGAAGCTGCGCGCGGCCATCGCCAGCCTCAACAAGGAGGGCCGCGAGCGCCTGCTCGCCGCCTTCGACAAGGTGAACGCCCATTTCAAGGAGCTGTTCACCATCCTCTTCGACGGCGGCTCGGCGGAATTGCAGCTCATCGAAAGCGACGATCCGCTGGAGGCGGGGCTCGACATTCTCGCCCGCCCGCCGGGCAAGAAGCCGGCGGCCATGTCGCTGCTCTCGGGCGGCGAACAGGCGCTCACCGCCATGTCGCTGATCTTCGCGGTGTTCCTGACCAATCCGTCGCCGATCTGCGTGCTCGACGAGGTCGACGCGCCGCTCGACGACTACAATGTCGAGCGTTTCTGCGGCCTCTTGGAAGAGATGCGCAAGAAGACCGACACGCGCTTCGTGACGATCACCCACAATCCCATCACCATGGCCCGCATGGACCGCCTCTTCGGCGTCACGCAGGCGGAGCGCGGCATTTCGCAGCTCGTGTCCGTCGATCTGGAGCAGGCGGAGAAATTCGCGCTGGCGAGTTGAGGCGGCGATGTCAGGAGCGCGGGGCCGCCGTGGAAGACAAACTGCCGACTTGGCGGAACAACCCCGCTTCTGCGTCGATGCTGTGAAAGAGATCGCCGGAAAGCAGGTTTTCGAGCGCGGGGAGGCCTATCATCGCGCCGGAAAAGTTGTCTTGATGAGCGTCGATCAGAGCCGCGTGGCCGCGCAGGTCAGCGGCTCGGAAATTTATCGAACCGTCGTGACGGGACGAGGGGCCGCGATCGGTGGGGAATGCAGCTGTCCGGCTTTCGAACAATTCGGATTTTGCAAGCATATGGCGGCCGTCGCCCTGGCGGCCAACGCAACGAATGAGGAAGGCTTCCTCGAGCGGATACGCGTTTATCTGAGGACGCAGAGCGCCGACGCCCTCATCGATCTCGTTCTTTCAAGCTGCGTCCGCGATCCGGCGCTTTTTCGCCAGTTGGAGGCGGCTTGCGTCGCCGCGACAGGTGACGAGGCGGAGATCCGGACGAAACTGCGCAGAAGCATCGATCGGGCAGTCCAGACGTCAGGGTTCGTCGATTATGGCGGGACGCGGGCGTGGGCTGCCGACGTCGAAGAAGTCCTGACCGCGGTCGCGGCGCTGATCGACGTTGGACGTAGTTCTCTTGCGCTCGGGCTGGCGGAACACGCGATCGACCGCATCGAAGGAGCGCTTCCGAATATCGACGATTCCGAGGGATATTGCGGTTCGTTGTCGATCTTCGCGCGCGACGTCCATCTCGCTGCGGCGCGTGCGTCGAAACCGGAGCCGAGAGAATTCGCCCGCATGCTCTTCGCGCGCGAAATGGAGAGCGACCTCGGCGCCTTCGACGGCGCAGCCGCGCTCTATGAGGAGGTCCTCGGCGAAGCGGGCCTGAGCGAATATCGCAGGCTTGCCGAAGAGCGTTGGGCGAAACTGCCTGCGCTCACAGGCGCGATGCGCGGCGAGAAAGCCTATTCGGACGACTATCGGCGCATCGAAGACATTCTCGATTATTTCGCTGAGCGGGATGGCGACGTCGACGCGAGACTCGCGCTACGCGCCAAGGATCTGTCTACTCCTTGGCGTTATTTGCGGCTTGTCGAGTTTTGCGTCGCGCATGGTCTTCGCGACGAGGCGTTGCGGCGCGCCGAAGAGGGGTTGTGGATTTTCGAAGACGGACGCCAGGACGACCGCCTCGTCTCTCTCGCCGCAGATCTTCTCGAGCAATCTGGTCGAAAATCCGACGCCGAGGCGACGCTCTGGCGCGGCTTCGAGAAAGCCCCCGGCAGAGAATTTTATGAGAGCCTTCGCAGGCTGGGCGGGGAGGAAGCGCGCGAGCGGGCGTTGCGGGCGCTCGAAGACAGTCTTGAGAAGCCCAGCGTCGGGCGCAGTCGGGGCGTTGTGGATCTGCTCGTCGAGACGCTCGTGAAGGAGCGTCTGTTCACCCGCGCCTGGGCCGCGGTCCACAGGCACAAGGTCTCGGCGGCGACCGAAGGCGCTCTGGCGCGCGCGAGTGAAGCGAGCCACGCCGGCGAGGCGCTAAAGTTCTATGTTAGGCGGGTCGACTCCCTCGTCGAAGCGGGCGGCGCCGGCCCCTATTCGGAGGCGGCGTCGCTCATCCGCCGCATGGCTGCGCTCAGAAGCGACACAGAACATCTTTCCTATCTCTCGGAGATCAAGACCCGATACGCGCGTCGGCGCAATTTCATCAAACTCCTCGATGCGGACTCGCGAGCAGTTGAGCGAAGGTGATGTGGCGCGGACGCGAAACGTTGCGAAATAACTTTTGACATATTGGCGGCCGCCGGCATGCAGTGGATTTTCGAAGCCCTTCTCGAACTCCTCTCCTCGATCGTCGCCGAACTTATCTGGACGCCGCTCTTTACGTCCCCCACTCGCTCGTCTGCTTTCTCATGCCGCTTTGGCGGGAAAACGCACGGGCGCTTCTTGGGGCGCCGTTCCGGGCCGAACCGCGCTCGGCGGTCTTGGGCGTCTAACTGTTTTGCGGATGACCGCCTTCAAATGAGTTACGCGCAGATAATTCCCCGTGCGCCTGTCGTGGCGGCCGCGTCCCATCCGCCTTTCAAAATTGAAATCGACGCGGCGCTACGGGACGGGCGCCTTTCGCAATTGCACAAACTTTGTGCCGCGCAAATCGTCGCAATCCGAGGTTTTTCCTTTGGAAACAAACCGGTTGCGAGAGTTGAGCCCGCCTTGACTTCAACGTGGCCCGTCAATATGTTGCGCCCGGCTCGAAAGGGCTTGGCCGCGAGGCCGGGTTTTTTCGATCAAGCCGCCCCCAAAAGCTAAGACAATCCCCCGAACAAGCCGCCCCGGCCATCGTTCATTTTGCGCGCCCCTCCCGGCGCGACGGAGAGAGCCGATGAACGAGGACGACAAGCGGGACGCCGAACAGGACGCGCTGAATGCGCGGCTCGAGAAGCTCGACGCGGCGCTCAGGCAGCGCGAGGAAGAGCAGCTCGCCAGGGACGCGCCGCCGCCGGAGCGGTCGGGCCTGTCGAAGGCGCTGAGCGTCGGGCTCAACGCTTTCGCCGAATTTGCGGGCGCGGTTCTGGTGGGCGGGTTCATCGGCTGGAAGGCCGACGAATGGCTCGGCACCAGGCCCTGGCTGATGATCGTTTTGCTCGGTCTCGGCATAGCGGCTGGCTTTTGGAACATTTATCGCGTCGCCAAGCCGAAGGCTTGAGAGCGCGATCCGGACGAGACCTAAGGCGCGTTTCGCGCCTTCAAGCGAGGGCCGGGCGGAAACGCCCGGGCAGGGACGATGAGCAACGAAGCAGCGGCCGCGCCGAATCCGATCGAACAATTCGAACTGCACCGCTACTTCCCGCATGAGATTGCGGGCTTCGAAACCTCCTTCACCAACGCCTCGCTCTATATGCTGCTCGCCGCGCTCGGCGTCGTGCTGCTGATGGTCGTCGCGACGTCGCGCAAGGCGATCGTGCCGGGCCGCTTCCAGGCGCTGGCCGAAATGCTCTATGAGTTCGTCGCCAATACGGTGCGCCAGACGGCCGGCAAGGAAGGCATGAAGTTCTTCCCCTTCGTCTTCTCGCTCTTCTCCTTCATCCTCATCTCCAATCTGATCGGCCTCATTCCCTACACCTATTCGGTGACGAGCCAGATCGTCGTGACCGGCGCCTTCGCGCTGCTCGTCATCCTGCTCGTGACCGTCTACGGCTTCTACCGGAACGGTTTCGGCTTTCTGAACCTCTTCGTGCCGCATGGCGTGCCGCTGCCGGTGCTGGCGATCCTCGTGCCGATCGAGATCATCTCCTTCCTGTCGCGCCCGGTGTCGCTCTCCATTCGTCTTTTCGCCAACATGCTCGCGGGCCATGTGACGCTCGCCGTGTTTGGCGGCTTCGTCGTGCTGCTGCTCGCGGCGGGCGGCGTCTATCAGGCGCTGGCGCCCATTCCGCTGCTCGCGATCGTCGCGCTCTATGCGCTGGAGCTGCTCGTGGCTTTCTTGCAGGCCTTCGTCTTCAGCGTTCTCACATGCGTCTATCTCAACGACGCGATCCATCCGGGCCACTGATAAACATCCAACAATAAACGTCGCCCAAACTACGAAAGCAGGAGATTACCATGGCTACTGAAATGCAACTGGTTGGCGCGGGTCTCGCCGCGATCGGCACCGGCGCGGCGGCGATCGGCGTCGGCATCATCTTCGGCAATTTCGTCAACGGGGCCCTGCGCAATCCGTCGGCGGCCGCCTCCCAGTTCACCAACGCGATCATCGGCGCGGCGCTCGCCGAAGGCCTTGGCATCTTCGCCTTCGTCATCGCGCTGCTGCTGTATCTGAAGGCCTGAGGCTTTCCTGAACGTTTTCGCGAGGCGCGCGTCGAGCGCGCCTCGCTCGTTACGCCCCGCAAAGGCGCTCCGCGTTTGAAAAACCGCGCGCCGCGTCGAAGACTTTGGATCATATCCATGGCGATCATCTCTTCCGCCCAGGCCGCCTCCGCCCAGGTCGACTCGGCCCAGGCCGCCTCCGCCCAAGTCGCCGAGGCCGAGCAGGAATCTCACGCGACGCATGAGTCCGTGGGCGCGCCGGGCGGCGAAGCCCATCACGAAGGCGTCTTCCCGCCTTTCCAGACCGAGAATTTCGCGCCGCAGCTCGCTTGGCTCGTCCTGATCTTCGGCTTCCTCTATATCCTCATGTCGCGCCTCGCGCTGCCGCGCGTCGGCGGCATCATCGAGACTCGCGAGCGGAAGATCGCCTCCGATCTCGACGCCTCTCGCGAGATGCAGGCGAAGGCGCAGGCCGCCGCCGCCGCGAATGACGAGAATTTGCGTCTGCGCCGCGAAGAGGCTCAAACCATCGGCCGCGAAGCCCAGCAGAAGATCGCCGACGAGGCCAGCGCTTTGCGCGCGCGCGCCGAAGCCGAATCCGCCGAGAAGATCCGAGCCGCCGAGGCGCGAATCGCCTCCGCGAAATCCGCCGCGCTCGCAAATGTCGAAGAGATCGCGCTCGACGCGGCCGCTTCGATCGTCGAGAAGCTGACCGGCGCGACCGCGGATCGCGCCGCGCTCGCGTCCGAATACAAGTCCGCGAACTGAGGAGACGCGTTCCATGTCTTTGCATTTCGACGCGGAATTCTACGTCGCCGTCGGCTTCACGATCTTCCTGCTCGTGCTGCTCTGGGCCGGCGCCCATTCCAAATTCGCCGCCCTGATCGATTCGCGCATCAACCGCATCAAGAGCGAACTTGCGGAGGCCGAGCGCCTGCGCGCGGAAGCCGAATCGCTGCTCGCCTCCTTCGAGAAGAAGCGTGAAGACGCCGAAGCGGAAGCGAAGGCCATCGTCGCCCAGGCGAAGGAAGAGGCCGAGCTCATCGCCGCCGAAGGCAAGCGCCGCCTCGACGAATTCATGTCGCGCAGCGTGAAGCAGGTCGAGCAGAAGATCGCTCAGGCGGAAGCGCAGGCCGCCGCGGAAGTTCGCGCCGCGGCCGCCGACGCGGCCGTGAAAGTCGCCGAGCGCGTTCTCGCCAAGGGCGCGCCGGGCAAGGATTTCGTCGCCGCCGGCATCAATGAGGTGAAGGCGCTCGCCGAACGCGCGCGTTACGTCTCGAACTGATCGGTCGCGCCGACGCGGCAATGAATCATGGGGCCGACGCTTTTAGCGTCGGCCCTTTTTCTTTTTGCCGACGGGCTTGTCGGCGCCGTCCGAGGCCGCGCCGTCGGTGAAGCCGATCAGGATCTCATATTCTTCCTGCGCTTTCGCAGTGGCGGGGAAAGCGATCGGATCAGGAAGCAGCCGGAAATCCGCACGGGCTGCGTTGCCCGGAATGCTCGCGCTGACGCGATAATTCCTGGTGACGACGATCGAATCGTCCTTCGTCCGGCGCAGCGCGACGCGGATGGTTCCGCCATAAGACCCTGGCGCCCCCGCCGGTCCCAGCATGGCGTCGCCTTCGACGCCGATCTTGATGGTGATATTGCCGCCGTCGACGATGCATTCGCGCGCCGTCGACTTGATCGACACCTGATGGTGCACGCTGGCGGCGTCGGCGCCGACCGGACTGCGAATCTGGCCGCCATCCTCGATCACGATCACCGGACAATCCGCCGTCGCGCCGGGCGTGGCCGCGCCGTCCTTCGAACCGCCGAGCATTTCCGGCATGCCGACTTTCGGCATCTCCCACGCATTCACGTCCTGCGCGACGAGGCTCGACGCAAGGGCGACTGCGGCCCATTTTGCAAAGACTGTTTTCATTTTATGCGACCGCGCTCCTTTTAGGGGAGTTTCGAATAGCCTTCCTTGAAGCCCTGGAGAGTCAACGGCAAGCCGATGCCCTCTTCGGGGACCTGATGAATGATGAAGGTCGCCGTCTTGCCCGTCCGAAGCTGCTCGACCAGCTTGTCGTCCATCACGACTTCCGCCACGCAGCCCGTCGGGAGGCACTTCACAAAGCCGGCGCGTCCAATGTCGGTTTCGTCGATTTTGAGACCGAGTCCGTTCGGAAGCAGCACGCCGAGCGGCGCGATGACGCGTAGCAGGCGGCTCTTGCCGTCGCTCGTCTTGAGGACGATGACGACGAGGTTCACATTGCTTTTATCTTCCGCGACGACGCTCTGAATGAGCGCGCATTGTTCGGTCGAGGCGCCGGCCGGCGTTTCGCAGCGGATTTCCCAGTCGCCATATTTCGATTTCACGACGCCTTGCGCCCATCCGAGCCCTGGGCTGGCGGCCGCCAGCAGCACGCCGGCGAAGCCCGCGACGAGATGTCGCAACGGGGCGAAGGGTGTCACAAGGCGCAAGGGATTCATGTCGGCTCCAGATGCGAAGACGCCTCTTTCGACGAGGATGCAATCGAAAGCCGGCCGCATCGCGGCGGCGCGCCGCTTGGGCGGAGGCTGCGATTGCCTAGCAAATGGGCCATGTCTGTCAAGCCAGCGGGCCGCCGCGCGTCGCTTCCGCACGGGCGCCGCAGCCTTGCCGGATCGCGGGCGGCGCGACCTTTTGTCAGTTAAAATATGGCGTCGCAGCAATTGCGCGGGGCATGCGTTTGTGGTTGAACCGAGCCATGTCGGGCGAAAGCTCACGGCGGCGGAAGCGCGTCCGAAAATTGCATAAAAACCAGAACTGACTGACGAGAAGGTGCGAAAGGCGACCTGCATGTCTACGGGCAATCGAAACTACCTTTCTGGCCGAGCGCTTGCGGCGGCCGTCGCGCTTCCGGTCGTCCTCTTCGCCGGCTTCGCTTATGCGCAGGTCGAGGGTCAGCCGACCCCCGGCGGCATCGGCCTCCCGGCGACCGTCACCGAGGTCGGCCGCGAGACGCAGGCGTTCTACAACGCGCTGCTGCTTCCGATCATCACCTTCATCGCCCTGTCGGTTCTGGGTCTGCTCCTCTATGTCTCCTGGCGCTACAACGAGCAGTCCAATCCGGTTCCCTCGAAGTTGACGCACCATACCGGCCTCGAGATCGTCTGGACGCTGGCGCCGATCCTGATCCTGGTCGCGATCGCCATCCCCTCCTTCCGCATTCTCGCCCATCAGGTCGAGATCCCGGAATCGAAGCTCACCATCAAGGTCACGGGCAATCAGTGGTACTGGTCCTATAAATATCCGGAAGATCAGGGCGGCGGCTTCGGCTTCGATCAGCTCATGAAGCCCGAGAACGAACTCAAGGACGGCGAGCCGCGTCTGCTCGCGGTCGACAACGAGGCCTATGTTCCGGTGAACGAGGTGGTGAAACTTCAGATCACCGCCAATGACGTGATCCACTCTTTCGTCATTCCCGCCTTTGGCGTCCGTATGGACGCCGTGCCGGGTCGCCTGAACGAAACCTGGTTCAAGGCCGAGAAAGAGGGCGTCTATTACGGTCAATGCTCCAAGATCTGCGGCAAGGACCACGCCTTCATGCCGATGGCGATCCGCGTCGTCAGTCGCGACAAATATGACGCTTGGCTGGCCGATTCGAAAAAGAAGTTCGCCGCCGCCGAGTCACCGACGCGCCTCGCCTCGAGCGAGCAGGCTCGCTGACGCCGACGCAAGACAACATAAGCATCGAGGAAAAAACGATGGCGAGTTCGACTGCCGGAGCGCATGACCATCCCACGGGGCTGCGCCGCTTTCTCTTCTCCACGAACCATAAAGACATCGGCACGCTCTACCTGATCCTCGCCGTGATCGGCGGCATGGTCGGCCTGCTGATGTCGATCGGCATCCGCGCCGAGTTGATGTATCCGGGCATCAACGTGTTCCCGGGCCTCGCCAAGCTGATCAACCACGCGGATCCGTCCATGGGGCTCGATCCGGCGAAGAATCTCTACAACGTCTTCATCACCGCGCATGGCGTGCTCATGATCTTCTACATGGTCATGCCGGCGCTGATGGGCGGCTTCGCCAACTGGTTCGTGCCGATCATGATCGGCGCGCCGGACATGGCCTTCCCGCGCCTCAACAACATTTCCTTCTGGTTCCTGGCGGTGTCGCTGGTGCTGCTGGTGCTGTCGATGTTCGTCGAAGGCGCGCCGGGCATGATGGGCTTTGGCGGCGGCTGGGTGTTCTACCCGCCGCTGTCGTCCAATATCGGCCATCCGGGTCCGGCGATGGACTTCGTGATTCTGGCGCTGCATCTCGCCGGCGCCTCGTCGATCCTCGGCTCGATCAACTTCATCACCACGATCTTCAACATGCGCGCCCCGGGGATGACGCTGCACAAGATGCCGCTCTTCGCCTGGGCCATGCTGGTGACGGCCTTCCTGCTGGTGCTGACGCTTCCGGTTCTCGCCGGCGCGATCACCATGCTGCTGACGGACCGCAACTTCGGCACCATGTTCTACGATCCGGCGGGCGGCGGCGATCCGCTGCTGTTCCAGCATCTCTTCTGGTTCTTCGGCCATCCGGAAGTCTATGTGCTGATTCTCCCGGCCTTTGGCCTGATCAGCCATATCGTGTCGACCTTCTCGAAAAAGCCGGTCTTCGGCTATCTCGGCATGGCCTATGCGATGGTCGCCATCGGCTTCCTCGGCTGCATCGTGTGGGCGCACCACATGTATACGGTCGGCCTGTCGCTGAACGCGCAGCGCTACTTCGTCTTCGCCACCATGGTGATCGCGGTGCCGACGGGCATCAAGATCTTCTCCTGGATCGCGACGATGTGGGGCGGCTCGATCTCGTTCCGCGCGCCGATGGTGTGGGCGATCGGCTTCATCTTCGTGTTCACCATGGGCGGCGTCACCGGCGTCGTTCTGGCGAACGCCTCGGCCGACCGTCAGCTCCACGAGACCTATTTCGTCGTGGCGCACTTCCACTACACGATGTCGCTCGGCGCCGTCTTCGCCGTCTTCGCGGGCTTCTACTACTGGTTCCCGAAGATGACCGGCTATCTCTACAACGAGACCCTGTCGAAGTTTCACTTCATCGTGCTGTTCATCGGCATCAACCTCACCTTCTTCCCGCAGCACTTCCTTGGCCTCGCCGGCATGCCGCGCCGCTATATCGACTATCCGGACGCTTTCGCGCTCTGGAACTACATCTCGTCGATCGGCGCGTTTATCGGCGGCCTGTCCATGCTGATCTTCTTCTATGCGGTCATCGAGGCCTTCGTGAAGAAGCGCGAAGCGGGCGCGAACCCTTGGGGCGTCGGCGCCACGACGCTGGAATGGACGCTGCCTTCGCCGCCGCCCTTCCATCAGTTCGAGGTGCTGCCGCGCATCTCCGGCCCCGGCCACCAGTAACGAAAACGGCCGGCGCGAATTTCCTTCGCGCCGGCCGCCTGTAAAGGACGCGACCGTCCCGCCGCGTATATGTCCCTTCTAGAGCGATCCGCGCGATGAGCTATCTCGACGACGCCAAGGCCACGCAACTCGCCCCGCGCATTCCCGTCGCGGCGCCTTCGGATTATTTCCGTTTGTTGAAGCCGCGCGTGATGTCGCTTGTCGTCTTGACGGCGCTTGCCGGCATCCTGCTCGCGCCGGTTCCGCCGCATCCGTTCATCGCGTTCACGGCGCTTCTCGCGATCGCGGTCGGCGCGGGGGCGTCGGGCGCCCTTAATATGTGGTATGACGCCGATATCGACGCCGTCATGACCCGCACCGCGACGCGCCCCATCCCTGCGGGCCGCATGGAGCCGGAATCGGCGCTGGCCTTCGGTCTCGTGCTCGCAATGCTGTCGGTCTTCACCCTCGGCTTCGCCACAAACTGGCTCGCCGCCGCGCTGCTCGCCTTCACCATTTTCTTCTATGTCGTGATCTACACGATGTGGCTGAAGCGCTCGACGCCGCAGAACATCGTCATTGGCGGCGCCGCCGGCGCGCTTCCGCCCATGGTCGGCTACGCGGCCGCAACCGGCGATATCAGCCTCGCGAGCGTCGTTCTCTTCGCCATCATCTTCATCTGGACGCCGCCGCATTTCTGGGCGCTGGCCATCATGAAGCATGACGATTACGGCCGCGCCGGCGTGCCGATGATGCCGAATGTCCACGGCCCGGATCGCACGCGCACGGAAATCCTCGTCTATTCGATCCTGCTGGCGCCGCTGGGCGCAGCCCCCTGGCTTCTGGGCTTCGCATCGCCGGTCTATGGCGTCGTGTCGGCGGCGGCCGGCTCCTATCTGCTCTGGCTCGCCGTGCAGGTCTATCGCCGGCGCGAGGGCGACGCCGCCCGCCGCGCCTCGCTGAAACTGTTCCTTTTCTCGATTTCCTATCTCTTCCTGCTGTTCCTGATCATTGTCGGCGAACGCGCGCTGCATCTCGCCGGCGTCGTCTAAGGGGACATGAGATGAGCATAGAGAGACAAGACGAGGCGGCGCCGGAAGACGGAGTCGTTCTGACGCCCGAGCAGGCGAAGAGCCGCCGCGCCCGCAACATCGCGATCGGGATCACCGTCGCGCTGCTCGCCATGCTGTTCTACGCCGTCACGCTCGTCAGGCTCGGCGGCGCCGTCGCCAACCGGCAGTTTTGAGATGACCGAACCCGATCGTCCGAACAAGAAAAGCCCGCGCGCCATCGCCGCGGCGCTCGTCGTCGGCTCGGTCGGCATGCTCGGCCTCTCCTTCGCATCCGTTCCGCTCTATCGCGCTTTCTGCGCCGCGACCGGCTTTGGCGGCACGCCCCAGATCGCCAAGGCCAACGCCACGAAGCAGGGCGAGCGGCGTCTGACCGTGCGTTTCGACGCCAATGTCGCGCGGGACCTTCCTTGGCGATTCGAGCCCGAGGTCGCGAAAATTTCGCTGCGGACCGGCGAGACGACGACCGTCTATTACAAGGTCGTCAACAATTCCGACAAAGAGACGAGCGGGCAGGCGGCTTACAATGTCAGTCCGGATCAGGCCGGCGCCTTCTTCGTGAAGGTCGCCTGTTTCTGCTTCGACGAGCAGCGCCTCGCGCCGCATGAGACGGCTGAATGGCCGGTGGTTTTTTACCTCGATCCCGCGCTCGAGAAAGACGAGGCGATGCGCAGGGTCGAGGAGATCACGCTTTCCTATTCCTTCTATCCGACCAGGACACCCTCGAAAGCCAAGACGAGCGAGGCGGCCGGACAGAAGCCAAAATCCTGACCCCTGGCGGCGCAGGGGTAAGCGCAAACCTGGAACACGCCGGGCGACCGGCGAATGACGAGGAAATAAAGAAATGGCCGACGGACACGCGAAACCTCAACACGATTATCATCTCGTCGATCCGAGTCCGTGGCCGATCACGGGCGCCTTCGCCGCGCTCTTCACCGCCATTGGCGCGATCATGTGGATGGCGCAGCACAAGGGTTCGCCGATCTTCGGCCAGACCTGGGGCGGCATGCTGTTCTTCGCCGGCTTCGCGTCGATCCTCGGCGTCATGTACGCCTGGTGGAGCGACATCGTGCGCGAGGCGCAGATCGAAGGTCACCACACGCCGGTCGTGCAGCTGCACCACCGCTACGGCATGATCCTCTTCATCCTTTCCGAGGTGATGTTCTTCGTCGCCTGGTTCTGGGCCTTCTTCAACTCGTCCATCTTCCCGGACGACATCTGGCAGGTGACGCGCACGGAGCTCTTCCAGGGCGTGTGGCCGCCCAAGGGCATGGAAGTCCTGAGCCCGTGGAAGCTGCCGCTGCTCAACACCGTCATCCTGCTCACCTCGGGCGCGACGCTCACCTGGGCGCATCACGGCCTGCTGCATGACGACCGCGACCAGCTCAAGAAGGGCCTGCTCGCGACGATCGGCCTCGGCCTCTTCTTCACGGCCGTGCAGGGCTACGAATATGCTCACGCGCCCTTCGCCTTCTCCTTCGATCCGGCGCATCCGGCGGCCACGAATTACGGCTCGACCTTCTTCATGGCGACCGGTTTCCACGGCTTCCACGTCATCGTCGGCACGATCTTCCTGATCGTCTGCCTGCTGCGCGCCTATCGGGGCCACTTCACCTCCAAGCAGCATCTCGGCTTCGAATTCGCGGCCTGGTATTGGCACTTCGTCGACGTGGTCTGGCTGTTCCTGTTCTGCTGCATATATGTGTGGGGCAACTGGGGCGGCATGGTCGAGTAAGCGCCGGGCGCGCCTGTTCCGACGGGCCTCACAGATGAATATCGACGGTCACGGCGCCGCCGTGGCCGTTTTCTTGTGACAGTGAGCATGAAGATGGCGGAAGAGCAGATTTATCCTCCGGCGCAGGTCTATATTGACGGTCTTCTGGGGAGATGCCCTCGTTGCAGCAAGGGCCATATGATCAAGGGCCTCTTATCCGTCGCGCCGAAATGCGAGGTTTGCGGCCTGGATTTCTCCTTCGCCGACACGGGCGACGGGCCGGCGATTTTCGTCATGACGATCGCCGGTTTCATCATTGTCGGGCTGGCCTGGTATATCGAGGTCGTCCATCAGCCGCCCTACTGGGTCCACGCGCTCATCTTTCTCCCTTTCTCGGCTTTGGTCTGCATCGGCCTGTTGCGGCCGACCAAGGGGCTGCTGATCGCCCTGCAATATTTCAATAAGGCCGAGGAAGGCCGCCGCGAATCATGAGATCCGGCGCGCGGGCGCTGTTGTGGCCGGCGGTCGCGACCGCGCTCGCTTTTGCGTTGCTCGTCAGCCTCGGCGCCTGGCAAGTGCGTCGCCTCGGCGAAAAAGAAGCGCTCATCGCACGGGTCGAGGCGCGCGCGCGCGCGCCGGCGCAGCCGCTCCCCGAACGCAGCCAATGGGCGGCCACGCCGTCCGCCGACTATGAATTCACCCATGTTCAGGCGCGGGGCCGTTATCTCCAGGGGCGCGACGCGCTCATATTCATGAAGGCGCCCGAGGGCTTCGGTCTCGAGCCGGGCTATATGGTCGCGACGCCCTTCGCATTGTCTTCCGGCGGCGCGCTGCTGGTCGAACGCGGCTTCGTTCCGGCTTCCAGGGTGGAGGACGCCGCGGGTCGCGCGCCTCCTTCGGGCGAAGTTGAAATATCCGGTCTCCTGCGCGCGCCGCAGGCGCGCAACATGTTCACGCCCGCCGACGCGCCCGAGCGCCGCATCTGGTACACGCGCGATCCCGCGGCGGTCGCCGCCACTCTCGGCCTCGCTGAGGCCGCCCCCTTCGCTTTGACGCTGGAAGGGCCCTCCAGCGCCGGGACAAACGGCTTTCCGCGCCTGGTCGCGACGGCGCCCGAATTTCCCAACAACCATCTCTCTTACGCCTTCACCTGGTTTTCCCTGGCGGCCGCGCTTCTCGTGATTTTCGCGCTTTTCGCGCGCGGACGCCTGGGCCGCGACGCTTGAGCCGCGACCCTTGAGCAATACACCCGCGAGCGCTTGCGGCGGGCGCGAATATGTTATGAAAGGAATACGACGCGCCGCTCTCGCGTCCCCTGCCTGACGGATTGAAAATTTGCGTTATCTCTCGACGCGCGGCGAAGCCGCGCAGCTTGCTTTCGACGACGTCCTGCTGGCCGGTCTTGCGACGGATGGCGGCCTCTACGCGCCTTTCGCCTATCCGCATGTGGCGCCAAAGGACATCGCCGCGCTTGCGGGCGTTCCCTATGCGGACGCCGCCGCGCGCCTCATCGCGCCGTTTCTGACGGAGGAGGCGTCGCGCGCCGCGCTGCCCGCCCAAACGGCGGCGGCCTATACGAGCTTCCGCCATCGCGCCATCGCGCCGCTGACGCAGATTGCAGACAACCTCTTCGTGCTCGAGCTCTTTCACGGCCCGACGCTCGCCTTCAAGGATCTGGCGATGCAGTTGCTCGGCCGCATGATGAATGACGTGCTCGAAAAGCGGAATTTGCGCGCGACCATCGTCGGCGCGACCTCCGGCGACACGGGCGCGGCGGCGATCGAGGCCTTTCGCGGCCTGCCGCGCGTCGACGTCTTCATCCTCTATCCGCATGGCCGCGTCTCCGACGTGCAGCGCAGGCAGATGACGACGGTCGCGGACGAGAATGTCCATACGATCGCGCTTCAAGGCACGTTCGACGATGCGCAGAACATCCTGAAGCGCCTCTTCCGCAATCAAACTTTCCGCGAACGCGTCTGTCTCGCGGGCGTCAATTCCATCAACTGGGCGCGCGTCGTCGCGCAGATGGTCTATTATTTCACGAGCGGCGTCGCGCTCGGGGCGCCGC